>JBEKFB010000239.1:0-6682 GCA_050013535.1 Bryobacteraceae bacterium | reverse complement strand
ATTTCCAAACTGCCGGTAGGCCTGTGTGTCCGAAACGACGAACTCTCTTTCATCGTCGAAACCCATCAGCCGCGCGCACTCACGGGGCGTCAATCGGCGAGGACTCTTTCCGCGCTGGGCGAGCAGGATCTCCGAACCGTCCTTGTGATACCGCGCGCTCAGCGTTCGCGCGATGCCTTCCGGGTCCGCGATGCCGAATCCAAAACCATTCCCCTTCGCCTTGTGCTTCTCGGCGTAATCCTGCAGGTATTGCCAGAGGTGATCCGACAGCGTGTATTTGGGATCGATGGATGGTTCGAGGATGTCCTTAAGCTTCGGCCGTTTTTCCGGTGCCTTTGGAAACTCGAACGCCGGGGGCGTCCGAAAGATTTCCTTACTGAAGCAGACGACGTAGATTCTTTCCCGGTGCTGGGGCACCCAACCCGCGGCGTCGATGACCTCCGCGAACACCCAATAATGCTCCTCCAACGTGTCTTTGATCACACGCCAGGTTCGCCCCCCGTCGTGTGATCTCAGGTTTTTCACGTTTTCGAGAAACAGGACGGGCGGCCGCCTGAGCTCGATCAGATTCGCGAGGACGAAGAACAGATTCCCCTGATCGGCGCACTTGAACCCGTGGGGACGGCCCAGGCTCTTCTTCTTCGATACGCCGGCGATCGAAAACGGCTGGCACGGGAAACCCGCCGCCAGGATGTCGTGGTCCGGAAGATCAGCCGCCTGGAGTTCGCGGATATCCTCATCCGGTTGCTCGCCAAACCAGGAGCGATATGTCCTCTGGCTGTAGCGATCCTTCTCACACGAGTAGACGCACTCTCCGCCCAACCGCTCCAGAGCGATGCGGAAGCCGCCGATCCCCGCGAACAAATCGACAAACTTGAATGGGAGTTGGGCGGGAGTGGCCGATTTGGCTGGTGCCAGAGGTGAGAACAGCAGCGGCATCCTTTCGCGCTCATCGGTGAGCCTGCTGTTGCGGAGCACCGAAGCCACGAATTCCGTCTGGCTCATTTTGAGCCGCTCCCGTTCGGTGTTCACCCATTGATACTCTTCGTCCGGGATGTTGCGGAGCAACATGTCACGCGGCATTTGCACCTCTGGGACAACGTGATATCAGTCTTCAGAATGATATCAGAGATTCCCAGCGGTTGCCGAGGGCCGCTGCGCGGAGCCCCATCGCCCAAGGAGGTAGGATGAAATTAAACGAACGTGTTCACTGCGGCAATTCTTGCGCTGGCGTCTTCCTGCATTGCGCAGGTCTCCCCGGGCGCGTCAGGAGACGCTTCCTCGGCCCCAGTTTTCTCGATTAGCGTTGCGCCTCCAGCCAACCCAACGCACCTAGGATCGCCCATCAATATCACCGCCACCGTCACAAATTAGCAGCAAGGAAATTGACTGGCGCTCCGATAGGAGCTCGGACACGGTGTACACGGCGTTCGCGGTCATGCTTACAAAGAACGGCACTGAGGTTGAAACGACGGTCTTCGACCGGAAGATCACGAGCAGACAACGTCCCGGTGATCCGCAGGAAGTGCAGGCCGGCAGTTCGATTTCGCTCCCCCACCCTCCGGGCAAGATGTTCGTGGATGACGATCAACCTGGCCCGGCTCTATGAAATCACAGAACCAGGAGCGTATACTTTGGTGCTAAGCCGATTCGACGACTACAGCAAGACCACAGTTCGGTCCAACACCCTGACGCTGAACATCGTGCCGTAGCCACGAAGGGGCTCTGAGCTGATCCCCACTCTCGACGTTACTCCGGCTTCTTCTTCCGAGGCTGCCGGCGTGGGCGGTCGTTGTTCCCGGCCGAAGCGGTCTTGCGGGGGCGCGGCGTCCTTTGCGCACGAGGTGCGCGTTTACGCACTGCCGGTTCGGGCACCGGCGGCGGATTCGGTTCGAACATGGAGGGCTGGCCGGGGACGATCGGCTGCTTCTCCTCCTCCTCGGCCTCTTCCTCGGGCTCAGCGGGCAAAACGGGCAGGCCTTTGGGGGACGCACGGTTTATGAGTCGGCAACGAACTTGGTCGATGGATGCTACTTAGCCGTGGGCGAAGGTGCACCCGCACAGTTCACTTCGGATCAGGTGAACAGCTACTGGAATATGCAGTTAAACAACAGTTACGGACCCGACTATAACGGTTATGGCCCCGGCGTCGTGCTGTACTATCAGAACTACGCTGGCGAAAGCTGTGGGCTGTCCGGCAGTCAGATCATGAAAATCAACACCGACACAGGACAACAACAATACTCAACGAACACTATCAATTGGATTGTGATGCCCGGCCAGGTTTCTGTGCAGCGAGGAAACGCCACAGCAACAACAAGCTTCCCAGCTCAATGATTCAAGGAGATAAGATGAACCGGCTTGCGTCAATTGCGAAGGGGCTTCCCGCGCTCCTTAGCGCTTGGACTCTAATTACCGCCGCCGAGACCCGCACCCTGCACATCGCCACCCACAGCGGCACGCCGGTGAGGGAAATCTGCGAGACGCTTCAGCGCGAATTGGGTTGGCAAATCAGCTACGAAGAGGCCCCGGTATTCGACAGGACGACGCTTG
The DNA here is from genome assembly GCA_050013535.1 of Bryobacteraceae bacterium. Taxonomy (GTDB): domain Bacteria; phylum Acidobacteriota; class Terriglobia; order Bryobacterales; family Bryobacteraceae; genus CAWACP01. The sequence continues at coordinate 4,129 of JBEKFB010000239.1, read as the reverse complement.
AGCCGCGAACCGCGCCGAGCGGTCGAGAGCTCTTGGCACTTAGACGAAATCCGATGTCCTTCGACGTAGCGCTTCCGGATGTGATCTCCAACGACAACGACAGAAGGGCGATCCTGAAAGCCGTCTTCGATTACTACCACGCGAGCGGCAATCGTGCCGGGTTCGAGTACATCCTGGGGGGAGAGCGCGTTCAGGTCTTTCAGAACGTCGCGATCGGCGAGGACGGAAGGCCCGGGGGCTTTCAGCCGATGCTGGATACAAAGGTTTCGATACCACAAAGCAAGTATGTTCTGCTCGCTTTGGTAAACGACATCATTAGTCAGATCAGCCAAAAGCGGGGTATACGCATAAGTCTCGGGATCACCCCGAAGTCGTTTATCCAAGACGCCGTCACTGAGGAAGCCAACGATGAGCCGGCTCGTGGCGTACTCGCACGGGCCTTTGATGAAGCGAACATCCCTCGCCTCATGGCAGGGGCGGTGATGCTAAGGGCCACGTGGTTTCTCAATTTCGAGCCAAACGGCAGGTTTTATTTTTTCAACGTGGTTAATGTCGGGGTAAAATCTGTGGACCAACTGCGTGAGCCGTCTCGCGAAGATCCCGCTCCGTCGCCGTATTTCAAGAAGCCGAACCGAGCGCCGTAATGCCGAGGGCCCTAACCTCACATTCAGTGGTTGTTCCGCGCCGGAGAAACACGGGCAAGATGCGCGCGAGCCGTTCGGGAGAATGGTGTCCGTAGTCATTATCGAGTGGATGATCGGGCGCGTTCAGGTTTGCGGCGGTGAGATCGCGCTGTTGAAGCCGGTGCTGGCGAGATTCGATGACCGAAAATCGGATCGTGGGAGGCAAGTTCACTGACTACGCCATTGCTGACCTGAACGACGGGCCCCGAGCCGCCGTCCCGTGCGCCCGATCACATGGTGCGACTGCTGGCGGCCTAACCAGACGCCTCCCAGAAACCAATCCGGGGCCCTGAGTCGAGCCCCGATCTCGCCCTTATTCCGGCTTCTTCTTCCGGGGCTGCCGGCGTGGCCGGTCGTTGTTCCCGGCCGAAGCGGTCTTGCGGGGGCGCGGCGTCCTCTGGGCACGAGGCGCTCGTTTACGCACTGCCGGTTCGGGCACCGGCGGCGGATTCGGTTCGAACATGGAGGGCTGGCCGGGGACGATCGGCTGCTTCTCCTCCTCCTCGGCCTCTTCCTCGGGCGATTCGGGCGGGCGCTCGGGCAGGGCCGGCGGATAGAATTCGGCGCCAAGGTACACCGTCACCTTATCCTCATCGGGCTCGATGCGCACCACCAGCTTGTCTTGCGCGTAGTTGAGAAACTCGGCGAATTCCTGGAAGCCAATGTCCGACACGGCAAAGGTTGGATGCTCTTCCTGCATCCACTGCTCAAGCTGTTCGGCTGGAGCCCCGTTCTCGACGTCCAGGCGATGAAGCTCCAGCACGTCGCGCAACAGCGGCAACGATTCCTCGGGCCGGCGCGTGGCCTGCACTGGTTGGACGCTTGCGCCGCCGCCCTTGCGTTCGATGATGTAACGGCCGCCAGTGCCGCTGACCTCAACGTAATCGGCCTTCTTGAGTTTCTCCACGAAATCGGAAAAGCTGCCTGCGCCGTAGGCTTTCTCGCTGAATGCCGGGTCGAGCTGCAGCATAGTGGACTTCAACAATCCAAGCTGTGGCTGCACGGCGCGGCGTTCCAGCACTTGCAGAGCGCGTTCCACCAGGGGCATGGCTTGCGCAAGATCCAGCGGAGCGGCACGAGGAGCACGCGCACGATCGCCACGCTGTTCCCTCGGCTCGCGATCGCGGCCTTCGCGACCATGATGTTGACGGCGGTCGCGGTCTCGAATCTCTCCTGGCAGCGTCTGAGACAGGCCGGACTGCGCGGGTGCGAGAGCAGCCGATGCCGCCACCACCGGCGCATCGCTCAGCAGCGATTCGTAGCTGATGAACTCGTGGCAATTCTGTTGCAGGATGGTGCTGGTGAAAGCCTTCCCGCCCAGAATGTAAATGGTCTTGCCGTATTCCTTGAGCTTGTTCACCAGCGGGATGAAATCGCTGTCGCCGCTGATGATGGCGAACGCGTTCACGTGTTCGTGAGTGAAGGCCATCTCCAGCGCGTCCAGAGCGAGATTAATGTCCGCGCCGTTTTTGTCGCCGCGCGGGGAGGGTATGCGCTGTACCATTTGTACGGCGTTTTCGGCCATGCGGCGGGTGGCCTGTTCCTGGCGGCTCCAGTTCGCGTAGGCGAACTTAGCCACGATATCGCCGCGTTCCTTGAACGCGTCGAGCGCGAGCGAGACGTCGAAGTCGCGCTGCAATGTAGATTTCACGCCGATTTCGATGTTGTCGTAGTCGACAAATACGGCTATGGTCAGTTTCTCTTCCAAATTAACTCCTCAGTTAGGCGCGCACCGCCGAGGTTCGAATAAGCTCGACGATCGCGTCCAGCGATGAACCGGGTTGAAATACCGCGGTCACGCCATTTTTCTTCAATTCCTGGGCGTCCGCGTCGGGGATGGTTCCTCCCACCACGACTAGGACGTCATTCATGTTCTTTTCGCGAAGCAGCTCCATGACGCGCGGCACAATCGCCCGGTGCGCTCCCGACAAAATGGACAGCCCAATTACCTGCACGTCTTCCTGCAGCGCCGCATTCACGATCATCTCCGGAGTCTGGCGGAGGCCGGTGTAGATGACCTCCATGCCCGCATCGCGAAGCGCGCGGGCAATTACCTTGACCCCCCGGTCGTGACCGTCCAGGCCGGCCTTAGCCACCAGCACCCGGATCCGGGCGTCCATATCTACAGCCGATTATAGAACGCCGGTCTCCTGGTATGTCCCGAACACGTCGCGGAAGGCGTCGCAGATTTCGCCCGTTGTGGCCATCGCGCGGACGCAATCGAGGATCGCGGGCATCGTATTGGCGGTCCCTTCGGCCACGCGCCGAAGCTCGCCGAGGGTGGTGCGCACACGGGAATTGTCACGGGAAGCCCGCAGTTCTTTCAATTTTGCGCACTGGCCGGCTTCCGCTGTTTCATCGATCTGCAGAAGATCGACGGGCTCATCATGCTCGCCAGCCGCGGCCTGAAACGCGTTCACTCCGACGACGATTCGCTCGCCGCGTTCGATGGCGCGCTGGTAGGCGTAACTCGCGTCGGCGATCTCGCTTTGCGGGAATCCTTTTTCAATGGCCGGGATCATGCCGCCCAGTGCGTCGATGCGATCTATATACATCCTGGTCTCACGCTCCACTTCGCCCGTGAGGTTTTCGACGAACCAGCTTCCGCCCAGCGGATCGGCCACGGCAGGCACGCCGCTTTCGTGTGCGATGATCTGCTGGGTGCGCAGGGCAAGCGTCACGGCCTTTTCGCCAGGCAACGCGTAGGCCTCATCCAGCGAATTCGTGTGCAGCGATTGCGTGCCGCCCATCACAGCGGCCAGCGCCTGCAGCGTTGTGCGGACCACGTTGTTGTACGGTTGCTGCCACGTCAGCGAACATCCGGCGGTCTGCGCGTGGAAGCGAAGTTTCATGCTGCGCTCGTCGCGTGCGCCAAACCGGTCGCGCATCACGTTCGCCCAGATGGTTCGCGCGGCGCGGTATTTCGCGATTTCCTCAAAGAAATCGTTATGCGCGTTGAAGAAGAAGCTCAGACGCGGAGCGAAACTGTCTACGGGAAGGCCGCGCTCGATGGCCCACTCCACATATTCAATGCCGTCGCGCAGCGTGAACGCCAGTTCCTGAACGGCCGTCGATCCGGCTTCGCGTATGTGGTACCCGCTGATGGAAATCGGATTGAAGCGCGGCACGTGCCGCATCGCATATTCGATGACATCGGTTACCAGGCGCATCGATGGGCGCGGCGGATAGATGTACTCCTTCTGCGCGATGTACTCTTTCAGGATGTCGTTCTGCAGCGTGCCGGGGAGGCTGGTCCATGGGACGCCCTGACGCTCGGCGACGGCCAGGTACATGGCCCAGATAATCGGCGCGGGCGAGTTGATAGTCATCGAGACGGTGACATCGCCGAGCGGAATGCCGCGGAAAACCGTTTCCATATCGGCCAGCGAGCACACCGACACCCCGCACTTGCCCACTTCACCGGCTGAGTTGGGATGATCGGCATC
>JBEKFB010000238.1:0-6730 GCA_050013535.1 Bryobacteraceae bacterium | reverse complement strand
GGATGGCAAGTTGATTTTGCCGGATCGCCCCGGCTTGGGGCTTGTCGCTGTCGCGAGTTAATTCCGCCTGGCCGCTTCAGTTTGCTGCGGCCCGTATAGTTTCCGGTACACGTCCGCATTTCGCAAAACCGTCTGCACGTAGTTGCGCGTTTCGGCGATGGGGATGCTCTCCACGAACTCTGCCGGTTCGCTGAACTGCGCCAGCGCGAGCCATTGCGTCACACGGCCTTTACCGGCATTGTAGGACGCGAGCGTTTCCTCCCACTGTCCCTGCAGTTCGTCCAGAAGCAGCCGAAGGTAGAAAGTCCCAATGCGCAGATTGATATCGGGCGTGAACAGCATCGCGGTGCGAAAACCGCGCAGGTCGATCTTACGGCTGAGCTGGCGGCCGGTGCCAGGGAGAATCTGCGTCAGCCCATAAGCCTTCGCGTGCGAGACGGCGCGCGGGTTGAACTCCGATTCCTGCCGGATCAGCGCGGCCACCAGGTAAGGATCGAGCGAGCTCAGACGCGCGTTCTGCTCCAGGGCATCGCGGAACGGGATGGGAAACGCCAGCTTCCAGAGGCGTTCGGTGGCGGCATTGAACGGCAGTTCCAGATAATCGGGCGCATAGTGCTTGATGAAGCGAATGCCGAGATCGGGGGAATCGCGGTGTCCGGCCAGTTCAGCCAGCGCCACGGCGATCACCTGAGGTTGCGCGCCATGGCTCCCGGCAAAACGCAACTCGCCCTCCGCGAAATCGTCGAGACCGGCTTCGGCCAGCAGTTGGGCCCGGTCCAGACGAAGCTGGGTGGCCGCGTTCGCGGTAAGGTCGGCTTTGGCGCGCCGGTCCACCAGGTGAAGCGAGGCGAGTTGGCTCGAAACGGCCGCCGATCGCGTCGCCGACGACACGCCGTTCTCCTCAAGACGCTGTTGCGCGAGCGTCGTGTAGTACTCGTTCGGATACAGCGTGGCGATCTCTTCGTAATATGCCCGAGCCGAAGCAAAATCGCGGCCGTTCTGCGCGATCCGTCCCAGAAAGTACAGAGCGGCGGACGCTTTCTCCGAAGCCGGATACCTGCGCAAATGATCCAGAAGCGCATCCCGCGCGCCCGCGCGAGTGTCCAGGTAATCCTTCCACACATATTTCCAGTGGCAACCGGGCGCCTGGGAATCGTCGGGAAATGAATCGAAACAGGCGCGATACAGCGGTTGCGCCGCAGCGGGCTGACGATCGATAGCGTACCGGTTCGAGGCCGCGAGCAGCGTCTGCAATCGCCAGTTGGATTTCGCGTGCCACTGTTCCAGCCGGTTGAGGGCATCCTGAATGTCGGCCTGACGGTTGGCCCGTTGCGCGCTCAACACCACGTAATACAGGCGTTCGGCATCGGCCTCGGGCGTGGTCAGTTGCAGAGAGCGCAGATAATCGCACGCGCCCGCATCGCGCCGGTGATAGCGAATCGCCCCCAGCAGCACGCGCGCGGTTTCCTGATCGGCTGACGACATGCGCGGAAGGGAAGACTGCAGCTCCGCCGACGCCCGCTCGTATTCCCGGCCATCCATCAACTTTTGGCCTCGGGCCAGCAACAGCTCGGAGCTCTCCTTCGGATAAGCAGGCGAGTTACGCAGCCGGCCCAGAGCGGCTTCGGCGGCCGGCGCTTCAGGCGAAAGCGGGCACTCAAACCAGACCCACTGATAGCGCTCCGCGGCCTCGGCAGTTTTGCCCGATGCTTCAAAAGCCTGCGCCCGGAACAGTTCCGCCGAAGAGTCGGGAATCTCCGCCTTATGCGCTGCAATCAGGTCTAGCGCGCGCTCCGGCTGATGCAGATCGAGCAGGCATTTCGCCCCAAGCAACGCTGCCCGGCCCGCGAGCGGTGTCGCCGGAGTTGCCTTCCAAACGCTATCAAGCAGGGCGACCGCATCGGACGGCCGTTTCAACCCGTAAAGCGCTTCGGCATGCAGATACGCCGCATAATCGCCCAAAGATGGCAGCCGCGCTCCCGCGCCTTCCAGGTGTTTTTCGGCGTCGGCGAACTGGCCCGCGTCCATTTCGCCCGCACCCAGCGTGAGCAGCGCCAGAGCGCCGTCGCGATCCTTCGGGTGTGCGTTGGCAAAGCGAACCACCGCGGAACGGGTGGCCGCGGAGGGACTGCTGCGCCAGGCTTCCGCGGTTGTCTCGAGGACTTCGCTATGGAGCGAGACACCACAGATGGCGGCAGTGGCGAGGGCCAGAAGCCCCGCTATGCGCTTAAGCCAATGGTCCGGGATAATTCCGCCCAAGCAAATCCACTTCATCGTTCGCCAGCGTCCGAACAAGCTCCAGATGAAGATAATCGACCATAGTCGGCGTCGCCGTTAGGTAATCCTGCTGGAAAAGCTTGCGTGCGTTATCGATTTCCGGCTGCAGCGCGGCGTAGAGATCGCGCCCGGCGCGCCCATCCTTCACGGCCGCGGGCTTGTATAGCCGCATCTCCGCCACCTGCACCCGCGCAAACCGCTGCGCCTTGAGATGCAACTCCTGTTCCGGGCGGCTGAGTTCGAACCATGCGCCGATACCCGCCGTCGCTCGTTCAGCGCCGGAAATCCTCACCAGTTGCGGTGGGGACGACAAGCGGCCGGACATGCCGTCGAGCACCGCGCCCGCTACGCCAGCCACCAGCTCAATGGCGCTGCCCTCGATCGCGCCGGAGGAATCGGCATAGAGAATGGCCATCACGCGCTCGCGCGTGGCGATGGGGAACAGATGGAATCGCAGTTCCGGCTCCTCCCCCAGCAGGCCGGCAAGTGCCTCGGATAATTCGCCTCGCGTTCGCAGAGCCACCATAGTGTCGGAGGTAGCCACCACCGACGCGAAAGCCGGGGCTTCGGAAAGCGGCACATCGGGCAGTTCCTGCGGCTTCTGTATTCCGCGCACCGCCTCAAGATGCAGATCGGCTCCGCTCAGTGTGAACAGCGCCGCGCGGTCGCAGAGCGGTTCAGTGGCATCCAGAACCGCGGATGCCCACTGCGCATCGTTCTCAAACGTGCGCAACCGGCGCATGGATTGGTTGAGTCTCTCGGCGAAGTTCTGACGCACCGATGCGCGCGCATCTGAGATCGCCACCGACACCTGCTCCGCCACAATCGCCCGATATTGCTCTTCCAGCCGTTCCTGCAATTCGCGAAAGCGCTCGTCAAAGATCCACGCCACACGCTCCGGCCAGCCAGCCGCAAGCTGTTCCTGAATGTGCTCAATGTGCATCTGCCACGCGGCGGTCATTTGATCGCGCGCGGTGTTGCGAAGGTCGGTCAGCGTTTCGCGCAGGGGGCCGACATGGGCGGCTACCGGTTGAGAATCGGCCATGAGCATTAAGGACGAGATCCGTTTCGATTGTACCAGGCGGGCAGGCGCAGCCCCAATCTAATTCGCCTGGGCTAATTTGCCTGCTCGAGGCGATGCTCCAGATCGGCAATGCGCTGCTGGATGGCGGGAACGTCCGGCGCCTTGGGATAGAGCTGGACGTAGCGGTTGAAGTGCTCCACCGCGCCGCGCAGATCGCCCTTGTCGGCCAGCACCCCGCCCAATATCGCTTCGGCGTGCGGAAAATCGTGGGATTTGTCGAGATCGATCGCCTCGCGGGCGATTTTCTCGGCTGCGTCCAGGCGCTTCAACTGATAGTTAGCGACGGCGTCGTAATAATAGATTCCCGGGAATTCGACGGGGTTCAGTTGCATCGCGCGGTCGGCCAGCGCCACGGCGTCATCCATCTTGTTCTCGGTCACGTCGAGACGCATCAACTGCAGGTACGGCCGAATGTATTTGGGATCGGCCTTAAGGGCGTGCTGCCAGGCGTCTGCTGCGTCGGCGGGCTTCGATTCCAACGCCAGAACCTCTCCGAGGTGGCTCCAGGCCTTGGCGTAGCCAGGATAAAATTCGACGGCCTTTTCAAAGGCCTTCTGCGCGTCGGGAAGCTTGCCGTCGGCCACAGCTTCGATCCCCTTATCGAACGCTTTGGCGGCATTCTTGGGAACGTCCAAAGAGGCGGCGGAAACGCTGGAACCCTCCGGGTCGCCGCCAGCCTGCTTCAGCACGATGACCGCGCCGTCGTGAAGCATGACGGTCTGCTTCTGATAGCCCTTCAACCAGATGGTGATCTGGCATTTGTCGTCAGGCCCGGGATCCGGCCCGCGATACTGAGGAATAAAGGGAACCACGTACCTGACTTCCCCATTGCCGAAGCTGTCGAGGATGCGGCAGGGAGCCAGGTCGTGCCCGGCGGGAGGGGCCGTGAACAGCAGCGGCGACGGGAGATTGGCGCCATTTTCCAGCACGACCTTCGCGCGGTAATCCGCGAAGCAGCATGTCGACGCCGCCAGCGCCAAAACAACGATCAATCTCTTCATGGCATGCTCATGGTAACTTATGTCGCGGAGTATCCTGAGACTTCCGGCGACCATGACCGACCGCCTTCCGTTTCTGGCCACTCGCGCAGCAATTCCTTATGACGGCGTAACTAAGCTGCCGGTTGCCGTGGTTCTGGACAATGTCCGCAGCCTTTACAACGTGGGTGCATTTTTTCGCACCATGGACGCGACCGCCTGCGAGCAGCTGATCCTGTGCGGAATCACCGGCTTTCCGCCCAAGCGCGCCATCACCAAGACCGCGCTCGGAGCGGAGGAAACCGTACCATGGCGCAGGAGCGCTGACGCCCTGGAGACGCTCGGCGACTTGCACAAGTCGGGTTATGAAGTCGCCGCCATCGAGACCAGCGACCGCGCCGTCGACCTCTTCGATTGGGCGCCGGCATTCCCGGTCTGCCTGGTGTTTGGCCACGAAGTGGACGGCGTGCGGCCCGAGCTTCTGGAGCAGTGCGATACCCATGTGCGCATTCCCATGCTCGGCCGCAAGCACTCGCTGAACGTGGCGACTGCGGGAGGCGTGGTGATTTTCGAGCTGCTGCGCATATACCGGCGGCTAGCGCAGCTTTAGTCCAAGGTGCTCGCCAGCGAGCCCGGTCCAGTAAATTTCCGCGGATTTGATCTTTTTTGGCTTGATCGCCGACTCGAAGAACACGCAGCCCTGGACGGGCTGTGCGGAAAAAACCGCAATACCGAACGGGCACGAGAGCAACCTCCGCCAGCAACGGAACCGTAGAAGAAATTCGCCACCATTCTTCGCGACTTCGCCGCCGCACATGATACAGTTCCTGCGATATGGAAACTTGGGAGTACAAAGTACAACCGGCTGCTGACAACAACACCGAGGCTGGCGTGTTAACTGCAACGCTTAACGCCGGGGGCAGTGAAGGCTGAGAACTCGTAGCGGCTTTATTGAGCAAGATTATTCCGAAGGGCCTCGGCTGGCACTTCATCCACAAGCGGCCGAAAGCGTAACGCGCTCACCGGATAGTCGGCGGCCTTCCGCCGATTCGCCGTAGCGTTCTGTGCTTCGAGAATGCAGGCGCAGACTGCCAGCACGAGGGCAAACCGCATGCCAGAGTATACGGCCGCCACGCTACAGTGGTTTCATGCGCATGCCCATGTATCAGGTGGACGCCTTCGCCAGCCGTCCTTTCGCCGGCAACCCCGCCGCAATCTGTCCGCTCGAAGCATGGCTCGACGACGAACGGATGCAGTCCATCGCCTTCGAGAACAATCTTTCGGAGACCGCGTTTCTGGTTCCGGACGGAGACGGTTACGCATTGCGCTGGTTTACACCAGCAACCGAAGTGGATCTCTGCGGCCATGCCACGCTGGCATCGGCGTTCGTCGTATTCCGCCATCTTGCGCCGCAACGTGAGAGCGTTCAGTTTCAGACTCGCTCAGGCCGTCTCACGGTAACGCGCAGTGGAGAACGGCTGGCCATGGACTTCCCTTCCCGGCCTGCGGTTCCGGTGGAAGCCCATCCGCGACTGATCGCGGCAATGGGTGCGGCGCCGAAAGAGATTCTGGGGGCGCAGGATTACCTGCTGGTGTACGAAAACGAAGAGCAGGCGCGCGCACTGAAGCCCGACATGGCCGGGCTGTTGGATATCGACCGCTTCGCCGTGATCGTGACCGCGCCGGGCCGAGATTGCGATTTCGTGTCGCGATTCTTCGCTCCCGCAAAGGGCGTGCCGGAGGACCCGGTCACGGGCCGGGCCCATTGCACGCTCATTCCCTATTGGTCGCGGCGGCTGGGGAAGAAGCAGTTGTTTGCCCGGCAGGTTTCCCGGCGCGGTGGCGAGCTGTGGTGCGAGGACCTTGGCGATCGCGTTCAGATAGCTGGGCAGGCGGTGGAGTTCTTCAGCGGGACTATTACTTTGTAACCGCGCTGTCCAGCACCCGGATTGTCTTGTGAGCGGTTCGTTCCCACGTGAATTGACGGGCGTGTTCGCGCGCCACCGTCGTGTCGGACGGGTCATCCATTAACCGCAGCATGGCCTCGCTAATGGCCGGCTCATTGGCAGGATCGAACATGGCCGCGTGACCGCCGGTGATTTCACGGAATGGCGCGATATCGGAGCACGCGAGTGGCACTCCGGCGGCCATCGCTTCGAGTACGGGAAGTCCGAAGCCTTCAAACGTCGATGGCTGAATCGCCGCCCATGCGGTGCGGAGGAGTTCATGAACCTGTTCTCGTGAAACCCAGCCGGTGATGCGAACGCGATCGCCCAGATCGAGCGATGCGATCAGCGCTTCCAGCTCCTTCGCGTAGAAGCCACGCAGTCCGGCAATCACCAGATCAAAATCAGACCGGCCCAGCGCCGCATAGGCTCGCACCAGACGATCG
>JBEKFB010000237.1:0-6742 GCA_050013535.1 Bryobacteraceae bacterium | reverse complement strand
CCAGTGCGGATCATTCGTGGCGACGTCAAGCAGGACATTGCTGTCCACAAGGACGCCGCGGCACGCGCTCAATCTCGCCCGCAAGCTCCCTGTCCCCGGTGTCATTTTTGTCGCTTCCGAGTGCGGGAGCCGCCGCGGGTCAAAGCCATAATCTGGTCGGTTGTCATCCGCACGTCGGCGGTACCGCGGAGAGCTTCGAGAGCCAGCCGCACTCGGGCACTTTCTCCAGCGTCGCGCGCGGCCTTGCGAATGCGGGCGTGATCCCCGGCCATTTCGAAAGCGACGTTCGTATGCGGCAACAGGCCCAGACGGTTACGGATCTCCTGCGGGATGGTGACTTGACCCTTGCTGGTGATTTGCACAGTAACACTCCTACCAGTAAGTGTAATACAGACGGCGGGCGGGCGGTGTGACCCGGTGGGTTCCCGCGAACCTTTCAGTCTCGGTATTCCATACACCCCAAAGACTCCGTTCGTGCCATCTTCGAGCTGCTGGGGCAAAAACTCGACAAACCAACATTTCGGGTCAAGCTGTCAGCTACTAACATGCACTCGCAGTTTTTTGAGGTGACGACGAACGAGTAAGTCGCCCGCTCTTACGGATCTGCGCAATACTTATTGAACACCGTTCGTATCATCGGATATGACGGGGATGATCCGCTACCCGATGCTGGGAGCCGACGGCACAAATGTCGCTTTGTTTAAAGATGGCCCTGTTTCGCTTGCGGAGTCTCGACTAGTCCGCGTCAGGTCAAATCGAGTAGCGATCAATCCGTGCCACGGTTGCCGGCCGAGGGGATGATCCGCGTCTGGATGGGGTGCCGTCCTTGCGCGGTCATTCTCCCCGTTCTGAGAAGTTTCATGGGATCGGTACTGATAAACGCGCTTAGCTTCCGGAGTGCGATCGGCAACGGAGCGCGGCAGCTTCAGGAGCGTCCAAGGAAAGCAAGTGGGAAGCAAGGAGTCCTCGGATGAACTCCGGCCGTGCGAAAACCGTATGAGAAATTGGTCTCAGCGCCATCTGCGGTGAGCGGAAGCAGACGCCCTGATTTAACTAAGCCGTTGAAGTGACGGTAACGCTATGGCGTTGATGGAAGGCCGATCCGTGCTTGGGGTGCAAGAGGTCCCGGGTTCAAATCCCGGCGGCCCGACCAGCCATCTTCTTTTACTGCAACAATCCCTCCTTTCAGAGCGCTCAGGATTCGGGTCGACTGTCGAAAATGTGAATGAAATCGATCAACTGAGCCGCTCAGTGAGAATACTCGTCGGTCGTTCGCCTGATGATCCAGCTTGGCGAGCGCCTCGCGCATCACGTCATGGGTGGCGCTTCGCATCGCGATTTCCGGTTCCGGCTGCGGCATGGACCGCAACCCTGAGGGCAGAGTTCAAGAGAACGACGAGCGGATCGGATTGCCGGACTCTTTGCGACGCTCGCCTTCACGTCCTTCGCGGCGCACGAGTGAGACTCGCCAGCCGAGGGTCCCGCATCGACTATGCGTGGATGGCCAGCCGTGCTCGTGGGGCGGGCACACCTCCGCTGACTATTCTTTTTTTGGCGTGATCTCTGTCACCGGAAGGTCCCAGTGAGCCAGAAGGATCTCGAACCGGCGCTGTTCCTCGCGTTTGTAGGTCTCCTGGTCGGGCCAGAGTTGCTTGATAAAGCGCTCTTCGTCGGGATTGGCCGTGGTGGCCACCGTTGAGTTCTTAAACTGAATGGTTACGCGATAGTCCCAGCGCGCATCCTCGGTCATGTGGTTGGACGGCGTCTCAATCTTCACTGAGAGCATGCGCCCCGTCTCGACGATCTTCTGCAGCAACGGATAGTGGTTCTTCAGGAAGAGCCGCAGGAATTCCTGTTGATGCCCCCATGACGTCTTATAATAATACTCGACCGTGTAAGGCTGGTCAGGCGCAACCTGTGGCGGGGCTCCCTGGCCACACAACGGCAGCGCGATAACGAACAATAACAGAGCAAGAAGTATTTGTCTCATCGATCCTCCAAACAGCTACACCAGGTAGTATAGTTTTTCTTCGGTCTCCGCGACGTTCTCGCCAGGCCGGCAATGGGCGCAGGGGTTGTCCTTCAGCAGATCATACGCCTTGCGTACGGCTTTGATGGTGGATGAGTAAAGCTCTTTCTCCTCGAAGAAGACAGAGCCCGCCGGAAGCCAGTCATCGAAATGCAGTTTGGCCATGGGCCCGGCCAGCTCCGGACGAACTCCGCAAAGCAGCACGGTCCGGCCCGTCCGGTGCATTTCGTGGAGGAAATGTTCCAGGCGCTCGAAGAACACCATGTCGGGGTTGCGCGTGCGCTTCAACCGCAGCACCACGAAGTTGAGTCCGTCGTCTCTGGTGCGGCGCTTCAGCTCGTCGAAACAACGGTCCAGCTCGGGACCCGATCCAAAGAACACTTCGCCTTCAAGGTCGTAGATGATCACGGCGTTGCAGGGCGGGTCTGACGGCACGCGTTCACGCACCACGCGCTCTCGGGTGAGCACCAGTTCGCTGCCGCGCAGGCGGGCGGCGCGCGGAACGAACAGCAGGATGGAAACCGCCACGCCAATCAATATGGAAAACTCGACGCTGATAAAAACCGACGAGAACGCGGTGATCAGCACCAGGCCGGAGTCGTAGCGCGAGGCGCGCAGGGCGTAGCGCATTCGCTTCCAGTCCACCAGGCGGGTGGCGGTCACCATCAGCAACCCTGCCAGAGCGGCCTTGGGGATAAACCGCGCGGACGGGGCCAGCACCAGCAGCACCAGCGCCACAACCGCGGATGCAACCACACCCGAGAAGCGGCTCACCGCGCCCGCCTGATAGTTGATGGCCGATCGCGTGAGTGAACCCGAGCCGGGCAGCGACTGGAAGAATCCGCCAACCATGTTTGCCAGGCCTTCGGCGAGACATTGCCGGTTGTAATCGAGCTGCTGGCGGGTATGGTTGGCGATGGACTTGGCGATCGCCAGCGCCTCCAGCAATCCAAGGAACGCGATGGCCAGCGCGCTGCTGGACATCTCTTTCACCCACCAGAAATTGATTTGCGGTATGTGCGGACGCGGCAGGGTAGCGGGGACGTTCCCCACCACGGACAGCAGCGTCTTGCCGCTGGCGACCGGAATGGACCATCCATAATAAGCCGCCACTGCCGCCGCCGCGATCAACGCGAGCAGCATATCCACCTGGGGCAGCCGATAACGCCGCGCCAGTTTCCGAAGAGTCACCGCCAGCACAATGGTTCCCAGGCCGATCCCCAGCGCGTAGCGATTGGGGGCCCCGCCCTGCGAGATGGTGAGCCAGAAGCGCAGCAGCACGTGCTGATGTCCGGTTCCACGGTCTTTGATGCCCAACAGGTTGGCAACCTGGCCCAGGGCCACAAGGAATCCGGCGCCGGCCATGAACCCGATCACCACCGATTCCGAGATGTAGCGCGTCAGATCGCCCAGCTTGAACACGCCGATCACAATTTGGATGACGCCCACCATGATGGCCAGCAGAAATGTGGCCTGATACGCATCGAAGCGAGCTTCCGGATCGAGGAACGCGAGCGCGCTGAACACGACAAGCGAGATGGCGTTGGTGGGACCGTTGATCAGGTGCGACGACGAACCAAAGACGGAGGCCACCAGAGTGACCACGATGGCCGAATACAATCCGAAACGCGGATCGATGCCCGCGATGAGCGCGTAAGCCATGGCCTGTGGCAAAGAAATCGCGGCGACGGTGGCGCCGGCCAGCAGATCCTTGCGTGCTTTGTCCCAGGAGTAGTTCAGCCTCATAGCTTCGCCTTCGGTTTGTGAATCACGTCGAAGATGCCGTTCTCGGCGAAGAACTTCTGTTGTGCGTCATCCCAGTCTTTGGCGAGGAGCGTCACCGGGAACAGATCGATCTTCGGGAAGCGATCCGCGTGCTTCTCCAGGATTTCGGAATCGATGGGCCGGTAGCCGCATCGTGCGAGCGTTTCCTGCGCGGGCGCGGAATAAAGGAACTCCAGATACGCTTTCGCCGATGCGGCCGTTTGCCGGCGTGCGACGTTGCTGTCCACCCATGCCACGCTGGGCTGGGCCAGAATGCTGACCGGCGGATACACGATCTCCAGTTCGCCGCCCGAATCCGCCACCTCCCGCAACGCCTCGTTCTCCCAGGTGAGATGGACGTCGCCCTGTTTTTCGTCTGCGAAGGTGGCGGCTGCGCCGCGAGCGCCGGTGTCCAGAACCTGCACGTGCGCGTAAAGCTGCCGCACATAGTCGCGAGCCTGCTCCTCGCTTCCTCCCCGATACGTTACCGATCCCCACGCACCCAGGAAGCTCAGTTTGCCGTTGCCGGACGTCTTCGGATTCGGCGTGATCACGCTGACGTCGGGATGGATCAGATCGGGCCAGTCGTGAATGTGCAGAGGATTGCCTTTGCGCACCACAAACACGATGGTGGAGGTCCATGGCGCGGAATCGTTGGGCAGCCGTTTGGCCCAGCCATCGGCGATCAGCCCTTGTTTGCGCAGCGCGTCAACGTCGGAGAACAGCGCGAGAGTGACCACGTCCGCCTCCACGCCGTCGATCACCGATCGCGCCTGACGCGAGGAGCCACCGTGGGATTGTTTGATGGTTAGTTTCCGGCCGGTGTCCCTTTCGTACTTCGCGATGAACTGCCGGTTCAGATCGACGAAAAGCTCACGGGTTGGGTCGTAGGAGACGTTGAGCAACTGGGTCGATTTGTCGTGATCGGTATTGCCCAGGACAACCAGAATCGCGGCAACCGCCGCAGCCACCAGAGCGAACGTGTTGAGCCATGTTTTGCTCATGGAAAATACAGATTCCAATGACGATACCATGAATCTCCAGCAATGTCTACTATGTTGATCGACTTGCGGTAGACAATAGCCCAGCTGGCGACCATCGGCGTGTTTAAGAAGCCGCAGTTTGGAACCTCGCCAACCTCTCGCGCGGGGGATTTCTGCTCACCTTCGCGGGCGTGGGGCTATAGACCATCCGCGCGAACTGCGCAAGCAGGGTCTGCGCCCGCTCGCCGTTTGGCGCCCGCCATCGGGGAGTTCGTTATCGCCGCCGTCGCGCTGGCTCTGATTTTCGAGACGTCGCGGCTGCTGGGAACCGTGTGAGTCAGATCTCGTAGTTCAGGACCACGTCGGCTTGTTCGGGAGCCCGCGCGCAGATTCCCGCCAGCGTCGTGTGGTCCAGAATTCCGGCGATGGCATCGCGCACCTCACGGATGACGATCCTCGTTTCACACAGCGGCTTGTCAGCGCACTCGGCACAGGGCCGGTCCGCCGACTCTCGAGCGCACGGAAGCGGCGCCAGCGGGCCGTCCATCGTTCGAATGATTGCGCCCAGAGTGATCCGTGCCGGAGGATTGGCGAGAAAATAGCCTCCGCGCCGGCCCTTTCGGCTTTCCACGATGCCCGCTCGCTTCAGCTCCAGAAGGATCGCTTCGAGAAACTTCCGTGGAATCCTCTCCTGTTCGGACACGCGAGAGATCAGCACGGGTCCCTTCTCGTACTCCCGGGTGAGCCGATACAGTGCCCGCAAAGCGTACTTGCACTTCTTCGAGAGAGTGTTCAACGTCCTCCGTCCGGGAGGCTTAGTATTTGCGGACCGTCGGATCCACCCGGTCCGACCATGCGCGAATCCCGCCGGTCAGATTTCGTACCTTGTCGAATCCAGCCCGGTTCAGCATCTCCACCGCCTTGGCGCCGCGGGTGCCCATCTTGCACAGGGCAATGATTTCCCGGGTGGCATCGAGTTCGCTGACGCGTTTCGGTAGCTCAGCCAGGGGAATCAGGTGTCCGCCAATATTGGAGATGTCATATTCATATTCCTCGCGTACATCCAGCAGGAACAGGTTCTCGCCAGCGTCGAGGCGCTGTTTGAGCTCTTCGGCTTGAATCTCAGGTACGTTCATTGATTGACGCTCCTCACCGTGAGGCAGCGACTCCAGCTCTATTGTGCCATAATATCCCTTTGTCAATCAAGATTGTAGACTAATAGATCACCCATCGGTCTATCGGACTTATAGACCTATTAGTTTCAGCGAGATAGAGTTGCACGACCGTCTGCGGACGCGGTATAAGTAGAGAAGTCAAAGATCTTAGGACTGACAGGAGATACCCCTAGTGGCTGAAGAGAATGTCGCACACCAGGCTTTGGGCGAACAGGCTGCGTTTCAGTTAGCCAACGTCACCAAGACCGCGCCGCAGTACGGAGCTATCACCCCACGCTGGCTGGTTCGTCTGCTGGACTGGAAACCCCTGGAAGCCGGGACATTCCGGCGGAATCGCGTTGACGAGAGCAAGCCCATCGATGTCAGTTGCGGTCAGGCCGACGAGACCGATCTGCCGGAAACGTATGTCCAGTACGAAGAGCATCCGAAGGAATACAAGCTGAGCGCCATTAACGCCGTGCTCAACGTAGGCACGCGCATTACGGATCTTTTCAGCAAGCCATACGACCAGACCGCGGAACAGCTCCGGCTCATGATCGAGACCATGAAGGAGCGGCAGGAGAGCGAACTGCTCAACAACCGCGAGTACGGTTTCCTGCACAACGTACCGGCAGAGCAGAAGCTGCAGACGAGGGACGGCGCGCCTACGCCGGACGATCTGGACGAGTTGCTGACCAAAGTCTGGAAGGAACCGTCGTTTTTCCTGGCTCATCCTCGCGCCATCGCGGCGTTCGGACGCGAATGCACGTTTCGCGGCGTGCCCCCACCGACGGTCACGCTCTTCGGCAACC
>JBEKFB010000236.1:0-6746 GCA_050013535.1 Bryobacteraceae bacterium | reverse complement strand
TGCACATGTGTTACGTCGGCATGTTGACCGAGCGCGCGGGCGAAGTAATATTCCCGAAGCTTCGCGCCACTTTGTGGCGGCCAGCACTGCCGTGGTGAGAGGAATAGGATGCGCATGAGTGGCCGCAGCCGGCCGCCTGCGAGCGCGTCAACCCAGGTTCCTCTTCACTGTAACGCCGCGACGAAGGCGGCGATGCATTGGCCGCTACTGGATGGTCACGTAGGCGGTGTTGGAGGTCATCCCGCCGGCGCTCAGCGTAAGCGGGACATCTACGTCGATTTGGTCCAGGACTGGCCATGATCCATCGGGCGGCAGGGGCGTTCCTGATATCAGGGACCCGGCACCCAGAAGAAACCAGTATTCCGTATGGCGCCATCCGGAACCGGCGCTAACGTGATTGTTGAGTCCACGGTGTCCGTGAGAGTGTTGACCCAGACCAGCGATTCCGGCCCGTTCATGAACGCCAGCAAAATCCCGTCAGGAGTGAACCTGGGTTGCGACCCGAACGACGGTCTCCCACCCGGGGCTAAGGGTATAGTGCCGGTGACCGCTTTTGTGACAATGCTTACGATCTGGACGGGACCGCCCGTGAGCGATATGAAATAGAGCCGTGTTCCATCGGGGTGCAGCGCAATATAGCTCGGACCTATCTGGTCGTTGAGGGTGGTTGGAAAAATCGATATGGGAGTATCCAGAGTATTGGATTGCAGATCGAGTACCTGAATCGTAAACGCGGAAGTGTCCAGGCTGTCGACCAGATACGCCTTGGCTCCATCGGGCGCGATGGCAATTTGACCGAGGTGGGAATCTGCCGGGACCGGAATGGTCGTTGTGATGACGCGCGTCGCCACGTCGATGACGAACACATTACTCGGCCCGATTCCCGAGTAGGGCTGGGTAACAATATAGGCGAGCGTGCCATCCGGCGTGATGGCGACGGCCGGACTCCAGGGGACGTATGTGGCGCTCACCGGAAGCGTGATGGTGGAAACGATCGAGAAGGCGTTGAGGTCGACTACCAGCACGGTTGCCGACCCTTGAGCAAAGGACGGCAGGGAGGAGTTAGCGGTGATGAAAGCGAAGTTGCGGTCCGGGGTGACGGCCAAATGCCCGGATGTTGCCGCGCCCCCTGCTATGGACTGATTGAAATTCAGCGTCGCGACGATCGCATTTGAGACCGGATCGAATTTGTATAACACCCCATATTGGTCCAGGAGGTACGCGACGCCGGCCGGCACGGACGCGGCCTGCGAGGTGACCCGGCCGTGCATCCCGCCTTCTCGCCCGGAGCTAAGCGCCATGGGGGGGCCAAACCTAAAGGGGGGGTCATCCTGAAATTCGCTGGGTGTCACCGGTGCCCCGGTGTCGTTATTGAATACTTGACTCCAGCTGCCTTCCTCTCCAGGTACGGCAGGAGGGACGTACACAAATACGGCTTCTTCGCCCTTCTTGTCCATTGAAAACACAAAAATGCGGCCGTAGCGATGAATAAGGTTCGCGGGCGCAAAGGGGTTCTTATTCAATTCGCTTTGTTCACAAGCCATCAAGACCAAAAAACCGATCAACGCCAGAACCAACCTGACTGAAAGAAACCGTGAAGTGCACCTGAGCATGGCGGCCATTCTCCTTACTGGAAAAGCACAGTCTTGGCGCTGGTAAGAATCTGCATGGCGATGCCGGCGTCCAGCCCCGAAGCCGTAAACGTTGTGAGCTTCTGCGCAGGTATGGCAGCCAGACTCAAAACTCCGAACGACTGTCCGAACGAATTGCTGCTGGGGAGAAACGCTCCCAGGATGTAGGCAGGAACCGCGAAAGATCCGGCTGTTGGATCGGCCGTGCACGCGAACGTGCGCGTGGTGTTCGTCAGCAGATCGTAATTCGATCCGGAGACGGCCATCGTCGTGTTCTGCAGCCCGCCTGGCGACCAGGTGACGGTCAAGGGCTGCGTGCGGTCGATCACCCCGATTTGCAGCCGGTTTAGCCAGTTCACCTGCACGGCCGGAGGAACGGCAACCTGGAATGCCCCGACATTCGCCCCACCAGGGGCGGAAATCGAAGTCGGCGACGATGTATTGAAGACGAGAGTCGAAGCGCCGTAGGAAGGGTCGTCGGTCCCCAAAAAGGGGTCATAATAGACGAGCGCTAGTGCGCTGCTGTTCAGCGCTACTGGAGATTTTCCTGTAATCGTGATCGCCGGCCCGGCATCCAGCCCGTTTCCCAACCCTTCGGGATAACCCGGGAAATTCACGGGCAGGGTGGGCCCCGACGTCGAATACATCGTACAAGTCCCCATCGGAGGCGCGGACATGGTGGAATTAAAGAACGTAGCGCCGCCTGCCACCGTCCTTAGCGAGACCAGCGCCGAGTCCACGTTGACGTCGGTTGGCTGGGTCGTGTCGACATCGGTTCGGAGCATCGTGCGGGAAAGTATCGCGGCGCCGATGTTGCCGCCCCTGGCAAACAGGGGAGCAATGGCATTGCCGGGATCCGAGCACGGAGTCCCATTCGCCGAAATTGCCATCGTAACGGCGTTACTCAACGTGGTTCCCGCCGTTCGGATCTGAACCGGAACATAACAACCCAGCGGCGCGTTCGCCGGAACCGTGAAATTGATCTGATCCTCGCCGGAACAGCACGGGCTCCGTCCCGCGTACGACTGCGGGGCGAGGACTCCGCCTACGAAGATCTCCACTTTCGTAGGGAGATTACCCGGCGTTGGAGCCACGTTATCGGCACTCACCGGGCCGAGCCCCGTGCCCCAGAGCGTCATCGCCTGCCCCGGCGCCGCCGTCTGAATCAAGGCGTTCAGCGGTTGGTTAGCTTGCGAGATGAAGTTCTGAAGAATGCCCGGACCGAACCCTCCGCCGTTCGCCGCAAAAATTCCGAAGCTGCTCGCTGCCACGGTGGCGGTGGCGAGATTACTGGCAACGGCGTTGTATGTCACGGTGACAGAGACCTGCCCCAGGGGCGCGTTTGATGGCATGATCGCAATCACTTGGTTTGCCGTCACAACGATGGGGAATGCGTTTATGGTCGTGTTCCCCTGGATGACCTGGACCGAAACTCCAGCCAGGGTGGTGGAGAGGGGGAAGCTGCTGACTTGGGCCAAGGTTGCGGGACCAAGCTGTTGCCCGAAAATCGAAAACATCGATCCTTGGGCGATCGAGCCGCCGCTAAGTCCTGGAGGGGTTAGGCTGGCCGCGTTCACAACTCCGCGGTAGTTGATAATTGGCGCGCTGTAGTTGAAATTAAACTGCGCGGAGGCACTGAGCGCGGTGACCAGAAAAGCCAGGATTGTGCGATGCATTCGAAGCACGGACAGGTTCCTCCTTGGGATTATAGACCGGTGAACGCCTTGCCGGGCGCTGTTTAAGAACCAAGGATGGTGATCGTTTGCATCAGCGCGCTACTGAATGTTCACGTACGCGGTGTTGGAGGTCATCCCGCCGGCGCTCAGCGTAAGAGGGACCCTTCCACGCCCGGCCAGCGAGGCCGGGATGTCCACGTCGATTTGGTCGAGCCCTGGCCATGATCCTTCCGGTCCCGCGGATTCCACGGTGGCCGCGGTTCCGCCGATTGCCGCGGTCACGCCGGACGCTGTGGCCTGGTCCATCCCGGTCGCATAAATCTGCAGAACCGTCTTCGCGCAACCACTCAGATTCAGGGCCTTCGCCACGATCGCGCCGTTCACTACCTGATAGGGATATTCGTTGGTGTCGGTTCCGCCGGACGAAACGCACACTGCGGTGGCCGCCACCAGGTTGGTCGAATTCATCGCAAACACGGCCGGTGCGAGCAAGGTCAGCGTTGTGGGAGAGTAAACGCTCGTACCGTTCTCCGCGGTGACGGTCACCGTCGCCGCTCCCAGCGCCACCGTCCCCGGAATCTGATAATTCACCTGCGACGGAGACACATAGAACAACGGTGCCATCGTCGATGCGCCGCTGGAATCCTTGACGGTCACCGTCGTTCCTCCCACCGAGATTGATCCGGGAGGCGCTTCGGAAACCGGTTGTCCGGTGGCGAGCCCCAAACCGTAAGCGGAGGCCAGTTCTCCCGGAGCCAGCGCCGCCACTCCCGCGGCCGCCGAGACCACGCGCAAAAATCCGGAGACCTTCGGGTTCAGGCCGCTCTCCATGGCCATCACGGTTCCGGCCTGCTGCGCAAAAGCCATACCGACGTTGCCGTCCAGGTTCCAGTCGGCCACGGTCATTGCCACCACCGCGTCACCGGAACTGAAATACTGCGGGCTCTGGAACGTTCCGTCGCCGTTGCCCAGCAGATAGACCGATTCGGAAAGCCCGCAGCACGCCCCCACCACCAGGTCGGGAATGCCATCGGCGTTCAGATCGGCAAGAGCCACCGCATCGCCACTTACCCCGGGGATGGAAATGGGCGAAAGCTGGCTGAACGTGCCGTTCCCGTTGCCCAGCAGAACCACAATCGTGTTGTTGAAAGACGGGTCGAACACCGATACCACCAGATCGAGGTTGCCGTCGTTGTTCACATCGGCGGCAGCGATGGCGACGGGAGTTCCCGCCGGCGAGCCCACTTGCATGAGTGCCGCGTTCTGAAATGTGCCGTCGCCTTTGCCGAGCAGCAGCGCGACTGCGCCGGGGCTGGAGAAATTGGACCCGCTTGCACCGGCCGCTACCGCGATATCGAGGTTCCCATCGCCATTAAAATCGCCGGCAACGATATCCAGTGCGGAAAAAGCTCCCACCGAGTAATTCACCGCTGTATGCAGCGTGCCGTCGCCATTGCCGAGCAATACTGATACGCCACCCGGCGCGTTGTTAGCTCCCTGAAAACCCGCCGCCACGTCCTGTTTGCCATTTCCGAAGTCGGCGACCACGAGACCAGACGACGCCTGGCCGAGAGTTCCACCCGCCGATCCGCCGATGGCGTAGCTGTACTGGGTGCCCAGCGTTCCCTCGCCGTTGTTCATCAGGACATCCACCGTACCTCCACCCGCGGACGTTGTAGAGGATGCCACCACATCGTTAGGTCCATTGCCGGTCAGGTCGGCGACAGCCACCGCCGCGGCCGAAGAGCCAGACTGCAGCGGGTAATTCACCGGAGCGTTGAACGCCGCGCTCGGATTACGCAACAGAACGGAAACCACTCCGTTTGCCACAGCGATATCGGGCAAACCGTCGCCGCTGATGTCGCCTGCCGCGATGCCCGTCGGCGGCTGCGGCACAATGTAAATCTGCCCGGAGCCGGCCACTCCGTTCGAGTTGACCGCGAGTACCTGCGGATTGCCTGCCACGGCATCCATGGTCAGAATGACTGCCCCATCAGAAGCGGGCTGAATGCCGAAATACTCGGGGCTGGCCCCGATCGCATACATCACGGGCGCCTGGAATGTGCCATTCCCATTGCCAAACAGAAAAGAAAGCGCGCTCGTTCCGGGATTTCCCATGTTGGCGACGATCAGGTCGGGGTTGCCGTCGCCATTCAAATCCATCGATGCCAAATAGGTGACGGTTCCTTGTCCCGCCGGATACGCAACAGCGGGCTTGAAGGTGCCGTTTCCCTTGTTGATCAGAATGGAGACGGTAGCCGTGCCCTGATCCAGAACCGCGATGTCCGGGTTGCCGCCGCCAGTGAAAGCCATCGCAACCAAGGAGCTGGGGAAGCACCTGAAACCGCAGGCGGCGGTGTAATCGGCCAGCAAATACGGAACTGCTGCCTGAAACGTGCCGTTCCCGTTGCCAAGCATCACCGAGATGCCGCCGGAGAGCTGATTCGCTACCGCCAGATCGAGATTGTTGTCGCCATTGAAATCGGCTGCCACCAGCGACACCGGAGCCGTTCCGGCATTCGATGTCGGACCCACCGTAAACGTGCCGTCCCCTTTGCCGAAGAAGATGGCGACATTCCCACCCACACCCGTGTCGCTGCCGTAGTTGGTGACTGCAAGATCGATGTTGCCATCGCCGTTGAAGTCGCCGGAGATCACCTGCTGGGGGTTCGAGCCCAGGGGGAAGGTTTGGGAGGTAACATAGCTGCTGCCGTCCGCGCTCAAGATGGCCGTATCGAGCGTGTTGGCGTTGGTATCCACCCAGGCCACCACTAAGCTTCCGTTCGCTAAAGGCGCGCCAGTCATGATCTGAGAGCCGAGGCCGGAGTTCGTGGTGCTTCCAATCCCCGATACGTTTGGCATCGCTCTGGCGGCATCGCGCCGCGGGACCGCCAGCGACGGCGGTGAAGGACCCAATCCATAGAAGCCGTTGACGCACATCGAGTTGACATAATCCAGGAACGTCTGACCCGGCTTGAACTTCACCTCGTACTGGGGACCATTGTCGGGTTTGATAATTGCCCTGTCAGCAAAAACCTCGATGTACGCATCGAAGGTGTGGTCGGTGTCTGGCACACTGTAGGAAAGGCTTAGGTGAGGCCCACCCGGGGTCGGAGTCGAACTTGGGGGGAAGGGAGAGCCTGCCGGGTCCACATGGCAGATGCCGTCGCTCTGGGCGGCGCAGTGGGAGACGAAGAATATTACAAGAGCGGCGAGAAGGGTGGAACGAAGCACGGACAGGTTCCTCCTTGTGGGATTACAGACCGGTGAACGTCTTGCCGCGCGCCGTCTAAGAATTGTGAGTCTTACCACGCCGGACCTCAAGTAGACCACAGTAGCCTACCTCTGAAACGCATTGACACGCTTGGAATAACAGCTTATTCTGCCCACCTCTCAGGTCGACGCGGATTCGAGCTGAATTCTCATTCGGAGGAGGAAA
>JBEKFB010000235.1:0-11333 GCA_050013535.1 Bryobacteraceae bacterium | reverse complement strand
TTGCGCAGAATCGAGTACTGGCGCGCGGTCTCGTAGCAGTCCATGGCCGCGCCGAGGACACCCCAACCGATGCCGTACCGCGCCTGCGTGAGGCAACTCAATGGCGCCTTCAGTCCGCGAGCGTCCGGCAAGCGATTCGACTCGGGGACGCGGCAGTCGGAAAACGACAGGCTGGACGTCACTGACGCACGCATGGACAGCTTTCCGTGGATCTCCGACGTGCTGTAGCCAGGCGTGCCGTTTTCCACCAGCAATCCGCGAATGCCCTCCTCGGTTCGTGCCCACACCACCGCGATATCCGACACCGAGCCATTGGTGATCCAGGTCTTCTCGCCGTTCAGCACCCAATGATCGCCGTCCCGCCTGGCGCGTGTCGTCATCCCCGCCGGATTCGAGCCGAAGCCAGGCTCGGTGAGTCCAAAACAGCCAACGGCCTCGCCGGCAGCGAGTTTTGGCAGCCAGCGCGCCTTCTGCTCTTCCGAGCCATAGGTGAGGATTGGATACATCACCAGCGCGCCCTGCACCGAAACAAAACTGCGCAGGCCGGAATCGCCACGCTCCACTTCCTGCATAATGAGGCCGTACTCGACGTTGGACATTCCCGCGCACCCGTAGCCTTCCAGGTTCGCGCCCAGGAATCCCATCTCGGCCATCTCGGGGATCAGTTCTTTCGGGAAGCGCGCGTCGCGGTAGTAATCGACCAGCAGCTCCTGTTCGCTGAACAGCGAATCGATATGCATGTAGTCCACGCCGTTGAACCGCGCCATAGCACCTTGATTCTACGTCACGCCAGGGCAGGGAACTTTTCACCGAAAATGTGATCTAATTCCAGCAGGTATTCCCATGCGCCGATTGTATTTAGCGTTACTCATTTCCGCCTGTGCATTGTTTGCGCAGACAGACGCCCCCGGCTGGCTGGACCGCGGCGTGCAGGCATTCAAGAACGCGAGGTATGACGAGGCGACGGACGCCTTTCAGCACTCCGTGGATCTGGATCCTTCCAACCTGAAGGCCCGCCTGTACCTGGCCACAGTATTTTTCGCGCAATACATTCCGGGCGCCACTTCCCCCGAGAACGTGGCGTTCGCGGAGAAGGCGCGAGCCGAGTTTGAGCATGTGCTGACTATTGAGCCGGACAACAAAACCGCGATGCAGTATCTTGCGAGCATCGCGTACCAGACGGCGTCCGGTACGGCTGATCTGGACGAGAAGTTCCACCGGCTTGATGAGGCCCGGGGCTGGTACGAGAAGCTCATCGCCGCTGATCCGCAAAACAAAGAAGCCTGGTACAGCCTCGGCGTCATCGACTCAACAAGCCAGTATGAAGCCGGATATGGGGCGCCCCATTCTCAATTCCAATCTCCGGCAAAAGCTCAGGACCAGTTCGGGGCAGCTTGTCGAGGATGGACTGATGAAGCTGACGAAAGCGCTCGAGATCGATCCCCGGTATTCCGAGGCCATGGCTTACATGAACCTCCTTGTGCGGGAACGCGCTTCCTTGGCGGACAGTCAGGAGCAGTATGAAAAGGACATCGCGATCGCCGATGACTGGGTCAAGAAATCCCTTGAAGCGAAGAAAGCCATAGCGGATGAGATTGCCGGCGGGGGCGAGAGCGCGAGTGCGCCTCCGCCTCCGGCGAATACGTCGCAGGCGTCCGAAGTTCCACGCATTCATGTCGGTGCCGAGGTGCAGGCGGCCAACCTGATCAGGACCGTGCCGCCCGTGTACCCGCCAGAGGCGCAGCAGGCTCGCATTCAGGGGACAGTGCATTTCCAAGTGACCATCGCCGCCGACGGCCACGTCCAGGATCTGCAGCTTGTCAGCGGCCACCCGCTGCTGGTGAAAGCGGCGCGCGACGCAGTTCAGCAGTGGGCGTACAAGCCAACGCTGCTGGACGGCGAGTTAGTTGAAGTGGTGACGACGGTGGATGTGAACTTCACGCTCAGCGCCCAATGAACCCTGCCGTTGTGATCTAATTTCGAAATGCGTTTCAGACCGCGTTTGTGTGTTGTGTTTTGGATTTGCTCCGGTGTGCTGTTTGCCCAGGACGCCGCAGCGCCGACGGACGCGGCGGGGTGGATGAGCCGCGGTGTGGAGGCATTCAAGCAATACAAGTCCGCGGATAGTTCTCCGCAGAACTTGGCCGAGGCTGAAAAAGCGGAGGACGCCTTCGAAGAGGTCTTGAAGATCGAGCCCGCCAACAAGATCGCACCACAGTATCTGGCGACACTCGCGTTCCAGCGCGCCGCCGCCACTAAGGACGCCGAGGAGAAAAATCGGAGGCTGGACGAGGCCCGATCATGGTACCAGAAGCTGACCAGTATCGATCCCCGCGGCAAGGAGTCCTGGTGCAGTCTTGGCGTGATCGACTGGTTGGAATGGAATCCGAAGTACACGGATGCCCTCAAAAGAGCGGGCATGAAGCCGGATGAGTCACGGCCCATTCCGGATGAGAAGATCCGTGTGGACCCGCGAAACAGCGGGCGGCCACTGGCTGATGACGGTATTGCAAACCTGCAGAAGGCGCTGGATATTGATCCCGCCTACGCGCAGGCTCTTGGATACATGAACCTCTTCGTGCGTTCGCGCGCGTACACCGACGATACTTCGGAGGAGTTTCAGAAGGACATAATGGAGGCAAACGACTGGGCTGCGAAAGCGAGCAAGGCGCGGCCGTTCCCCAGCCGCATTCGCGTGGGCGGCAACGTTGAGGCGGCCAATCTGATTAAGAAGGTCGCGCCAAAGTATCCGAAAGAGGCAAAAAAGGCGGGCATCCAGGGGACCGTACGCTTCCAGGTGATTATTGGCAAGGATGGTCACGTTCAAAGCGTTCAGCTCGTCAGCGGTGATCCCGCGCTCGTGGAGGCCGCACAGGACGCTGTCCAGCAGTGGGTGTACAAGCCGACGACGTTCAACGCTCAGCCCGTCGAAGTGGTGACCGTCATCGACGTGAATTTCACGCTCCGGCCTTAGGGCGATACTTAGTCGCCTTGCTGGTTACAGCTCCAGCAGATAGCCTCGGCGGCCCACGTTCATCGCTCGCGTCGTCCCCATTTCGATGGCTCGCCCGCCAGCCTCGTGGATGTGGCCGCAGAAAAACCAGCGCGGCTGATGCTTGTCGATGAATTCACGCACCGCAGTCGATCCCGCATGGAGGCCGTGGCGGATTTCATCGAGCGCAGTACCGAACGGAGGCGCGTGGCAGATCAGCACCAGGGGGTCGAACGAGGCGAACTTGGCCAGCCGCTCGGCGAGTTCCTCTTCACTGTATTCGCCCGGCGTCTTGAACGGCGTGGGATTCGAGTAGCCCAGACCGGCGACTGTGTAGCCGTCCAGTTGCAGGGTGCGCTCGTGAAACGAATCCAGGCCGTACTGAACGCACAAGCGCTGGGTATCGGCGAGCGACTCGTGATTACCGGGCAAAATGTGGACCCGTTCGCCATGCGCTTGGAGAATTGGCCCCATTTCGTCCAGCCCACGGCCCCACGTGGACAGATCGCCGGCGTCGAAGTAGTGGTCCGCCTCGGTGGCCATCAGCTTCTCAAGTGCACGTCGGTCGCCATGGATGTCGGAAAACACCAGCAGGCGCACGATTTATTGTAAGATGGCCCGATTGTAGAGCGGGGAAAATGCTAATCGTCATCCACCGGCGGAAGGATCGTGGCGGCCAGCGCGACCAGCGAATCTTCAAACGCATAATCGGGCTTCGGAAACGGGTTGTGCCGCTGCCACCAGCGATACGTCTCCTTCATCCCTTCGTCGAAATCGATTGGCCTGAGCTTCAGAACACGCTGCGCCTTGTTCACCACCATGGTGATGGGAGGCAGGTCGTAGTAGAACGCGAAATAGAGTTTGGGGCCGAACGGGCTTCCGCCGGCGCGCAGGATTCGATCGCGTGGAATGCGCACCAGCCTTTGCAAAGGCCGGCCGGCGGCTCGTGCGATAGATTCCAGCGCTTCGATTTGCGCGATGGGGCGCGCGTTACCAACGTTAAATGCCTGGCCAGATGTTTCCGGCGCCGTGATCGCACTCAGCATCGCCCCCACCAGGTCTCGCACGTGAACGAATTGCATCAGACGGCGGCCATCGCCGGGAATGATGACGGGGCGCTTGTCGCGCAGCCGGTCCCAGAAGAATGCCTCGCGATAGAAATTGTTGCCGGGGCCGTAGATGAAAGGCGGGCGCACTGTCACCACCGGAAATTTGTCGCGCTGGTGCATGCGGAACAGCGCCCGCTCAGCCATCGCTTTGTTGCGGACATAAGACTCGGGATGATCGTCGGGCGCGAGCGCGTCGCCCTCATGGTGATTTAGCCCGTCGCCATAGGCGGCCACGCTGGAAACATAGATATAGCGATGCAGGCGGTCGCTGGCAAGCAGACGCGCGGTTGCTTCAACCTGTGCCGCCGTGGTGCCCCGCTCCCAATCGTAAACGTTGTCGAAGACGACATCGAAACGGCGTCCGGCAAGAGCGGACTTCAGAGAGGCGATGTCATTGCGGTCGGCCCGAAGATTGGCCACCCGCCGTCCGAAATCGTGCTTTGGCCGCCGATGCAGAACGGTGACGTTATGCCCGTGACGTTATGCCCGGCCTTGAGCAGTTCGTTCACCAGCAGCCGGCCGATGAACAGCGTCCCTCCGATCACCAGAATGTCCATGCTCTGTTGGAACGGGATGCGAATCCGCCCCGGCACTCATGATATGCGCAGAGGGGCTAGGAGCGCTACCGGGGTGGGGAGTCAGAGTTCGTTCAGAAACACTTCCAACTCGATTCCCGCTTGTCGCAGGATGCTCCGCAGTGTTCCCGGCGCGATTGAGCTATGCTTCGGAATCGTTACCCGCCGTTCGCCTTTCGCGAGCTGAACGTGGAAACCAACTTGCCTGACCTTGCGAAATCCCAATCATTCCAGGCGCGGATCGCATCAATACCCGAGCAATCGCGCGGCAGTTTCACAAGCCGACAAGAACGGGGTCCGCGATGAAGTGGAATCGAATCTTCCGTGGAATGGCGGCCGGTTCGAAATGGCAGCGGACCGCCTCTGCCACCTGCTCCTGAAGCTCGCGAAGATCCGCGCCCTGGGTCGTGATTCCGCCGAGTCCAGTGGGGGCGTCCCATGAAGCGACCAGCACACCAGACTCCTCGCAAGGCTCTACCTGAAAGACGATTTCGTCCACGCCTTAACGTTAAGGGTGAACAGGGCCCCGAGTCAACGATGACCGTCGCCAGGCATGCCCGGCCGGTGGCTTATCCGACCAGAGGATTGCGGACCGTGATGCTTTTCATGCGGTTGAAGTCGCGGTCGGCCGACCACAGTTCGCGCACGCCGTTTTCGCGGCAGATAGCTGCGATCCGCGCGTCGTGAACGGCACCCCCGGCAATGCGCCCGGCTGAGAGAATGGCGCACAGTTCCTTCCAGTGCCCTTTCAATTCGCCGATGGTCCGCAGAGATGGCGATTCGAGCCATGCATCCACTTGTGTGATCGCCTTCGCGAGCGGCGTCGGCGGGTGGTAGATCGTCGGGTGAGTTACAATCGCCAGGAATTCATGCACACACGGCCAGGGCACGCACCACGGTCTCGTTCCTTCGGCGAGTTCCGCAATCGCTCGGTTTGCCGCTTCGTGCCATTCCGAATCGCGGCGATGCGAGTACACAAGGATGTTCGTGTCGACGGCGATCATTCGCCCCGGCCCCCGTAGATGGCCGCCCGCACGTCAGGCCACGAAATTCTGGCGGCGGCGCCGGCGCGGCCGAACGACGCATCGCGCAGGTGAAAATGCCCGGCCGGTTTCCGCTTCCGTCCAACTACCTCCCGTAACCCTTCCTCCACCAAATGACGAAAGGAAACTCCTTGCGAATCGGCGCACGCGCGCACCTCTTCGAAAAGAGAGTCGGCAATCTCGACGGTGGTCTTCATGTTCCCATACTACTATATTTATTACTATGGGTATATGGGCAGCTCACACATCAACCAGCAGGGGATCCGCGATTAAGTGAAATCGTATCTTCCCTGGGATTAGAGCCGTGTTCACAGTGACAATGGATTGCGTCGGCGAGCTGATCCTGCAGATCGCGCAAATCCGTCCCTTGAGTCGTGATGCCGCTTTGGTTGCCCGGAGCGTCCCACGAGGCGACGAGAACGCGACCCTTCGCCCGGTTCCACGCGAAAGACTATTTCATCCACGCCCTAACGGCGAACAGGGCACGACCCGACGAGGCCCTCCCCACTCAGTCGTAATATTCCAACCCCAGGTGCGTGATCAGGTCCTCGCCCTTCATCCATCGCAGCGTGTTCTTCAGCTTCATGAGCTGAATGAAAATGTCGTGCTCGGGGTACAGGCCTGGCGCGTGCATCGGCGCTTTGAAATAAAAAGACAGCCACTCCTGAATCCCGCGCATGCCGGCGCGTTGCGCCAGGTCGAGGAACAGCACCAGATCAAGCACCAGCGGCGCCGCCAGAATTGAATCGCGGCACAGGAAATCGACCTTGATCTGCATGGGATAGCCGAGCCACCCGAAAATGTCGATATTATCCCAGCCTTCCTTCTGATCCCCGCGCGGCGGATAGTAATTGATGCGCACCGCGTGATACAAATCGCCGTAGAGCTGCGGGTACAGCTTCGGCTGCAGAATTTGGTCGAGCACCGACAGCTTGGTCTCTTCCTTGCTCTTGAATGAGCCGGGATCTTCCAGCACTTCGCCGTCGCGGTTGCCCAGAATGTTCGTGGAGAACCAGCCGTGCATTCCCAGCATGCGCGCCTTGAAACCGGGCGCGAGCAGGGTTTTCATGAATGTCTGGCCGGTCTTGAAATCTTTCCCGCAGACGGGAATGTTGTTCTCTCGCGCCAGATCCAGCAGCGCGGGCGTATCGGTGGTCAGGTTGGGTGCGCCGTTCGCGAACGGAACGCCCATCTTCAGCGCCGCGTACGCGTAAATCTGACTGGGCGCGATCTCCGGATCGTCCTTCATCAGGCCGCACTCGAAATCCTTCAGCGTCTGGTGAACCTGCGACGGCCGATGGAAGACTTCAGTGGACGCGCACCAGATCATGATGGTCCGCGCCACTCCCGTCGATTCCTGGAAGGTGCGGATGTCCTCCATGAGCATCTGCGCCTTGTCCATCTTCGTGCCGCCGTTTTTCACGTTGGGGCCGTCGATGCGCTTGATGTACTCGTGGTCGAAGACGGCCTTCATCGGCTTGATCTTCTCCAGCGGTTCGCGAACCTGTTCGAGCAAGGCCGGTTCCAGCACCTTCGCGTTGGCGGCCGCTTGATATGCCGAGTCTTCGAAGATGTCCCAACCGGCGAAGACCAGGTCGTCCAGACCGGCCAGCGGCACGAAGTCCTTAATCATCGGCGTGCGCGCTTCGGTTCTTTTACCCAGCCGCACGGTGGCAAGCTGTGTGAGGGAGCCGACGGGCACCCCAAGCCCGCGCTTCACGGCCTCAACGCCGGCCATGAACGTGGTACTCACTGCGCCGATTCCTGGTATGAGGACGCCAAGTTTACCGTCCGCGGGCGCAATACGGACGTTGTCATTCGTAGGCAAAACGATCTCCTTTGTTGATTGTCCCACGCTATACTAACACTTCATGCAGACCCGCGTGGCCGCCACGATATCGGCAATCGTTGTGGACGACGAACGCCTGGCCTGCGATGAACTCGTATATCTGCTGAAGCAATTTGAGGATATCGAAATCCTCGCCACCGCGAATAATGGCATTGAAGCGGTGAAGCTGATCGAGGATCTCGACCCGGACCTGGTCTTCCTCGATGTGCAGATGCCCGGTCTCGACGGGCTCGGCGTGATTCAAAAACTCACCGAGAAGGAAGTCCCCCTGCCCCATTTCATCCTGGCCACCGCGTATGATCAGTACGCTGTGGAGGCGTTCAAGTGGGGCGCCATGGACTATCTGCTCAAGCCTGTTGAGCAGGACCGTCTGGTGCTCACCGTCGAACGAGCACGCAAAGCGGTGGCCGACAAGATGTCGGCTTCCACCCCGGGAGCGCCGTTGCAGCCGCCCGAGACCGTGTCTCGCAGCGGACAGCGCACCAAGCTGTTGGTGAAAAGCGGTGGGCGAAATCTGATCGTGGATGCGCAGGACGTTGTCTACGCGACCATCGACGACGGCGTCATCACTCTGGTGGCTTCGAGCGTCGAGGGTGAATCGAACTACCGTACTATTGAAGAGTTGCAATCGAATCTCGATCCGGACATTTTCTGGCGAGTGCACCGGTCGTTCCTGGTGAACATCAATCGCATCCGCGAAGTGATCCCCTGGTTCAAGTCGAGCTTTCAGCTCCGCATGGATGACCGCAAGCACACCGAAATCCCGGTGAGCCGCGTGCAAACGAAACGGCTGCGGTCCTTGCTGAAGCTGTAATCAGGTCATGATAAACGAGACGGTTTCCCACTACCGCATTGTTGAGAAACTGGGCGGCGGAGGCATGGGTGTCGTGTACCGCGCCGAGGACCTGAAGCTGGGGCGGCAGGTGGCGCTGAAATTCCTGCCCGACGAAATGGCCCGGGATTCCATCGCCCTGGAGCGCTTCGAACGGGAAGCGCGGTCGGCCGCGGCCATCAACCATCCCAACATTTGCACCATCTATGAAGTGGGCGAGCACGGGGGCCATCCGTTCCTCGTCATGGAACTGTTGGAAGGCTCAACTCTCAAGGAGCGCATCGCTGGCCGGCCTGTGCCGCTCGATTCGCTGCTCACGTGGGCCATTCAGATCACCGATGGCTTGGACGCCGCCCACACCCGCGGCATCGTCCATCGCGATATCAAACCCGCCAATATCTTTCTTGTAAATCAAAGCCAGGTGAAGATTCTGGATTTCGGCCTCGCCAAACCAACGCACGCGGGCAAGACGGTGACCGCCGCTCCCGTCGACCGTACCGCAACCATCGCCGTCGACCTTCTCACTACACCCGGCACGTCCGCGGGCACGCCAGGCTACATGTCTCCGGAACAAGCCAAAGGCGACGACCTCGACGCCCGCACCGATCTGTTCAGTCTCGGCGTTGTCCTCTACGAGATGGCCACGGGGAAAGTGCCCTTCGATGGAAAAACGTCCGCCGTCGTCATGGCCGCGATTCTGCATCAGGCGCCCGCGCCGCCGTCGAATGTGAATCCGGCCGTGCCCGCGGCGCTGGAACAAATCATTCTGAAAGCGCTGGAGAAAGACCCCGACACTCGTTATCAAAGCGCCGCCGATATGCGCGCCGACCTGAAGCGGCTCAAGCGCGATACGGAATCCGGCCGGTCCGGAGTGGTCACGAGCGTACAACCAGCGATCGTGAAAAAGACCGTGCGATGGAAGCTCATCCTGCCCATTGTCGTCGGGTTCGCGGGCGTTGCCGCGCTTCTGATGACTCGTCCGTTGCCGCCGCCGCGAGTTCTTCGTACCGTGC
Organism: Bryobacteraceae bacterium; assembly: GCA_050013535.1. Lineage (GTDB taxonomy): Bacteria > Acidobacteriota > Terriglobia > Bryobacterales > Bryobacteraceae > CAWACP01. The sequence goes on along the minus strand of JBEKFB010000235.1, from coordinate 1,920 downwards.
AAATCACCGATGATCGCCGTGCCGAAAGAATGCCAGTGGTCACCGATGGTGGGCGGGTGTACTTCACTTCGAGGTCTGCCGATGGCCACGACGAGCAGTGGCAGGTCTCTTCCCATGGTGGCCAGCCAATCCCCCTTCCGGGGTCCCTCAAAGCCGCTTTCGTCGTCGATCTCTCGCCGGATCGTTCGGAGCTGCTGGTTATTCGTGACAGTGGCCCATTCACATCGTCCCAGCTGTGGGCGGAACCGCTGTTGGGCGGCTCGCCACGCAGGCTCGGCAATATTGCCGCGTCCGGCGGAGCTGCCTGGTCTCCGGATGGACAGCAGATCGTTTACACCAACGGCAGCCAGTTGGGCATTGTTAGGAGCGACGGAACGGGGGACCGTCCATTAGCGGCTCTGCCGAACAACGCCTATCTTCCACGCTGGTCTCCGGACGGCGCCGCGGTGCGCTTTACTGTGAGCGGCGGAGCGGCGTCCGATTCCATCTGGGAAGTGGCCGCCGACGGGAGCCATGTGCATCGTCTTTTCCCTGGCATCCGCGACCCGCACTGCTGTGGCGTCTGGACGCCCGACGGGAAATATTTCGTTTTTCAGGCGTTCAGCGGGGGCACCTCTACTATCTGGGCAGTACGCGAGAAATCCGGATTCCTCCGGCGCGCCGGTCAGGAGCCCGTTCAGTTAACCACCGGCCCCACCAATCTCGTTTATCCGGCGGCCAGTCCCGATGGGAAGCGTCTGTATGTGACCGGCGTCCAGATGCGCTACGAACTAGCCATCCTCAACAAGGTCTCCAACCAGTTCCAGCCGTATCTCGACGGCGTTTCGGCTCAGGACGTCGATTTTTCGCGCGACGGAACGCGCGTAGCATACATGGCTTATCCCGAGCAGACTTTGTGGTCGAGTTCGCCTGACGGCGGCAACCGGGTGCAGTTGACTTTTGCGCCGCTGCAGGCGAGATTGCCGCGCTGGTCTCCCGATGGAAAACAGATCGCGTTTTTCGGGGCGGCTTCAGGTCAGCCGAATCGCGTCTACGTCATCCCGGCGGACGGCGGCGAGGCGCAAAGAATTACCAACGGCGAGGCCGGGCAGGCGGGAGATGCGGACCCGAGTTGGTCGCCCGATGGAAAGTCGCTCGCATTCGGCGCCACCCCCGTTGCCAACGCGGCCGCACCGGACCCCAACCGGTTCGCGATCCGGGTTATCGATCTGAATACGCGCCGGATCACCGTGTTGCCCGGCTCGGAGGGAATGTGGTCGCCGCGCTGGTCTCCCGACGGCCGTTCGATTGCCGGTCTGTCGGCCGTGGAATGGAAAGTCGTGCTCTACGATCTGGCCACACACAAACAGACCGAGCTGGCGCCTCCGCAGGCCGGGTACCCGGCTTGGTCGCACGACGGCCAATGGATTCATTTCGTGACCGCCAGCGGCGTGCGGACGTGGTATCGCGTGCGCGTGCGTGACCGGAAACTCGAACAACTCTACAGCAACAAGCAAGCGGGGCGCCTGATCCAGGCGCGGGATATGTGGACCGGCCTCGCCCCGGACGATTGCATCCTTTCGCTGCGCGATGCCGGCACGCGCGAGATTTACGCGCTGGAGTGGGAAGCGCCTTAGTGGACACGCGGCGAGAGCCGCGTTAACGCATCAGCCGGACAAACGCGGCTGTCGCCGCATGTCTCCGTTACCCCAACCAACGGCTGGTGATCGACGCGTAGGCATCGATCCGCCGATCTCGCAAAAAGGGCCAGTTGCGCCGCACCTCGTCTATGCGCGCGGGATCGCACTCGGCCACCAGGATCTCTTCCCTATCCGTCGACGCTTCGGCGATAATCTGTCCGAACGGGTCGGCTATGAATGACGATCCCCAGAATTCGAGACCAGTGTCGGTAGGTCCTTTTTCGAAGCCGACGCGGTTCAC
>JBEKFB010000234.1:0-7142 GCA_050013535.1 Bryobacteraceae bacterium | reverse complement strand
GTGCTGCTGGACGCACTGCGGCGGCATCGTCCGCAAATGGCCACTGTGCTGGCTTCCCTGCCCCCGTTTCAAAGCCGCAATTTCCATGCGAAGCTGCGCGACACCTTTCCGCTGTGCGAGAACATTTCCATCGATTACGCCGTTCTCGAACGCGCCGAAGGAGTGGTCGGCGTCGCCGCTGACGACATCGGCTGGAACGACGTGGGAAGCTGGGATGCCGTTTACGAGCTAATGGCGCGCGACGCATCGGCGAATGCCGCCCGAGGAGAGGTGCTACTGCATGACAGCAGCGGCAACTATGTGGACGCGCACGGCCGTCTGGTGGCCCTGCTCGGCGTGAAGGATCTCATTGTCGTGGACACGCCCGACGCGCTTCTCATCGCCGACAGGCATCGTGCCCAGGAAGTGAGCGCACTGGTCAAGATGCTGGAAAAGGCCGGCCGCGAGGATCTGCTATAGGCGGTCACGCGACGCCAGTCGCGTTGGCGCGGGGAACGCGCATGTCGCCGCGTGTCCTTTATCGGAACGATAAGTAATTGCTCACGTTCTCGCGCAGGAGCTGTGGGAAACTCTTGTCCAGATTCGACCGGATGGCCACATAGCACTCGTCGCACTGATTGCAGTCGGTGAACTCCCGCACCATGCGCGCCAGCTCTTTGAGCGGATAACGATGGAACTGCATGGAGCAGGGCTGCAAGTGCCCGTCGGCCGTCACCACGAGGAAACGGAGGCCCGACTTGCATCCCGAGGCACCACCGGTTTCGAAGTATCGGCGTGTCGCATCGAGTGTAGACGGCGCGCTCACAATGAAATTCGAACGGTCTCGACGAGTCTCCAGAGTTTCAAATTGGGCGCGCAGCTCGCGCAGTTGCTCCGGCGAGTCCGGGAAGTAATCGCGATTGCCCGTGCGCCGGGGCGAGTACGCGCTGTAACAGATATTGACGCCCCACTTGCGGGCCTGGTCGGCGGCGCCGTTGATCTCGTGCAAATTGGCGCTGGTGATGCAGGTGTTGAGGACGATGTCGTCGTAACCATACGCGGCGCATTTCGGAATCACATCGTTGAGGCGATCGTACAATCCGGGAAGGCAGCGGAAATCGTCGTGACGGCGGTCGGGGAAATCGAGGCTCACCGAGAACTGGTCGACGCCCGCTTCGCGCAGCTCCAGATAGTAATCCTCGGTCATCAACGACCAGGACGAAACGAGGATGATGTACGGCACCGGCCCGTCGCCCTTGATGTTGCGAGCGATGTCGACAAGATCGTCGCGCATGAGTGGCTCACCGCCTGAGATCTGCACCAGACAGGGCCGCAGTTCTTCCATGTAACGCCGGTAATCGGCCGGTTTCAGATTATGCGAGTCGTCCTTCGCGCCGCCATGATCGCAGTGGCGACAGTCACATGTGCACGAATCCGTCACTTCGAAGGAAACGACGATGGGCTTCCGGGCGATCCAGTTCATCGATCCGCGCGCGATGATCCCCAGCGATTGCCGTAGCGGTAACTTCCGCATAAGCTCAGTCCTCACAATCCAAATGTTGGGTTTTCGACCACCATCATATCCACATTTGCCGCCAGTGGCGGATTCATCTGCCGCGCTGTAGCACGCCGTTGTCGTTCAGCCAGTCGGCCAGCCGTTGCGGCCAGCCCTTGAGCGTAGCCAGAGATGAACGATACCCCATGTTGAAGCCATGACCTCCGTGAGCAAAGAGGTGGACCTCCACCGGCACCTTCGCCTCCCGATAAGCCTGCAGCAGCTTGACCGTCGACACGGAACAGCACTGATCGTCATCGGCGGCGAGAAGGAACGCGGGCGGCGCATCCGTGGCCACTCTATCCGGGATACCCAGCGGGCCCGGATAAACCATGATGAGGAAACTCGGCTTTGCGCTCTCACGGTCCACGGGATCGGCCGCCTGAGGATTACCGTCGTTGGGGGTGAAGGTGACCATCGACGCGACTTCACCGCCCGCGGAGAATCCCATAATGCCGATGCGATTCGGATCGACGCCCCATTCCGCAGCACGGCTGCGCACCAGCCGCATGGCTCGCTGGCCGTCTTCACGCGGGTGCTTGTCAAGCGAGTACGGAGAGCCTTCTTCGCGCGCCAGCCGGTACTTGAGCACGAATGCCGCGACGCCAAGGCCGTTCAGAAAACGCGCGGGATCCACGCCCTCGGCCTGAAACACCAGCTCCCGATGACCGCCTCCGGGACAAATAACCACAGCCGCGCCCGTCGCCTTTTCCTTCGGCGGAAGGTAGACGGTGATCGACGGATTTTCGATGTGCCGCACCCAGTATTCTTTGGCGAGCTCGGGCTCGTTGCGCCGGCTCTCGAAGCCGGGCGCTCCGTTGGGCCACAGCGAAATCTGTTCCTGAGCCGCACACACTGAGGCGGCGATGGTGGAGGCAAGAAACAAGCGGAACGGCGTGGTCACAGAGTAAGTCCGGCTCTCATACTATAGCCGGAATTCCGCGCACCGGGCGCATGATAGACTGTTACGTCTGTCGCAACCTGGCGTGCCTCGTCGCAACCCGTGGCCTTATCCACTCATCCTCATCGCCGCCTCAATCCGCTGACTCAGGAATGGGTGCTGGTCTCGCCGCACCGGACCGACCGTCCGTGGCAAGGCCAGGTGGAGAAAGAGAAATCCGAGGCAGCCGTCGAATACGATCCGAATTGCTATCTCTGCCCCGGCAATGCGCGCGCCGGTGGAGCGCGGAATCCGAATTACACGAGCACGTTCGTTTTCACCAACGACTACGCGGCTCTGCTGCCGGACACGCCGGAGGAACACGGCTCCGAATCGGACCTGCTGGTTTGGGACAACGAGCGCGGCACCTGCAAGGTCGTGTGTTTCTCGCCCCGGCACGATCTCACGGTGGCGCGCATGGATGTCGCGGCAATCCGCACGGTGATCGATGTGTGGGCCGAACAGTATCTGGAGATTGGTGCGCTGCCTTATGTGAACAATGTCCAGATCTTCGAGAATCGTGGCGAGATGATGGGGGCCAGCAATTCGCATCCGCACTGTCAGATCTGGGCCACCGAGCACCTGCCGGACGAAATTGTCAAAGAGCAGAGCTCGCAAGCGAAGTGGCTCTCCGGCCGCGGCAATTGCCTGCTGTGCGATTACCTCGCGGAGGAACGAGCGATCGGCGAGCGGATCGTTTGTGAGAACGATGGCTTCGTCGCGCTGGTGCCGTTCTGGGCAGTTTGGCCGTTCGAGACGATGCTGGTGAGCCGGAGACACGTCGGCAGTCTGGACCAACACAACTCCGAGGAGCGTGCGGCACTCGCCGACATCATGAAGCGGCTGACCACCCGGTACGATCAGCTCTTCGACGTGTCGTTCCCATACACCATGGGTTTTCATCAGCGTCCAACCGATGGGCAGGAGCACCCGGAATGGCATCTGCATGCACATTACTATCCACCGCTGCTGCGTTCGGCGAAGGTGCGCAAGTTCATGGTCGGTTTTGAAATGCTGTGCATGCCGCAACGCGATATCACTCCGGAGGCCGCCGCTGAACGGCTGCGAAACCTGCCGGGATAAACAGGACTCGATGACAATATGAAACCAGGCGTAATCGATTACATCATTCTCGCGACGTACTTCCTGTATGTTCTGGGTATCGGCTGGCTGGTGAAGCGCCGGGTCAAGACCGGAGCGGAGTTCCTGACCTCGGGCCATTCCATCCCGGTGTGGGTTACCAGCCTGGCCTTCATTGCGACTAATTTGGGCGCGCAGGAAGTTATCGGCATGGTCGCATCGGGCGCCAAGTACGGAATGCTCACCTGTAACTTCTACTGGCTGGGCGCGATTCCAGGAATGATCATCCTGGGCGTCTTCATGATGCCTTTTTATTACGGCAGCCGCGCGCGCAGCGCACCCGAGTATCTCAAGCTGCGCTTCGACGAAAAGACGCGGGGCTTCAATGCGATCACGTTCGCGGTCATGACGATCTTCTCGTCCGGTATTTCCATGTACGCGCTGGGGCTTTTGTTTCACGTTGTGCTCGGGTGGGCGCTGACTAACTCGATCCTGCTGTCAGCCGCAATTGTTCTCGTCTACACCTACCTCGGCGGCCTTACCAGCGCCATTTACAACGAGGTGCTGCAGTTCTTCCTGATTGTGCTGGGATTCGCGCCGCTCTCGATCATGGCCGTTTGGAAAGCTGGGGGCTGGTCAGGCGTGACCGCGCGAACAACCGCCTGGATGGGCGCTCATTCTCAATTTGCCCAGAATCCCGACGTCATGACCCACACGTGGAAATATATGGGCCACGCGTCATCCAACATGATGGGCGTCGAGTGGTTCGGAATGCTGTTCGGCCTTGGCTGGGTGCTGGGGTGCAGTTACTGGTGTTGTAACTTCCTGGTCGTGCAACGCGCCATGGCGGCCGACTCAATGGCTTCATCCCGACTTACTCCGCTTATCGCCGCATTCCCGAAAATGCTCATGCCCGTCGTAGTAATTGCGCCCGGGCTGGCCGCCATCGCGCTTCATCAGATGAACATTCCCGGCATTCTGGTTCCCAAAGGCGACACTTACGATTACAACCTCATACTTACGAACCTGATGGCCCAGTTCTATCCTTCCGGACTGCTGGGCGTCGGACTTACCGCGTTGTTTGCGTCCTTTATGTCAGGAATGGCCGGCAATGTTACAGCGTTCAATACCGTATTCACTTACGACATCTACCAAAGCTATATTAAGAAGAACGCCTCCGACGCCCATTACTTCAAGGTCGGCAGAATCACCACGGTGGCGGGTGTGCTGCTCTCCATCGGCGCGGCGTACTGGGCGGCGCAATCCAACAACATCATGGATTTTCTGCAACTGGTCTTCGGGTTCGTCAACGCGCCCCTGTTCGCCACATTCCTGCTGGGCATGTTCTGGCGCAGAACTACGGGGCACGGGGCTTTTGCGGGACTTCTGGCCGGTGAAGCTGCGGCCACGTTGACTCTCGGTTTCTCCGCTGCCGAAGGAGCCGGCGGTTGGTTCGGCGCGATCCACACGTTCCCGTCGGCCATGGCGCAGAATTTCTGGATTGCAATTCTCTCCTTCATGTCGTGCCTTGTGTTCACGGTTCTGGTGAGCCTCGTCACGAAACCGAAGCCGGTGTCGGAGTTGGAGAATCTGGTCTACGGCTACACGAAGATGCCCGTGGAGCACAACGTTCCCTGGTATAAGCGGCCCATACTGCTGGCCGTGATTGTGGGCACCGCCTGCATTCTTTTCAACCTCTGGTTCTGGTAAACACACATGGATGACCTTCGCATACCGATCGGTTCTTTTTTCGTGATCCTCGGCGTGATGCTGCTGATCGCCTTCTTCACGATCACCACGGGCCCGCCGCTGTCGTCGCCCAGTGTGAACCTGTGGTGCGGCCTCGCGATGCTGATTTTCGGGATCGTCATGCTGTTGCTGGCGCGGCGCGGGAAGGCGTGAGCGGCCGAGTCGGTGTGGTCGGCTCTTTGCTATGCTGTCGGCAGAGGTCGGGAATCCTGACTTCCGGAATCACGCGTTATGAACACCACTGCCAGAATCCAGCACAAGGGTCAGGTGACCATCCCCACCAGTGTGCGCAGACAAGCCGGCCTCTCCAAGGGCGACCTGGTGAATTTCGCATTTCAGCGCGGCAAGATCATCATTACGCCGAAGCTGGTCATCGACCGCTCCCGTTTCCCCAACGCCGACGACGAGTACACGCCCGAACAGCGCCGCATCATCGACGCCCGGCTCGCCGAGGGACTGGCCGACATCAAGGCCGGCCGGGTTTACGGTCCTTTTGAGACTCACGAGGCTATGATGAGATCGCTCCGCAGCCAAGTCAAAAAGGGCAAGGGCAAGACCACCAAACGCGTCAGTCGATGATACGGGTCTACTCCGAGCGCTTTCAGCGCAGCTTCGACAGCGCACCTGAACGCGTCCGGAAGGACTGTGATAAGCAGCTTGAGTTTCTACTCCAGAACCTGCGCCATCCATCGCTGCGAGCCAAGAAGTACGATGAGTCGCGGAATCTTTGGCAAGCGCGGGTCAACAAAGACTGGCGATTCTATTTCCAGATTCGAGACGACGTCTACTATCTGATCGATATTGTGCCGCATCCGAAATAAACCAGAACCCGTTTGAGAGTCATGGTGCTCTTACCAGCACTGATCTGGCGCCGCCCCCATTGACATTTCCCTCCCTTCGTCGCACAATCTAACAAGGCGAATAAAAGGCGAAGTGCATGAACCCGCTTGCCGCTATAGCCGCTACGTTCGAAGTGTCTCCGCGGGAGATGCTGGCGTCGGGAATCCCTAACCTCGACGCCCTCATCGGAGGATTCCCGCGGGGCAGCATCACGGAGATCGTCGGCCCGGAATCGTCGGGACGGACCACGCTGGCCAACACTCTCCTGGCGGCCGCCACCACGCGGGGCGAGATCTGCTGCCACATCGACACCTCGGACGCTTTTGATCCCGTCTCGGCCGCGCAGGCGGGCACGGTCCTGTCGCAACTGATATGGGTCCGCTGCGGCGGCAACGCCGAGCACGCCTTCAAAGCGGCCGACGCCATCCTGCCCGCGGGCGGCTTCGGCGTGGTGCTGCTCGATCTGGCGCGCATTTCCGAACGAGCCGCGAACCGCATCCCTATCTCTTTCGCCGGGCCATCGAAAATACACCCACGATTCTGGCTCTGGTGGAGAAGAACGCAATGGCCCGATCCTGCGCGGCGCTGATGCTCGATCTGCAACGCGATGCCGAGCACTGGAGGGGCGCGCCGGGATTTGAGCTGCTTCACGGCATGGGGATTGGCGTGTCCCCGCGCAAACCGGCAGGCCGCGGCCGAGGGAACATCGATGTTCTTATGCGTACATCATGACGGCGCAGCGATGCTGGCGGCGCGGTTCTCCCCATGGTGGGAACTCACGTCGCCGGACACCGCCATATTCGACGCTGCCCGCGTGGAGCGGCTGCTCGGCTCAGCGGAACAGATCGCGCAAGCGGTTTGGGAACAGTCGGGCCGCCAGGCCCATGTCGCGCTGGCCGCCATCCCCGATGCAGCGCTGTTAGCCGCGCACAATTTTGCCGGCGTCACCATTATTCGGGACGCCGCGGGCGAGCTGGCCGAACTCGGTCTGGAGAGCCT
>JBEKFB010000233.1:0-6833 GCA_050013535.1 Bryobacteraceae bacterium | reverse complement strand
TGGCCGTGGTTTCCTGCCAGCCCACGGAGCCAGGTCCTGATCTCGTCTCGAATGCGTCGAAAGCCCGCCAGCCGTTGCTCTTCGGAGCCTTCAATCGCCGCCGGATCCTCAAAGCTGTGGTGGATGGTTGGGGTTCCGCCGGGGAAGATGGGGCAGCTTTCCCGTGCGTTGTCACAGACGGTGACAACGCAGTCGAACGGCTGCCCGGTGAATTCATCCACGCTCTTGGAGCGCTGACCGGAAATGTCGATTCCGAGCTCGTGCATAACGGCGATGGCTTCCGGTCGCAGATGGCTCGGCCTGGTTCCCGCGCTGAATATGTCGAAGCGGTCTCCCGCATCGTGACGCAACAAGCCTTCGGCCATTTGACTCCTGGCGGAGTTTCCGGTGCAAAGGATGAGGATTCGTTTCTTATCGGGCATGGGTAGGCGGTATGAGCCATCGGAACAGAATGGTCGCGGCGGCGGCGCCTGCCAACTGTGCAAGCACGAATCCGGGGGCGTCGGCGGGGCGAATGCCGGCGAAGGTATCCGAAGCCGCGCGAGCCAGGGTTACGGCGGGATTGGCGAAAGAAGTGGAGGCGGTGAACCAGTAAGCCGCGGTGATCCAGGCGGCCACTGCGAACGGTACCGCGGAAGGGCGGAGCCGCGCGCATCCCCAGATCACAGAAAGCAAACCAAACGTGGCAACGAATTCGCTGAAGAGCTGGGCTCCGCCGGCTCGTACTCGTCGCGAAGCGAAGAATAATGGCTCACCGAACATTAAGTGAGCCGCGGCAATGCCGGCAAAAGCACCGGCCATCTGCGCGCCGACGTACAAGGGCACCTCGCGCCAGGCTAAACCTCCCTGAGAGGCATCGGCCAGCGTGACGGCCGGGTTGAGGTGCGCGCCGGAGATGGGGCCGAACGTGAGAATCAACGTGAGAAGGGCTGCGCCGGTGGCGATGGTATTCGCCAGCAGCGCTATGGCGACGTTCCCGCCGGCGAGCCGCTCGCCCATGATGCCGGAGCCGACAACGGCAGCCAGCAGAAAGGCGGTCCCGAGAGCCTCAGCTACAGCACGCCGGACCACAGCACTCCTTCGCGCGCGGTTTCACGGCCCGTATAAACGCGCTGGTGAATTTGCCTTCGATCCGCGGCGCGATGGCGTCAACATCGATGCCTTCGCTCGCGAGAAACTGCCGTGAATCCTCGACACTGTAGACGCGGGTGATCTCGATTTCAATCGATTCGAAACCGGCGTTTCTTAGGGTGCGCACGTATTCGTCATCCTGCAAGGCTCCGGCGATGCAGCCGACCCACAGCTCGATGCTGCGGCGCACCTCGGAAGGCACCTCACCACGAACAACGACGTCGGAGACGGCGAGACGGCCTCCTGGTTTGAGTACCCGAAAAGCCTCCCGCAGGACGCGATCCTTGTCGGCGGAGAGGTTAATTACGCAATTCGAGATGATGACATCCACAGTATCGTCGGGCAGCGGGATGTTCTCGATCTCGCCCTTGAGAAACTCGACATTTTTCACTCCGGCTTTGCGCTGGTTCTCGCGCGCGAGGGCCAGCATTTCATCGGTCATATCGAGCCCGTACGCTTTGCCGGCCGGTCCAACGCGCCGTGCGGAAAGCAGCACGTCGATGCCACCGCCTGAGCCGAGATCGAGGACCGTTTCGCCAGGGCTGAGGCGGGCCAGCGCCGTTGGATTGCCGCAGCCGAGCGATGCGAGCAGAGCCTCTTCCGGGATCTCGCCCGCCTGGCTTGTGTCATAAAGGTTCGATGTGATGGGATCGACGCAACCGAGCTCACTCGGGGCGGCGCCACAGCAGCAGCTTCCACCGGTTTTGACGCGAAGCGCCGCTTCGCCGTATTTCTCCCGCACCTTTTCTTTTAGTTCCATGTCATTCCCTCTTCCTTGTTCATGCCTTGCAGATCTGAGTGATTCGGGCCGGTTTGATGGCCTTGTTACGGGTACAGCACTCCGCGTACAGGAACCCCAGCAGCGCTTCAAGGACCGTGGTATTGGCCGTATATCGAAGAAAAGTGCTCTCGCGGCGAACCGTGATCAGGTCTTCATTCTTCAACTTTTCCAGGTGATGCGACAACGTGGAAGCGGCGATACCCAGCTCGTTCTGAATCTCGCCGACCACCATTCCCTCGGGATGCGCGGCCAGCAGCGCTCGCAGGATTCGGAGGCGCGGCTCGGCCCCCAGCGCCGCGAACATGTCCGCAAAGGTTGCAGTCGGGTCGGTTTCCGGTGTCAGCTTCGCTCTTAACGGTTCCATGATTCTATCATATTCGAACTATCGAACGAGTCAAGAGGTTCGGAACTATCACGTGCTGGTTTACCGATCTCGCCGCCAGCGCGTCCGGCGTTCTGGCTATCACCAGCACGAGTGAAGATCCCGCCCGCGAGGACGGGATGGCGATTGGACGCTCGTGTGGTTTCGGTGGACGCCGTTTCACAGGAGTAATCGACTCGCCGCACTTCCGAGGGCTTCGCGACCGTCTGGCAGCATCATGGGCCGGTCCGTCACAAATCGGCCCAACTTCCGGTTAGGCCGTCATTCAGGGGCAAACCGTTTCTTGATTGGATAAACTGAACTGCATCACTCATATGCTGGCTGACGCCCAGGCTATAGGACCGCGCGGTGGAGGTTTTGCGAGTCCGGCATTACAGCGAGCTATTCGGACAGAAGCACTTTGAGGACAGTCGCAGTACGGTGTGAAAGGGACGGTGCTTGGCCTTGAATCCGTGGATCGCGAAGGCGCTGGTGCTCGCAGGTACAGTGGTGATGATCGCAATTCGTGTGCCGCACGGACACCGGAGTCGAATTGTCAAAGTCGCCACAAGCTATAAAACTGCCCTGGAGACCGGCCTCTTGGTTCTCGCCTGGGTCGGATTCTTCGTCCCTCTGATCTGGGTCGCGTCGCCAGCGTTCTCGTTCGCTGAGTATACGCTGGGCACCGGCCCGCTCGTCGCCGGTTTCATGTGCTTGGTGATCGGCCTCTGGCTCTTCTACCGGTCGCACGCGGACCTTGGTACAAATTGGTCGATCACCCTGGAGGTACGCGAGCAGCATCGACTCATCACACAAGGCGTTTATCGCCGCATCCGCCATCCGATGTACTTGGCGCTAGCGCTGTATTCCATCGGCCAGGCCCTCGTCATCCCGAATTGGGTGGCAGGTCCGTCGAACTTGATCGCGTTCGCGATCCTCTGCGCGCTTCGCCTCCGCCCAGAGGAGAGGATGATGGCTGAGGAGTTTGGCGACGAATACACGACGTACTCGGCACGAACGAAGCGTCTCATTCCTGGCGTCTGGTAGACAATACTTACCGGCTATGAGGCGCAATGTGCCACTCGGCGGGTTCGTCGGCGTCTTATAGACGCGCCTTCGGCCTGAAGCTCTCAAGATACGACGTTCCAGGAAGCCTCAGATTCGGATTCCATCCGGATTGTCGGCCACTCCGCTCCTGTGATGGTCCCGATCGCGGCAGGATATGACCGACAACCGCGCATGGCTTACGAATCCGCTCCGAGCCGGTCTCTCTGGGCTGGGTTCTCCCGTGAAGCTCGGCGTACGGCAACCTGGCGGAAGAACTTAAACCGCCCATTACCAGCCCACCGCTTTCCCGATCTCCAGCGGCCAGACGCGCAGCTCCGGCGAGTCTTTCAACTCCGCCGCCAGCGCATCCGGCGTACCGGTGAGTTGCGGAAACGTGCCGAAGTGCATCGGGATGATTGTCGGCGCTTTCAGCAGGCGGGCCGCGAGTGCCGCTTCGCGCGGGCCCATGGTGTAGTGATCGCCGATAGGAAGAAAGGCCAGTTCCGGTTTGTACAATTGCTCGATGAGCGACATGTCCGTGAAGACGTTGGTGTCGCCGGCGAAGTACGCGGTGCGCCCATCGGGAAAGTGCAGCACGTATCCGGAGGCCTCGCCGCCGTAGAGAATCTCATCGCCATCGAGAATCCCGCAACTGTGCACGGCGTGGACCTGCGTCGCTTTCAGCCCCCCGCACACATCCTGCGTGCCCCCTTTGTTCATGCCGCTGCAGTTCTGGACGCCCTTCTTCTCCAGCCAGTGGCAGGTCTCGAAGATGGCGATGACTTTTTTCGGCTGGAAATTCTTCGCCAGCGGAATGGCGTCGTGGATGTGATCGAAATGGCCATGCGAAACGAGAATCGCGTCGACGCGCGAAAACGTGTGCGACTTAGGGAACTTCGGATTGCCATCGATCCACGGGTCGAGGACGATGACTTCGCCCGAATCGAGTTTCAGTTGAAAGGTGGCGTGGCCCAGCCAGGTAATCTCAACCATTTGGTTTCTCCTTGATCATTGCGGCTGCCGAATTATTGCGAGTTCGCGCGAGGAGCATTCACCGCCTCAAGTTGGATTCCATCGCCCAGCTTTGCGATACCGGGAACGGTTACCGGCAGGTGGCCGGTGATGGGGATCTCGCCAAACAGCGCCCGCGCAACGGCCTCTTCAGACATGGTCGTCGTGCTGAAGGTAGCGATATACGCGCCGACATTCGGCAAGCTGCGAATAACGTAGGGGCTTCCAAACGCGACCACGGCAACTGGTGTCTTGCCGGATGTCAGCGTGTTGACCATCCCGATATACGGTTCGCGCAGAGCGACCGTTCCCTTATACGCCGCGACGGTGACAAAAGGAACCAGCACCGCAACTGGGCATCCGCTCAGGTTTTGCGCGACCTTGTTAATATCCTCGGCAGGCAACGTCGGATCCAGCGTGACCACGTTCATATTTGCCGAGCGCCTTTTCAATTCCGCGGTCAGCGTTCGCCCATGCTGGCTGTCGCGGCTCTCGGTGAGGATCGCCACGCAGGCGCTCGCGGGCGCCCGCAAGGGAAAAATGTTTCCGTCGTTCTTAACCACCGTGAGCGCTCGTTCGCTCACGCGTTGCGCAGCGGCGTCGGCTTCGGGGCTGGCCAGGACATCGGCGATGCCCTCCAGGTTCACGGTCCTGCGGCGCGTAAGGCCCATGCGGATCTTAGCTTCGAGTACGCGCGCCACACTCTCTTCGAGCCGCTTGCGAGTAATGCGGCCGCTCTTCACTGCGGCCATGATCGCGGCAATCGCTTTTTCGCTCTCGGCGGGAACCAGCAGGACGTCTGCCCCTGCTTCCAGCGCGCGCACGGCCGCCTCACCGGGATCGAACAGCTTCGAAAGCCCCAGCATATCCATCGCGTCGGTGACGACGATCCCGTGAAAGCCGAGTTCGTGGCGCAACGTATCGGAAAGTAAAGGCGCCGAGACTGTCGCGGGAACTCCCGTGGGATCGATCGACGGAACGGCGATGTGAGCGGTCATCACCGCATCCACGCCCGCGGTAATTGCCGCACGGAACGGCACCAGTTCCATGCTCTCCAGGCGCTCGCGCGGAAAATCGAGCCGCGCCAGGCCAAGGTGGGTGTCATCTGTGGTGTCGCCATGCCCGGGAAAGTGCTTAGCGGTTACCAGTACCGGACGCTTCGGATCGGAATGCGCTCCGGCAATGTAAGCGGCAACGAAGCGTGCAACCTGATTCGGGTCCTCGCCGTAAGAGCGGGTGTTGATGATGGGATTGTCCGGATTATTGTTCACGTCGGCGTCGGGCGCAAAGATCCACTCCACGCCCAGCGCCCGGCCTTCACGAGCCGTCTCCGCACCCTCGAATTTGGCATCGTCTACATCTCCTGCCGCGCCAAAAGCCATATTAGGCGGCCACAGAGTGGCGGAGTTCACTCGCATCGACGCTCCGCGCTCGAAATCGGCGCAGACCAGCAACGGCGTTCGAGCCAGTTTCTGCAGGCGATTGATGAGCGCGGCCATGGCGAATGGCTCAGCATTGTGTATGCTGCCATTGACCGAATGACCGAGCACGATGACGCCACCCACGCGCAGATCGTGGACATAGTGCACGTAACGCCGGAAATCGCGCGACCGGGTATTCTGCAGCTCTCCAAAGATGGGCGCGACGATGAGTTGCGCCGCTTTATCGCGAAGCGGCAAACGGTGAGCCCAGACCTGGGCAGAGGCAGAAACCGATGAGTGCTTCGCCGTCGTCTTATGAGTTGCCGGCGAGGCCGCGCCATAGGCGATCGCGCAGAGCCCAACGAGCGCCGCGGCGCGCGGGAAAAGCATCACCCACTACTATAGCGGCGGGTGGTTAAAGGGCCGAGCTTGGTCCGCCGGCGCACAACCAGCTACCCTGTACAGAGATGCCAAAGAAGAATGCGCCGGTGGTCCTGGCCTCCAAGGCGAGAACGGCGGGCGCGCGTAAGCCGGCGAAGAGGACCGCAACGGCCTCCAGGCAATCCGCCACCGACCTGCGCGATCCGTCCCTGTACGTCAATCGCGAGATCAGCCTGCTGATGTTCCAGCGTCGCGTGCTCGAAGAGGCGGAAGACCGTTCCAATCCGCTGCTGGAAAGAGTCAAGTTCGTCTCTATCGTCGGGTCCAATCTCGACGAGTTCTTCATGGTTCGCGTGGCCGCGCTAAACGCCCAACTGGACGCCGGCATTCTCGAAGTGGGACCGGACGGCATGAACCCACGCGCTCAACTGGTGGCCATCCGGCGCGAGATCAAGAAGCTTCTTTCCGAGCTGCACAAATGCATGGCGCAAATCCGGCCCGAGCTGGAAGAGCAGGGAATCCGCATTGTCGATTACGCGCATCTCAGCGCCGCTCAGCAAAAAACGGCGGCTGGATACTTCGAGCAAACCGTTTTCCCCGTTTTGACTCCGCTCGCTTTCGATCCTGGCCGGCCGTTCCCGCACATTTCCAATCTCAGCCTGAATCTCGCGGTAGTAATTCGCGATCAGGAGGGCGAACT
>JBEKFB010000232.1:0-6890 GCA_050013535.1 Bryobacteraceae bacterium | reverse complement strand
ATCACCTTGACCGAACTGAAGCCGTCCTCATTCCCGGCCTCATCGACACCCACACTCACGCGGCCATGTCCTTGTTTCGTGGCATCGCCGACGACCTCACCCTGCAGGACTGGCTGGAGCATTACATCTTTCCCGCCGAGGCCCGCAATGTTACGCCGGATTTCGTCCTTTGGGGCACGCGCCTGGCCTGCCTCGAAATGATGCTCTCCGGCACCACCACCTTCACCGACATGTATTATTTTGAGGACCGCGTTGCCGAGGCGACAAAAGAAGCAGGCATGCGCGGCGTGCTTGGCGAAACGATCATTGGCTTTCCGGTTCCCGACGCGAAGACTCCCAAAGACTCGCTCGCATGGACTGAGGGGTACATCCAGCGTTATCGAAACGATCCGCTGGTGACGCCCGCCGTCGCGCCCCACGCGCTCTACACGAACTCAGCTGAGACGCTGAAGGCCTGTCGCGCTCTTGCCAACAAATACTCGGTCCCGCTGGTGATCCACGTCGCCGAAACGCGCAAGGAAAATGACGACTGCCTGAAGCAGAACGGCGTGCGCGCGGTGCCCTGGCTGAATTCGCTCGGCGTTTTCAATGGCCGCACCGTGGCCGCGCATTGCGTTTGGGTGGACCGAGCCGACATGGGCATCCTTCTTAAGAGCAACGTAGGCGTCGCGCATTGCCCCTCCAGCAACATGAAGCTCGCCAGCGGCATCGCGCCCATCGCGCAGATGCTCGCCATGGGCATTCACGTGGGCCTTGGCCCCGACGGCCCCGCAGGCAGCAACAACGATTTCGACATGATGGAAGAGATGAACCTCGCCGCGGATCTGCAGAAGGTGGCCACTGGGGATCCACGTGTCGTTCCTGCCGAGCAGGCGCTGGAGATGGCCACCATGGGCGGCGCGCGCGTGATCGGCCGGGAGCACGATCTGGGCTCCCTCGAAGCTGGCAAGCTGGCCGACATGGTGATGATTCGCCTTGATCGCCCGCACGCGGTTCCGCTCTACAACATCTATTCGCAGCTCGTTTATGCGCTCAAAGGGTCCGACGCTCGCGACGTGATGGTGAACGGCCGCGTCATTGTCAGCGACTCGCGTTCCCTCACGCTCGACTCCGGAGTAATCATCACGAAAGCGCGAGAATACCGCTCCCGCGTTGAACAGTCATTGCATACCCCCAAAGCAGTATCCCATTAACTATCAAGTGGTTGCGCCAAATAGCTCAGAGTAAAACCTGAGATGAACTAAGGCTGAATTCACTAAGAGGTGTAAGCAAAATCACACCGGGAATCCAGACGTGGCATGGAGCGCCGGAAGCGGCCTCCATAGCCATGTGGAGATTCTCGCCCAGGGGGATTGGCATGCGATCTGTCCGAAGAATGGCAGCGTTGGTTGGGATGGTTCTGCTCGCGTCGCAGGCGGCGCGGGCCACTTCACTCATCGAGGAGTACGGCAGCCTGTCGTTGTGGCAGGCGGCCGTTTCCGAAACCGGAGTGGATACGTTCGACAGCAGCCCGTGGGTGGTCAGCACCTTCTACGACTCGGGCGAAACCGATCCACTGGACATCGGCTTTATTGGCGGATTCACGCCGAGCGGATCTTATCTTGAAGATGTCGGCCCCAGCATGTCCCAGTGGTTCAACTTTGGATCGGGCAATAGCCTGGCCAGTGGATTCTCCAGCGGTGTTAGCCAGCCCTATATCCAGGCCAACCTGCCCGCTTCGGTGACGGCCGTTGCATTGGATGTGATGACATATGGAAACCCCGACTCGGTGACGTTGACGTTCAGCGATAACACCACAGAGACGGTATCCACCGCAAGCCTGGCGCAGACCTTCGTCGGATTCACCTTCAGCTCGGCGGTCTCGTGGGTGAAGGTGACGATTCCGAATTCGCCCACCGGAACCGCGGTGCTGATCGACAACTTCGCCATTGGCGCGGTCGAGGGCGGCGACATGGACACGCCTGAGCCTGCTACCTTCCTGTTGATTGGCCTTGGCCTGGTGTTTCTTGCTTGCCTGAAGAGGCGCCGTCGCACCGCCTGATACGATGAACGACGGATGAAGGCCGTCAGATTCCAGCAGCACGGTGGCCCGGATGTTCTGTGCTATGAGGACATTCCGGAGCCGGAGATACGCGCGGATGAGGTGCTCGTCCGCGTCCGCGCCTGTTCGGTGAACCATCTCGATCTTTTCGTACGAGGTGGTCTGCCGGGCGTTCGCTACGCGATGCCCCATATTCTTGGCGCGGATATCGCTGGAGAAGTGGTGCGCACCGGGGAGCTATGCTGGCGGGTGCAACCGGGTCAGCGCGTCTTGCTGGCTCCGGCGACAAGCTGCCGCCAATGCGAGTGGTGCCTGAGCGGCCTCGACAATCGCTGCGCGAAGTATGCGGTGCTGGGCACGCAGGTGGACGGCGGATATCGCGAGTTCATGGCCGTGCCGGAATGGGCCGTGATACCGATTCCGGACGAGCTGAACTTTGTGGACGCCGCGTCTGTGCCGCTGGTGTTCCTCACAGCGTGGCATATGCTGTTCGGGCGCGCCCGTCTTGAAGCGGGCGAAGATGTGCTGGTACTGGGTGCTTCAAGCGGTGTGGGATCGGCCGCGATTCAAATCGCGAAGCTGTTCCATTGCCGCGTGATCGCCACCGCGGGCGGCGAGGCCAAAATGGCGAAGGCTACCGACCTGGGCGCGGATTTCGTGATCGACCATTACTCGCAGAACATTGCGGCGGAAGTGAAGCGAATCACCAGCAAACGCGGCGTGGATGTGGTGGTGGAACATGTCGGCGCGGCGACTTGGGACAAGAGCATGCAGAGCATCGCGCCCGCCGGCCGGCTGGTGACCTGCGGGGCCACCACCGGCTACGATGTGAAACTCGATTTGCGCTTCCTGTTCAGTAAGCAGCAGACCGTTATGGGATCTTACATGGGAACGCTCGGCGAACTGCACCGGGTGTTGAAGTTCGTCTTCGCGGGAAAACTGAAGCCGGTAATCGACAGCACCTTTCCTCTCGCAGAGGCCTCGGCCGCGCATCGGCGGCTGGAACAGAAGGAACAATTCGGAAAAGTGGTGCTTACTCTTCCGTAGTGCGTTCGATGCGGTCCGCTTCCTGCTGATCGAGCTGGCGCTCGCGTTCGAGGGGATCGCCGGACAGCTCCCGGTTTTCGAGATCGTCGGGCGTCGGCGGAGGCGGCATGGGCGGTTCGGCGGGCGCAGGGGGCAGAATCTGTTCCTGCGGCGGGGCGTTGCGATGGTCGCGCGCGCACTGCGGCCGGTGCTGCTTCATCTCCGTCACATTGAGCGCGGTGTGACAGTAGGGACAATGGCGAACCACGGGAGGCCGGCCGGCCCGGCCTTTCGGCTTGAGCGAATCGACCATCGGCTTGACAATCTTCGTCACGTTGGAATCCTTCCTGGCAACAGACTAAGCACACGGGTTCCGGCTCATTGCCGCGGGGCTGCCGTAGCAATTTGATCCTGCGCGAGATCCTGCCCGAAGATTTTTGTCATCGGCCGCCCGCTGCATCGCCGGCGGCCCGATACAATAGATTCGTTGTCAGAAGAAACCAAGCCAGCCCCCGCGTTCGAAGCGGGTTTACAGGAACTCGAAAACATCGTGCGCGAGATGGAGAGTGGCGAGCTGCCTCTGGAGCGCGCGCTGGAGCTGTTCGAGAAGGGCATGAAGCTCAGTGAGGCGTGCCGCAAGCAGCTGGAAGAAGCCGAGGCGCGCGTGGAACTGCTGGTCCGCAAGGGTGACAAAGTGCAGGCCGAGCCGTTCAAGGCGGAGAAGGGGTGAGAGGGTTGCAACTGAGACTGCCTGCCTCGCACGCCCGAGGCATTGCGAGTCGCTGGAGAGGAATCGCGGCGCGACGGTACGGACAAGCTCACGTCGCGTCAGATCGACGGGATCATCAAACGTGCTCGGGCCGAGAAACGGACACTTAGACCGAAAGGCCATGCGCCAGCCTGAGCTTTGGATTGGCCTTGTCGAACTTAGACCTCTCAATACGATTGGCGTTGACAAAGCGGCCTGACGGACCCGCGTGCGCGCTCTCTCTCGATAGAACGTAACTGCCGCACATGAATCCTGGCGGGGCCTTTGATGACGGTTTTGACGTCACAGCTTGGGGGCGGCCTGTTGCTGCGCGTTTTTGATCTGCTGCCGTTGTTGGCCCGCGGCGATGTTATCGAGAAATCTCTGGGTGGCGATGATGGCGCGAGTGTCCTCGGAGTTTTCGCTGACCTTGATGTCCAGGATCGTAACCTTTGGACCGATGATGGTCATGTTCACGAGTACGTAAACGCCCACGCGGCACTGATCGCGCATTAGATCGGTAATCTCAGCCTGTGTGAGGGGGCCGCCAATACTCTTGATACTTCCTGCCGGAGTGGCATTCGTTGGGCTTGGGCCGCCCGCCACTGCCTCCCGGATATTGCCTGCGCACTGGAGCTGACCTTTTCCATTCGACGGGGCAGTCGGCCTTCCCTGTTCATCGTAGGACCAGCCGAGCAGATTCGCATTGATCACGATCGGGTTCGGTCCGTATTTCTGGATCAGGGCTGCCTTGATAGTTTCCGGCGTGGGCTCCTTCCCCATCTGAAACTGAAGAGACCGCTGGATGGAAACGACGCCCTGCTTGTTGGGAGGCATATTAAACACGATGGTTGTATCGTCGGAGCACGACTCATTGGTCCTGAGGCATGGATTGACGATTCCAATCATAGAGCTCACAAACGATGAGCCCGGGGCCTGGTTGAAGCGCTCGTAGGAGGGGGTAACTCCGGAAGCCGTGCCGTTTTGAGGATACAAGGGCTTTATTCTGTTGAACGTATCCTGAGGGGACATGCCCAGATGAATGCCTTGAATATCGGGCAGCCGCGAAGGATCGATGCCGCCGGCGGGTGCCACGGGAACCGGTGCCGATGGCGGGCGATAGCCCTGAGCCAGAGCGCGCTGGCCGGAAAGAGCCGCCCCGAGAAGACTTACCGCGAGGGTAGAGTTCAATAGCTGCGAAGCCGTGACGCGCATTGGTGTGGACCTCGAAGGGTAAGTGAAGTGAGTTAAGCATATCACCCCTTGACGTGACGGAAGGTTTAATGCCCGCCTCAACGCCGAAGTGGTTGGAGCGCGCAGCGTTCTGAATCGGACCCGCCAAAACGCATCGGACGGTGCATCCCGCACGCCGGCTGAAACCGTACCTTGGGCCAGCCGTTAATATTCCTTGACACGCATATGCGCCTTGGAGTATATAAAGAGAGTGGAGTCTGTATTCGAAATCATTGCGGAACCGAACCGCCGCGCGATACTGAGCCTGCTGGTTTCGTCGCAACAGTCGGTGGGAGAGATCGAGCGTCGGCTTCGCATGCCGCAGTCCACCGTATCAAAGCACCTGCGAGTGCTGCGCGATGCCGGTTTCGTGGAATCTACAGTGGACGCGCAGCGCCGCCTCTACCAGCTGAAACCTGAACCATTTCGGGAGATGAATGACTGGCTGGCTCAGTTCCGCCGGTTCTGGTCCGCCCACATAGACGCTCTCGAACGTCACCTCGACCGCATGGATCAACCCAAACCAACTAAAGGCAAGACAAGCGAAAGACGACGCGGCTCAAACCGCAAACGTGACAAAGGAGAAACGAAATGAAAATCAAAGTGACCAGCATATTCGTCGATGATCAGGACAAGGCCCTGCGCTTCTATACCGAGGTACTGGGCTTTGCCAAGAAGACCGATTTCAGTCAGGGGCCCTATCGCTGGCTGACCGTGGCCTCGCCTGAGGAGCCGGACGGCACTGAACTGCAATTGGCGCTGAACAATAACCCCGCGGCCAAAGCGTATCAGGAGGCGATCTTTCAACAGGGCCAGCCCGCGGCCATGTTCTTCACCGGCGACCTGCAGGCCGACTACGAGCGCATGAAAGCGCTCGGCGCTGAATTCACTATGCCACCAACGGATGTGACAGCCTCAAAGATCGCCATGCTGAAGGACACCTGCGGCAATCTCATTCAGGTCACGCAGCTCATGAGCTGGTAGGGCGGATACAGCGGGCGGAGACTCTATGGCTGACAAGAAGGCGGCGAATACCGCGAACCCGGCTGCGAAGAGGGCCGCCGCCGAGGCCGCGGTGCTCGCGAAGATCGCGGCGATGCCGGAGCCCTGGCGCACCATGGGAGAGCGCGTCCACGCGGTGATCGTGCGCAGCGCACCGGTGCTCCAGCCGACCGTGTGGTATGGCATGCCGGCGTACGCCAGGGATGGCAAGGCCGTCTGCTTCTTCCGTGCGGACAAGAAATACATGACGTTCGGCTTCACCCAGGAGGCGAACCTCACCCGCGAGGAGGGCGCGCCGGACCAGCTCATTGAATCCGCGTGGTACCTCACCGCGTTGGACGACGCGACCGAGGCCAGGCTCTCGGCCATCGTGCGCAAGGTCGGTAGCTGAAGACGCGCAGCGAAAATGATGACAAGGAGAAGATAGATGATCGAAGGCCAGCGGTACACACCGGGTCCGGCCAGCGGGGCGCAGATACGAAAAGACGACGGAGAAAAGTGGACCCTCATTCTGGTGAGAGAACTACGCCACTCGCCGGAAAAAGTCTGGGAGGCGCTTACCGACCCGGCGCACCTGCGCGAGTGGGCGCCCTTTGTGGTGGATGGGAGCCTGGGTACGGCGGCAACCACGGTGAATCTCACCTGGGTGGGAAATCCCACGCCGCTCCCGACAACGGTGACGCGAGCCGACGCTCCAAGGCTGCTTGAGTACAGCGATATCCGGTGGGAACTGGAAGCCTCTGGCAGTGGCACGCGCCTGACGCTGTGGCACAGTATCGATCGCCGCTTCATTTCGTGGGGCGCCGCAGGCTGGCATATTTCCCTCGATGTTCTGGATCG
>JBEKFB010000231.1:0-9639 GCA_050013535.1 Bryobacteraceae bacterium | reverse complement strand
TCCAACGCGATTTAAGGACACGCATCTGAGCGTGGAACGGATCGGGTGAATGCGATAGCGATCCGTTCCCCAATGTCCGCCGATTTCAGATCGTGTCCCGCGCTTTCGATTAGCACCAGAGTTGTCTGCGCCGGGATCAGCTTCAGCGCGGCCTCCAGTTCGGCGGGAAGACCGAATGGGTCGCGGGTGCCGTGGATGAACAAAGCCTGCGTACGCAGATTTGGGAAATGAGAGGTTCGCAATTGGTCGGGCTTGCGCGGCGGATGAAGCGGATAGGAGAGCAACAGAAGACCTTCGATGAGTCCGGGCTCTTCAGCCGCCAGCATGGAAGCCTGACGCCCACCATAGGAATGTCCGCCGAGAAAGACGCGGCCATCGTGCTCCGATCTAGCCTTGAGGACAATCTCGCGCAGACCAGCTCTGTCGCGCGCTGCGTCGCCTGGACGCGGAGGGCCCGTTGGGCGTTCCTCGCGATAGGACAGATTCACGCGCAGCACGCGGATACCGAGCGCGGAAATCGCGCGATCTGCCGCCACCAGGAGCGGTGCGTTGCGGTTCGACCCTGCGCCGTGAGTGAGAATGAGGGTATCCGGCAAGACGACTACGATACCAAAATCGCCAGCCAAACCCCTACGCCTATGATCGACCGCCGCACTCTTCTCAAGACCGGTTTCGCCGCCGTCCCGCTGGTGACCAGAGGAGCACAAGCTCCGGCCCCACCTGCAGAAGAGGATCACTGGACCGCACACGTCCGCCGCATCGGCCAGTTGAACATGACCGAGCACGATCCGGTCGCCCTCAACATCGAGGAGTGGGCCGATTACTGGGCCAGCCTCAAAGTGGACGTCGTGCTGGTCAGCGTGACGGGCATCATCGCGTATTACCAGACGAAGGTGCCGTTTCACCATAAGGGCAGGTTTCTCGGTGATCGCGATTTCTTTGGCGAATGCTGCGCCGCCGCGAAAAAGCGTGGCATTCGCGTGATCGCGCGCACCAGCCCGGACCTTAACTGGCAGGACGCGGTGAAAGCGCACCCGGAGTGGTTCATGCGCGATGCGGAAGGCCGGGTGACGCCGCACGCCGAGGACCCGCGCCTGTTCCCCACCTGCATGTTCTCTACGTACATGACCGATTACATGCCGGCGATCTTCCGCGAAGTGAACTCGCTCTACGATGTTGACGGCTTCTACACGAACGGCTGGCCGCCCTATGGAAGGATGCCGGTTTGCTATTGCGATGTGTGTCGCGAGTTGCCGAAGTCCGGGACGCCCGCGTATTGGGACAAGTTCAACGAGCGCATCTTCTATCTCTGGAAACTGTACGATTCCATCGCGAAGGAGAAGAACCCCGCGAGTTTCTATTTCGGCAACATTGGCAGCGCCACGCACGCCATGACGGACCTCAAGCGGCTCGGAGAGGTCTGCCAGTGGTTCCAGGCCGATAATCAGGGCCGCGGAGAGGATTCTCCCATCTGGGGCGCGACGCTGCAGGGGCGCGTGTGCACGGCTGTCCAGAAGGGCAAACTGGCGACGAATATCACGGGTGCGTGGTCCACCGGCGGCGTCCGCTGGCGCAACGTGCACAAGTCGGTTCCTGAAGCGCAGATGTGGCTGAACGAAACACTGGCCAGCGGCTGCGTCCCATATCTTCATCTCATCGGCGGCGAGACCGGAATCGGCGAGGACCATCGCATGCTGGATCCGGCGCGGCGTTTCTTCCAATGGACGGCAAAGCACGACCGGCACTTCGCCAATAAGCGCTCGATCGCGAACATCGCCGTGGTGATGGGCCAGCGCACTCAGCTTTTCTACGAACCGCCGAAAGGCGCGGCGCTGTCGCAGGACACGGATGGCATTTACTATGCGCTGCTGGAAGGGCGCTTCCTTTTCGATTTCGTGCATGAGGACGATCTGGGGCCGGAGACGCTGCGGAAATACTCAGCCGCGTTGCTGCCCAATACCGCGTTGCTGAGTGACCGGCAGTGCGAGCAATTGCGGGCGTATGTCGAAACAGGCGGCTCATTGCTGGGTACGTTTGAAACCAGCATGTACGATGACCGGAATCAGCGTCGATCGGAGTTCGGCCTCGCGGATGTATTCGGGATCCGCAAAGCAGGCGATGTGATCGGCACCAATGGCAACGCATTCTACGCGCGCATTGAGAAGCGGCACTCGATTCTCGATGGCCTGACGAACACGAACCTGCTGCCAGGCGCGGAATACCGTCTGCCGGTGGCTCCGGTGAATGATCCGGTGCTTACTGTGGTGCCCGGGTATGTCGCGTATCCGCCCGAACTGTCATATCCGACGCAACCGCGAACCAATGAACCGGCGGTAGTGCTGCGGGACAAGGGACGCAGCCGCCTCGCATGGTTTCCCGGTGACATCGAGCGAACCATGTGGCGCACCGGGCACACTGATCTCCGCCAGCTCTTGCAGAACGCGATTCGCTGGGTATCGGGCGGCGAGCCGCCGGTTACCGTGGAAGGCGACGGCGCCATCGAGACCTTCGCGTGGGAGACAGAAGCCGGCTTCGCCGTGCACGTACTCAACTACACGAATCCCAACATGCAGCGCGGCTGGGTGCGGAATTTCTATCCAATCGGCGAGCAAAAGGTCACGATGAAGTTGCCGGCGGGCCATCGCGTTTCGCGCGTGCAACTGCTGCGGGCGGGAAGCGATGTCCCGTTCCAGGAGTTGGCAGGACGTATCGAGTTCACTATTCCACGGGTCGTGGATTACGGCTACCCACGCGTGACGAATCGGAAGAACAGCGCCGCTTTCGCCACCGGCTCGGCCTTCTCCTGAATCGACGCCATCTGTCTTTCGCTCAACGGCGTGAACTCACGCGCGAGTTGCACATTCTCTTCAAGCTGGGCGATGTTGTCGCAGCCGACGATCACCGTACTCACCGGAAGCGTGAGCGTGAAGGACATTGCCTCGCGCATCGTCAGCGTTCCGGGCCGGTTTGTGATCACCGCGCCTTCCCACGAATGCTGCTGGCGCTCGAGCGATGGCGGAGTCCAGTTCGCCAGAAGCCTGCTGCGTCCCGGCACCTTCATGCCGATGATGCCCATCTGCTTTTCCACGGCGAGCGGCAGCAGCGCATCCATAAAGCTGAAGTGCTGGCCGTCGGCTGCGTTCAGCGCCATGAGAATCGTGTCGAAGGGAAATCGATTGATGGCGGTCATCAAAGGCTCGGGCCTGAAATGGCCGGTGAGGCCGAGATACCGCACCATCTTCTGTTCGCGCGCCTGAAGCAGAGCTTCCATCGCGCCGCCCTTACCGAACACCTGATCGACGTCTTCCGGGATCCCGATGTCGTGCAGTTGCCAGAGATCCAGATGATCGGTCTTCAGCAACTTTAGCGACGTTTCCAGCATGCGCAGGGACCCATCTCGGGTGCGCTCCTTGGTCTTGCTGGCGAGGAATGCCTGCGCACGACGGCCTTTCAACGCCTGGCCGTAATATTGTTCGCTCCAGCGTTCCGGGCCACCGTAGATGGATGACGTATCGAAATAATTGACGCCAAGATCCAGCGCACGTTGAATAATCGGCACGGCGATGTCCGCGTTATTGGCATGCTCAAGCGCGGCCTGGCCGCCTAAACTGAAGATCCCCGTTTTATAGCCGGTTCGCCCAAGGTTGCGCGTGGGCATGGCTGTCGCGGCAGTAGTGTTATCGGTGGTCGTCGATTGCGCGTGAGCCTTTTCACCGAGCGTGGCCTGCGCAATCAGGCCAGCCGCCGTGGCGCCGCCTAGTTTGAGGAAAGTGCGCCGCTCGGGCGCGGGAGCCTGGTGGGGAGTGTTCTGCTTCACAACTGCCTCCTGTCAAAGCATAGAACAAAGGGACGTGCGCCGGATGGCCGGCGTTAGCGGCACTGATTCCACTTCTGCGACCCATCCGATTTCGTGATTCAGTTCTTCACGTTCATCGCGTCGGTGTCAACGGCTTTCTTGCCGGTGATGCCTTCGAGTCCGGCGAGCACGCCCCGATAGTCGTTCTTATCGCACTGCATGGCGAAACCGCCCTTCTGATCGCCATTGGCCCACGTGAGCCCAACATAGTGCTTCTTCGATTTGCTCAAGGCCATCAGAGCACCGATACCCAGCGAGACCACAGCCAGGCCGATCGCCGTGCCGACCCTGCGATGCACATCTTGTCCGTAGCTGATTTCCGTGATGCTGGAGGCGGGTATGACGATCACGTCTTGCTTGTCGCGAGTCAGGCGCACCTGCTTCGGCTCAATGAATAGCTTCATTCCGGTGCCAGTCTTTGTGTCCGCAAGCGATCCGCCATCGTATGTGATTTTGTAGCCATCCCCGGAGGCGAGTAAAGAGATCGGAAAAACGATCCACAAAACAGCCGCAACCTGGCGCGTCATCTGAGCTCCTTTCCCGAAAGAGCAGGGAAGTCCAGGTATATCGCTTTATTCTGCGCACGGCAAGCCAGCCGAACACGAGCGAATTCGACCAAGGTTATCGCACGTGCGAGGGAGTCGGCCGGCGTACCACCCACGCCGTGGGACCGCGAGAGCGGCGCAGATACTCGTTCACTTCTTCCAGCGAGCCGAAGAATCCGGCGAATGAGTTAGTCAGACGCGCCGGCAGGCGGCGAGCGCCGTGGAAATCGCGGTGCCGGAACTGATCTGTGATTGCGACCGCGGCAGCTCCCAAGGGACGGTATTCATGCGTGCCGCGCGCCCACGCCAAACGCTCCTCGCTGTCGATCCACAAACCGAAGCCCACGTCTTATTTTCGCGCGGGAAGCAGTGCCAGGAAGTTATCATGCGCCACCTTCTGCGCGGTTTCCGGCTTCAGCGCGTCCAGCAACAAGTAATAGCGCTGCAGCGTTGGCTTGTACTGATCGAAGACGCCGACTGTGTCCGACCCAATCACGAAACGGTTCGGAAACTCATCGAGCAAAGTTGCCCATCTGCGGTCCAGCACGCCGCCGGGCGCGATCTCCTGCTCGAAAATCACCCACGATAAGTCCACCGTCAGATTCGGATACGCGGTCAGCATGCGCCTGAGAATGTCGGTGTGGTTCGGAATCACGATGCGGCGGCTGATGCCCGCGTGCGCCCAGATAATCCGTGTGTTCGGGTGCGCGCGAATGGCCGTTTCGATCTCGTCGAGGTAATCCGGCTGCTCCCGCCACGCCGGACCGATGTTACTGTGAACCAGCACCGGCAAATTGCGCTCGGCGGCCAGGTCGAGCAGCCGGCCGAATGCCTTCGAGGTCGCCCGCGGAACGTCGCCATACATCAACGCGGTCAGATCGTCATGGCGCAGGAAAACCTCGCCAATCCCTTGCCAGAAATTCGGATACAGCGCGAGCATCCGCTCCACGTGATCCACCGCGTTGCGGTCCGCGCTGTTAATGCCGCAGATGAAGGGATGCAGACGCGCCTGCTTCTCTTTCGGAAGTTCCAGGATGGCCCGCGCCACCAGGAAATCGGTCGCGCTGTACCAATAGGTGCGCGCGTCGTTGTCCAGATAGTAAGTGGGGCGCTTGTCGTCCCCTTCATCCCACTTCTTCACCACCGGCATGCCGATCACCGCCGATTCCACCACTCCGGTGTCGTCCATCGCCTTGAAGAACGCGTCCATGCCGGCGGTCTCCTGGACGAAGTTGAGGAAGTGGAGATGACCGTCGACAATTGGATACTTCGGTGTCTGAGCGCCCGCAAGCGCGATCCACAGGGGCAGGGAAGCGGCAAGATGAAGGAAACTCCGGCGTGAGGGCATCGTGGTATTGTGCGCCAGTTCGAATCAACAATGCAAGCTGCAAACCCGTCAATTTGTATTAAGTTGCTCGGAAAAATCCCTCTTGCGCATGGTCCGGAACACGGCTAGAATCGCAGCTATGCTCAAAACCCGATTGCTCACGATTGCAGCCGGTTCGCTGCTTCTTATTGGAGTTGCCGTGATGGCCCAACAGCCCGAGCGCGACATCTCCCACCGCCGTCACCCGAACCTGGCGGCGGCCCAGAGACTGAGTCAGCAGGCGTTCGACAAAATTGTCGCGGCCCAGCAGGCGAATGAATGGGACATGCAGGGTCACGCTCAGAAGGCGAAGGATCTGCTGGATCAGGCAAACCGCGAACTGCGAGAAGCGGCAACGGCCGCTAACCACCACTAACCATCTGAAATTACTTGGGATGCGGGCCGCCCGATGCATCCCGGCGGCCCTTGTTTGCTCCGCCCGCAATTGCCCGCTCCCCACAACCCTCCGCGTCCCGATCAAGTCGTTCGCTCTCCCGTTGAACACCATCCGCGACCTGTGCGACCATAGTGGCTTCAGGGGATTCCTTTAACCTGCGCCGACTGCCAGGGGACATCCCTGGGTTCCGGTTCCCCCTTATCATCAAATGGACGCAACGCTGCACGCGCTGGGTGGTCTGCTTCTACAGGCGATCCCTACTATTCTCCTGGTGATCCTGCTGCACTTCTATCTGAAGGGGGTGTTTTTCGGGCCATTGAAGAAGGTGCTGGCAAAGCGGGAAGCGGCCACGAAGGGGGCTCGCGAAGCAGCCGAGGCCAGCGCCAAACGCGCCGCCGAGAAGACCTCCGAATACGAGAAAGCACTTCAGGAAGCCCGGGCGCAGATGTACAAGGAGCAGGAAGAAGCAAGGCGCCAATGGCTGGAAGAGCAGACCCGTCTGATCGACGAAGCGCGGGCCCACTCCCATCAAGCGCTGCACACGTCGAAACAATCGATTGAAGCCGACGCTGCCGCGGCCAAAGGCGATCTGGAAGGACAGAGCGCGACCTTGGCCGAGCAGATCTCGCAGCTCGTGCTGGAAGGGAGAACGGCCTGATGCGGTTCCGCTGGCTGGCACTCGGCGCACTGGTATTCGCTTCGGTCGTTTTCGGCGCGGAGCAGAAGAGTGAAGCCGACGAAGGGAAATGGCTGCCATGGCAGTGGGCGAACTTCGTCATTCTTGCCGGGGGTCTCGGATATCTCATCGGCAGGAACGTCCCTGGTTATTTCCGCTCGCGCACCGCGGGAATCCAGAACGACATTAACGAATCCACCCTGTTGCGGGAACAAGCGGATGCGAAGGTGCGGGAGATCGAGCAGCGCCTGGCATCGCTGGCGACTGAGATCGAAGCATTGCGCGCGGAGGCCAGCGGCATATTATCGGCTGAAGGCCAGCGCATCCGCCAGGAGACGGAGCATCATCTGGAGCGGCTGCGGCAACAGACCGAGCGCGAAATCGAATCGATGACCAGGGTCGCCCGCGAAGAGCTGCACGCCTACACAGCGCGCCTGGCGCTCGATCTTGCCGAAGAGCGAATTCGTTCCCGTATGGATCCGCAGGCGCAATCGCGTTTGCTGGATGCCTTCACCCGGCAACTCGGGACCGCCCGTCCGGAGGAGCGGCAATGATCTCCGCGGCATCCAGCCGGTATGCGCATGCATTGCTGGACGTGGTGCTGGAGCCCGGCGCCACCGTAAAGCCTGCGCAGGTAGCAGAGCAGCTCGCATCCATCGAAGCTCTGATGGCGAGCAGCGTCGATCTGCGGCATGTTCTCGATACGCCCGCCGTCCCCGGTTCGCGAAAGCGTGCGGTGCTGGCAAAGCTGGCCGAACCGCTGGGCCTCGCGCCGATTGTGCGCAACTTTCTGTTTGTGATCACCGATCATCGCCGTCTGGGGTATCTTTCGCAAATTCGCGAGGCATTCGAGGAGTTTGTCGACGAAAGCATGGGGTTTGTTCGCGCCAGCGTCACTTCGCCGCAGAAGCTGGATGAAAAGCAATCGCAGGCGCTGGAATCGGAACTGGAACGTCTCACCGGCAAGCGTGTCCGCGCGGAATATGCGGTGGATGCCGCGCTGGTGGGCGGCGCTTTGGCGCGCATCGGTTCCACCGTGTACGACGGCAGCGTGCACGGCCGCCTGCAGGCGATGCGGCGAAAACTGACGCAGGGAGCGCAGACTTGAGAAACCCACCGGGCGAAGAATCCGGCGGCAAGGACAAATAGCATGGCTGTTATTCGAGCAGATGAAATCACGCGCGTGCTGCGCAGCGAGATTGAGAACTACGAGGGCGCGGTCAATATAACCGAGACCGGTTCGGTGATCTCGGTGGGTGACGGTATCGCCCGCATTTACGGTTTGGAGAACGTCATGGCCGGCGAACTTATCGAGTTCCCGCACGACGTCTCCGGCATCGCCCTGAATCTGGAAGAAGATCAGGTGGGCGCGGTGCTGCTGGGCGAGTACCAGGAGATCAGGGAAGGCGACGAGGTGCGGCGTACCCGGCGCATCATGTCCGTGCCCGTGGGCGAAGCGCTCATCGGCCGCGTGGTGGATGGGCTGGGCCGGCCCATCGACGACAAGGGTCCCATCGCTACTTCCGAGTTTTCTCCCATCGAACGGCTGGCGCCCGGAGTAGTCGATCGCCAACCGGTGCGCGAGCCCGTGCAGACCGGGCTGAAGGCCATCGACGCTATGATCCCCATCGGCCGCGGGCAGCGCGAGCTGATCATCGGCGACCGCCAGACTGGCAAGACCGCTATCGCGCTGGACACCATCATCAACCAGAAGGGCGGCGATCTTGTCTGCGTTTATGTCGCCATCGGGCAGAAGCGCTCCACCGTGGCGCAGGTGGTGAAGACCCTGGAAAGCTACGGCGCCATGGAGTACACGATAGTGGTGGCCGCCACCGCGTCCGATCCGGCGCCTATGCAATATATCGCGCCGTATTCGGGTTGCGCCATGGGCGAGTACTTCCGCGACAAAGGCAAGCACGCCCTGTGCATCTACGACGATCTTTCGAAGCACGCCGCCGCTTATCGCGAGATCTCGCTGCTCTTGCGCCGTCCGCCGGGCCGCGAAGCCTACCCCGGCGACGTGTTCTATCTGCACAGCCGTTTGCTGGAGCGCGCCGCGAAGTTGTCGAACGAGAACGGCGGCGGGTCGCTTACGGCTCTGCCGTTCATAGAAACGCAGGCTGGCGACGTCTCCGCGTATATTCCGACCAACGTTATTTCCATTACCGACGGGCAGATCTTCCTCCAGTCCGATCTGTTCAACTCCGATGTGCGTCCGGCGGTGAACGTCGGCATCTCGGTGAGCCGCGTGGGAGGCAACGCGCAGGTGAAGGCCATGCGTCAGGTGGCCGGGTCGCTTCGTCTGGAACTCGCGCAGTATCGCGCTCTCGAAGCTTTCGCACAGTTCGGCTCCGATCTGGACAAGGCATCGCAGCAGCAACTGAACCGGGGCGTGCGTCTGGTGGAGATTCTGAAACAGAATCAGTACTCGCCGCTGCCGGTGGAAAAACAGATTCTAGTGATTTTCGCGGGCACGAATGCGTATCTGGACGACCTGCCGGTGGAGCTCTGCCGCACCTTTGAGGCCGAGCTGTATCGCTTCGCGGACAACGCTCACCCGGAAATTCTGAACGAGATCCGCGAGAAGAAGGCGCTCAGCGACGAGTTGAAAGGCAAAATAAATGACGCGCTCAGGGAGTTCAAGAAAAAGTTCGTCGCCGAGCATGCAAAGACCGAGAAGAAGTAAGCCAGCATGCCCAGCCTGATCGAAATCCGCCGGCGAATCCGGTCGGTGAAAAACACCCAGCAGATCACCAAGGCCATGAAGATGGTCTCGGCGGCGAAGCTGCGCCGGGCACA
>JBEKFB010000230.1:0-6968 GCA_050013535.1 Bryobacteraceae bacterium | reverse complement strand
CGACGCGCGATATCTGCTCTCTCCCGGCGACCTGTGCACCATCGAGCAGATCCCCGAAATCGTGGAGATCGGCATCTCCGCATTGAAAATCGAAGGCCGCTACAAGGACGCCGACTATGTCGCGCTGACCACGCGAGCTTATCGAAACGCCGTGGATAAGGCATGGGCGGGCCGGCCAGCCGAGCTCACTCGTGCCGAACTGCTCCAGCTTGAGCAGGTCTACTCGCGCGGACTGGGTCCATACTTTGTCACCGGTACGGATCACCAAAACGTGGTCCGCGGCCGCGCGCCGCGTCATCGGGGGGTGCTGATGGGCCGCGTCGACCGGGTGCTGGCGTCGGGTGTCGTTGTGGAACCGGGCTCGTCGAATGCCATTGCTCCGCTGAAGCCTGGCGATGGGCTGGTGTTCGACGCGGCCGATTGGCGGAGTCCCGAGGAGCGCGAGGAAGGTGGCCGCATTTACGAGGTCGTGCCGCAGGGGAACGGGAAACTCGAACTGCGTTTCGCGAACGGCCAAATCGATTTCTCACGCATTCGGCCTGGCGATCCGGCATGGCGCACCCACGATCCCGATATAGCGAAGGCAGCGCGACAGTTTACCGATGCGGTCCAGCCTGTGCACAAACAACCGCTGAAGGTCCGTGCTATTGCGCGCGAAGGCGAGCCGCTCGTCTGCGAGTGGTCGCTGTTGCGGCAACCGGAGATCGTCGTGCGCGTCCAGTCGGCCGAAGCCCTTGAACGGGCGCTGAGCCGGATAATCTTCACGGAATGCTTGCGGCAGCAGCTCGCGAGGCTCGGCAACTCACCGTATGAGCTGACGGAACTGGAACTGGAGATCGTCGGATCGCCGTTTGCGCCCGCGTCAGTTCTGAATCGATTGCGGCGCGAAGCTGTGGAGCAATTGCAGGCTCGCCAGAGCAGCCCTCCATCAAGACTTCCCCGCGACCCGCGACCGGAGCTCGACTCGCTGCGCGCCTTGCCGGCTGCGAGCGTCGAGAGTTCAGAGCCTGAACTGCATCTGCTGGTCCGCACACCGGAGCAGTTGGACGCTGTGTGCACGCTCGATGTAGCCAGCATCACGCTCGATTACCTGGATCTGTACGGCCTGCGGCCTTCTGTGGAGAGGCTGCAACAGATCGGAATTGCGGTTCGCGTGGCCAGCCCGCGGATTCTCAAGCCGGGTGAGGAACGAATCGTCGACTTTCTGTTGCGGCTGGGTTGTCCGGTGCTGGTACGGCCGCTGGGCCTGCTGCATCTGCTGGGCAATCGCCCGCACCCTCCGCTCACCGGCGATTTCAGCCTGAACGCGGCCAATTCGATTACGGCGCGAACACTGCTGGATCTCGGTCTCGATCGCCTCGCACCCACGCACGATCTCAATGCGGCTCAGGTGGCGGATCTGGCCCGTGCCGTCGGAGCGGACAGAATAGAAGCAATCGCGTGGCAGCACCTTCCCGTGTTCCACACCGAACATTGCGTTTTCTGCCGGTTCCTGTCCAAGGGACACAGCTACCTCGACTGCGGACGGCCATGCGAAAAGCATCGCGTGGCGGTTCGCGATTCCAGCGGGAGGCCGCATCCGTTGATGGCCGACGTCGGTTGCCGCAACACGGTTTTCGGAGCCGAAGCGCAGGAAGCCAGCGCCCATCTGGAGCTCTGGCGGCGCGCCGGAATTCGTCACTTCCGGCTGGAGTTCGCGCATGAAACGGCGGAGCAGACAGCGAGCATCACGCAGCTCTGGAAGCGGGCGCTCGATGGGGAGATTACCGCGGCCACGCTGGCCCGTGAACTCAAGCGAATCGCGCCGCGGGGCATAACTGAGGGAAGCCTGTTTGTGCCGAAGGATTATCTGACATTGCCCATTTTGCAGTAAAGGGCTACTCGCTCGCGGCGCGGCAATCTCATTCGACTTCCAACACGAGGCTGGCCCATCTGCCGAAGACCGTCTCCGCGGCCTGTTTCTGCTCCCGGTCAAAGGCGCAGGGATCGAGCGGTCCGGCCAGTTCGCGAACGTCGCCGCAGTTGGCGTCCTGGTGGCACCAGTCGGCGATCATGTCCGGCGTGGTCTCCATGTGGAACTGAAAACCGTAGACTTGCGAGCCGTGTCGAAAAGCCTGATTCCGGCACAGGTCAGACCAGGCCAGGTGCTCGGCGCCTATTGGAAGGTCGAAGGTCTCGCCATGCCACTGCAATACGGTGCTGGGATTGGGAAGACCGTTGAGCAGCGGATCGCCGCTACCGGCTGGAGTGAAATGCAGTGGAAACCAGCCGATTTCTTTCTCTGGATTCCGGTAAACCCGCTGCCCCAAAGCCTTTGCTATGAGCTGCGCTCCCAGGCAGATTCCCAGAACGGGCTTCCCTGCCGCAATCATCGCCTCAATCAGGCGCAATTCAGTCCGCAGATACTCCTCGCCGTCGTTGGCCGATTGCGGTCCGCCCATGAGGATCAGCGCGGGTGAAACGGCAACCTCGGGCAGGGCGGCGCCCGCAAACAGGTCGAAATACTCGAAAGCGAGGCCTGCGCGATCGAGCGCCGGACCGATCTGTCCCAGCCCTTCAAAAGGTACATGACGGACCACGGTAACGGGATTATCGGGCATGGGGTTATGGTGGGTCTCGCCACCCCAGAGTACCGAAAAATGCAATGGCCCGGAAGATGCCTACAGCGGGGGTGCAGTTCGTCCGATCTGATCAGTGGAGCGGTGCGCTACGCTATAGGAATCCGTGTGTGATCGGCTCACCCGGCTCCCGGAAAAACAACTGACCTGTGCGGGTATTGATTGCGGACGACAGCGTAGTTTCGAGGCACCTGCTGGAGGCGACCCTGCGGAAGTGGGGCTACGAGGTGGTGGGCGCATCCGACGGGGCAACGGCATGGGACATTCTGCAGCGGGACGATGCTCCCGCGTTGGCCATCCTCGACTGGATGATGCCCAGGATGACCGGCCTTGAGGTGTGCCGGCTGGTCCGCCAAATGAACCGCGAACGTTACACCTACATCCTCTTGCTGACCTCGCGGAGCCAGAAAGAGGACCTCATTGAGGGAATGGAGTCCGGCGCGGACGATTACGTCACCAAGCCTTTCGACCAGCACGAACTGAAGGTCCGGCTGAGGGCCGGAACGCGCATCATCGAACTCCAGTCGGAATTGCTGGCCGCGCGCGAGGCTTTGCGCGATCAGGCTACGCGAGACTCGCTGACTCGCTTGTGGAACCGTGCCTCTATCCTGGATATTCTCCAGCGCGAGATGTCGCGAGCGACACGGGAAAAGCGGCCGCTGGGTCTGCTGATGGTGGACCTCGACCATTTCAAGAGCGTCAACGATACGCACGGCCACTTCGCTGGCGACGCCGTGCTGAGCGAAGCGGGCCGGCGGATGCAGACCGATCTGCGCGAGTACGATTCCCTGGGGCGTTATGGCGGCGAGGAGTTTCTGGTGCTTCTTCCGGGGTGCGACGAGCGCTCCACACGCAGTTCGGCTGAACGTATCCGCGCTCATCTGGCCACCCAGCCGATGGTGCTCAGCGACACCACACTGAAGATCACCGCTAGTTTCGGCGGTACCTGCGTCAAGCCAGGCGTCATCTGTACAGCCGAGGAACTGATCCGGCGGGCCGACGAAGCACTGTACCGCGCCAAGGATCTGGGCCGCAATCGCGTTGAATTCCTGGACGCCGAAGACGCCGAGATGGCCCCCGTCCCGCCTCACGGCGTAACCCAAACCGCGGTCTAGCGCTCGCTCAGTGGGCCGACGCTGCCGGCGTCTTGGTTTCCGCAACCTGGAAGTGGCTTAATGTCGCAGCATACTGCGAGAGTCCCTTATACAGCGCCTCAGCGAGTTTCTGGCGGGTCTCCGGACGCTTTAGCAGGCGCTCGTCCTGGGCATTGCTGACGAATCCGATTTCGGCCAGCACCGATGGCATAGTGGCGCCGATGAGCACGACAAAAGGCGCCTTGCGAATGCCGCGGTCGCGATTATGGGCGGTTCGCGTGGATGCGGCGCATAGCGCGGTCTGAATGCGCTCGGCGAACTCCCGCGATTCGTCCACTTTGTCCTTCAGCGCGATCTTCTGAAGAAGGTCCTGAAGGTCGTTGACTGTCATGGACGATTCTGCGTTCTCGCGCGTAGCCAGATCGAGTGCGTCTTTGGATGTCGTGAAACTAAGATAATACGTCTCCACTCCGCTGGCCGCGCGCACCTGCGACGAATTCGCGTGAATGGAGAGGAACAGGTCGGCGTGGTTGTCGTTGGCGATGGCGGTACGCTGCTCCAGCGGGATGAAGGTGTCGTCCGAACGGGTATAGATCACCTGGCTTCCCATGCGCTCTTCAATCAACGCGCCCAGGCGCATGGAAACATCGAGCACCAGATCCTTTTCGCGCAACCCGGTAGGTCCGATGGTGCCCGTATCGTGCCCACCGTGACCGGCATCGATGACAATTCGGCTCACTTTGAGGCCAAGGACGCGAGTCATGGAACGGTCGCCACTGGCTGTGGTACGGCGGGCCGGATAGGCGGTATCCGGCGCGGGCGCCACGGCCGAAGCCCTTAACGGCGGGCTTGTTGTCTCAGACTTGCCTTCGGGCTTGGTTTCGGGCGCCAGATCCTGCGTTCTGATCCGCGCGGCGGGCGGTGGCGGAACATTCAGCTTTGCAATCAGAGCGGAGTTCGGCCGCGCGGTCGCGGTCGTCGCGACTGCCGGTGGTTCATCGATATCGGGTGTTCCAACTACGGGATCGGGCGCGCGCCGTGCCGGAGCGGGCGGCGGTGGCGTGAACACCCGCGCCGTACGGGTGACCGGTGGCGGCGCCATGGCGCGCTCGGCCGTCGCAGACTCCTGCACGGGCGCTTTGGCCGTCCCGCCGGGTGTTCGCAGTTCGATAATCAGCCTGTCCGGATTGGCCAGCGTTTCGGTGGTGAATGAGCTTGAGCTCGCGAGATCGAGGACGATCCGAGTGACGCCGTGCTGCGTCTCGGCCACGCGAATCTGTTTCAAATACCGGTCATGCACCGGGATGACGTTGACCCCCCGGCGCTCCAGATCCGGCTTGGTGCCGGGCAGATCGAAGAACAGACGGTCGGGATTCGGTAAGTGGTCGGAGTGAAAATCGAACTGGCCGGTCGCTTCGATAGCGATGCGCGTAACATCGCCCATGGACCAGAAGCGTACGGCGGTGACCCGCGCCGGTTCCGCGGCACTCATGCTCACGGCGGACCAGAGCGCCAGAACGGCCCCGGCAATGCGGGCTCGGTATGGGCTTCGGGGGAGGAGGAACATACCAGCTACTGTTGGGTGACCATGTGCAACCGGCCATGTTCGTCGTAGAACGTAACCAGTGGCGGTTGTTTTTCCTCCGGCGGCGGTTGAGCGACAGCCGGTTGCGGCGCCGCCTCCACCTCCGTCTTTTGAGTGGCTGCGGCGGTCTTCTTCGCCGCTTCGTACCGTTGTCCGACCTTCTTCACGTAAGAAACCGTCTCGGGATACGGCGGGATCCCGTTGTATTTCGTCACGGCGCCTTCGCCCGCGTTATAGGCGGCGATCGCGAGCTGGTCGTCTTTGAAGGTATCGCGCAGGAAGCGGAGATAACGCACGCCGCCCTCCACGTTCTGTTTTACGTCAAAGGCATCGGACACACCGAACCGACGCGCCGTTGCGGGCATGAGTTGCATGATGCCTTGCGCGCCCTTCCAGGACACGGCCAATGGGTTGAACCCGCTCTCGACATCGATGACTGAATTCACCAGCGCCGGGCTCACGTTGTAATCGTTCGCGGTCTTTGCCACCAGCGCCTGAATGGCCGGGTCGGGAGCAGTGGGTTGCCGTACCTTATGCGGGCGTGCGGCGGGAACGGGCACCATCACGCGCACCAGACGGCCAGTCCGGGCATCCACACTCACCGTGGATTTCAGGCGCGGCACAGAAGCAGCGCCCGGAACCGTTGCCGGAGTGTTGTCGGAGGCCCGCATCGTTGTGTTCGTCCCGATCAGCGCAACGGCCGCGATAAAACAAAACGCAGCCATTTGTTTTAACCAATTATACCCGGATCTGTTTTCTTTGGAAAGACTTAATTGCATGGACGGAACCGCGCAACCCAATGCTATGATTCTCTCATGCGCGCAGCGGGATTCGTGCTGGCGGGCGGACTCAGCTCCCGCATGGGCCGTGATAAAGCGCTTCTTCGCCATTGGGGCGTGCCTCTGGTGGTCCGCGCGGCGGCCGCCGTGGCCGATGCCGCCGGCTCGGTGACAATCCTCGGCGATCCAGGTACTTACGGGCGTTTCGGCTGGCCCGCTCTCGCCGACACTGTGCCTGGGCTGGGGCCCATGGGAGCCCTGCTCACCGCCCTCGAGAACACACGGGCTGAATGGAATGTTCTGGTTGCCTGCGACATGCCTGACCTGTCGCGCGAGTTGCTTCGAGAGCTGTTGGCGAAAACTGCTCGCACGCGGGGCCGCTGTGTCGCGCCAGTCACCGAAGATGGATTCGAGCCCCTTTGTGCGGTCTACCGGCGCACGGCACTCCCTGAAGTCCGCGCCGCTATTGCCGCCGGGCACCTGGCCATGCGCGATCTGCTGCCGTTGCTGGACGTTGTTCCGGTCCGGGGACTCGACCCCGCCTGCTTCCGTAACCTCAACACTCCAGTGGAATGGAACGGCTATTCGCATCGCCGATGACCGACGTCACCCACTACATAGAATTCCGCCATGTATATAAGACGTTCGACGAACCCGTTTTAGTCGACGTCAGTTTCTGGCTGGATGCCGGAAAAACCCTGGCCATCATCGGACGGAGCGGCGTAGGCAAGTCGGTGAGCCTCGGCCACATTATGGGTTTCCTGAAGCCGGACAAAGGACAGGTGATGGTGGCCTACCAGGACATTACCGATTTTGACGAGACTCAGCTCCGGACCATCCGCAAAAAGGTCACGATGGTATTCCAGTCCGGCGCGCTGTTCGATTCGCTCAC
>JBEKFB010000229.1:0-7126 GCA_050013535.1 Bryobacteraceae bacterium | reverse complement strand
TTTATTCTTTGCCCGCCGGGCTGCCTATCAACGCGCCGATTACCGCATTGAAGTGACCGGCGACGATGCCAACGAAACCGTCAAGAAGACTCTGGCGCTGCCGATTTTCTAGTGACCTCCGAGGGGCAGTTGCGCCGCCACGCACTTCGCGTTTTCCGCGCGGCTGTGGATGCCGCCAATCCTCACGAAGCAATCCAGCGGCACATGCGTCGATGCAATCTGCGGCGGTTCGAGAGCGTGTACGTGGTCGGGGCAGGGAAGGCTGGCGCCACCATGGCTGGTGCACTCGAGCGCGCGCCGGGGCTGAGCATCACGGCAGGTCTGGTGAATGTGAAATATGGACACACTGCTCGGCTTCGCCGAGTCGAGTTGTGCGAGTGCGGTCATCCGGTGCCCGACAGGAATGGCATGCGCGGCGCGAAGCGTATCGCCGAGATTGCACGCGGGGCTGGACCGAACGATCTTGTAATCTGCCTGATATCCGGTGGCGCGTCGGCATTGCTGCCACTTCCGGCAGAAGGGATTTCGCTGGCCGATAAGCAGGCCACAACGAAAGCGCTGCTGGCGTGTGGTGCGGACATTCACGAACTGAATACCGTTCGCAAGCATCTCTCGGCGATCAAGGGTGGTCAGCTCGCGCGGATTGCGTCGCCGGCAACCGTTATAACGCTGGTGCTGTCGGACGTGATTGGAGACGATCTGGACGTCATCGGCTCTGGACCCACTGTGCCGGATACATCCACATTTGCGGAAACCCTCGACATCCTGCGGCGATATCGTCTGCTGAAGCGTGTACCGAAGACGGTTCGGGAGCGGATCGGACGGGGCGCTGCCGGTGGGATTGAGGAAACGCCCAAACCCGGCGACCCAATATTCTCCCGCGTGCGAAACGTCATCGTGGGAAACAATCGCATAGCTATCGATGCCGCGGTGCGCACGGCGCGCGTGCTGGGTTATCGCACGACGGTGCTGTCCACCATGATTGAGGGCGAGGCGCGGGAGGTGGCGCGCGTTCACGCTGCCATTGCACGCCAGATTCGATTGCGCGGGCAGCCGATGAAGCCACCGGCCTGTATCATTTCCGGGGGCGAAACTACGGTGACCCTGCGGGGCCAAGGTCTCGGAGGGCGTAATCAGGAATTCGTTCTCGCCGCTGCGCGCGATATTTCAGGACTGCCGAACACGGTGATACTCAGTGCGGGCACCGATGGCACCGATGGTCCCACTGATGCCGCTGGCGCGATTGCCGATGGGCGAACTATTGCCAGGGCTGCGGAAATAGGGCTCAACGTCCCGGACTCGCTGGCGAACAACGATTCTTATCATTTCTTCGAGCCGCTTGGCGATCTCATTCGCACCGGTCCGACGGGCACCAACGTCATGGATGTTCAGGTTGTCCTCGTGGGCTGATTGCAACTACAGCGCGGTGATATGATACCCGCCGGTGGAATGAGCTCGTGGGAGCGTATCCGGTTTTCGAGCAGCCACAGAAGAACTGGTTCCAGCGGCACCTCGGCCTGACCATTGCCGGCGGTTGCGCGGTTCTTCTTGCGGCCGCGCTGACCTTCACCTTAATCCTCTTCACTTTCATATTCGGAATGATGAGGAACTCGGACGCCGTGAAAATGGCTCTCAGGCAGGCTCAATCGAACCCGATTGTAGCCGAACGCCTCGGAACGCCCCTGGAGACTGGCTGGTTCATGTCGGGTAGTATCAACGTGAGCGGCTCTTCCGGCCATGCGGACATGGAAATTCCGGTTCACGGGAGCAAGAGCAAAGGAACCATCTACCTGGTAGCGGACAAGAACGCGGGATTGTGGACCTTCAGCACGCTGCAAGTGGCGTTTGCGGACAACGAGCCGCGCATTGATCTCCTACAGCCTTCCACGCCACAGATCCAGTAAGGCTGCTACTCTCCAGGAATGGACATTCGCAGGCAGGACGCGCTCGATTACCATTCATCGAGTCCCGCGGGCAAGATCTCCATCACCCCCAGCAAGCCGTGCTACAGCCAGCGCGACCTGAGCCTTGCTTACACGCCCGGTGTGGCCGTGCCCTGTCTCGAAATCGAGAAGGACCCGGCGCAGGTTTACAACTACACGGCTAAGGGAAATCTGGTCGCGGTGGTGACCAACGGCAGCGCCGTGTTGGGATTGGGTGACATCGGTCCGGCGGCAGGCAAGCCGGTGATGGAAGGCAAGGCGGTCCTGTTCAAGCGATTCGCCGACATCGACGTGTTCGATCTCGAACTCGCAACCAGCGATCCGCGGGAGATTATTCGCACCTGCCAGATTCTTGAGCCGACTTTCGGTGGCATCAACCTTGAAGACATCAAGGCACCGGAATGTTTCATCGTGGAGCGGGAGTTGCGCCGCACCCTGAAGATTCCCGTCTTTCACGACGACCAGCATGGAACCGCCATCATTACGGGAGCCGCCCTGTTGAACGCGCTGACGATTGCGGAAAAGAAGATCGACGAAGTCCGGATGGTGTTCAATGGCGCGGGGGCGAGTGCGATTTCGTGCGCCGAGCATGCCATACGCCTGGGAGCGCGGCGTGAAAACGTGTTGATGTGCGATTCAACCGGGGTTATCTACGAAGGCCGCACCAAAGGCATGAACGAATGGAAGCAGCAATTCGCGGTTGCGACGAACCGGCGGACGCTTGCGGAGGCGCTCGCGGGAGCCGACGTGTTTATTGGACTGTCCGTTGCCGGTGCAGTAACGGCCGAAATGCTCAAGACTATGGCGGCGCGGCCGATTATCTTTGCCCTCGCCAATCCCGATCCGGAAATCCCATACGACGAAGCGTTGCGCGCAAGACCCGACGCGATCGTGGCCACCGGCCGGTCCGATTTTCCCAACCAGGTGA
Source organism: Bryobacteraceae bacterium (assembly GCA_050013535.1). Classification (GTDB taxonomy): domain Bacteria; phylum Acidobacteriota; class Terriglobia; order Bryobacterales; family Bryobacteraceae; genus CAWACP01. The sequence goes on along the minus strand of JBEKFB010000229.1, from coordinate 4,255 downwards.
ATAATGTCCTCGGATTTCCGTTCATTTTTCGCGGGGCGCTCGATGCCCGCGCGACCATCATCAATGACGAAATGAAATTGGCGGCCACACGGGCGCTGGCCGATCTCGCGCGCGAAGACGTGCCCGATTCCGTGGTGCGCACTTACGGGCTGGATCGCCTGGCATTCGGGCCCGAGTACATCATCCCCAAGCCGTTTGACCCTCGCGTGCTGGTGCGGGAGGCGTGGGCCGTTGCGAAAGCGGCGATGGATAGCGGCGTGGCGCGGCGCACTCTCGATCTGGACGAGTATTACGAGCAGCTCGTTCGCCGCCAGGGACGCACACAGGGGCTGATGCGCGTGGTGATTCACAAGGCTCGAAAGGCGCCCCAGCGCATCGTCTTCCCGGAAGGCGAAGAGCCGAAGATTCTTCGCGCTTCGCACATTCTCATTCATGATCAGATTGCCACGCCGATTCTGCTCGGCGACGAGAAGGTCATTCGGCATCGCGCGCGCGATTTGAACCTGAATCTCGATGCCGCGCAGGTGGTGGACCCGGCTAACAGCCCGGCTTTGGCGGCGGCGTACTCTGAAGAACTGCATCGCCTGCGCCAGCGCAAGGGCGTAACTGCCGCCGAGGCGGATCGTCTGGTGGCCCTCCCGAATTATTTTGCCGCGATGATGCTGCATCGAGGGGACGCGGATGTACTGGTGGCCGGGCTCACCAAAGACTACTCCGACGTGATTCGTCCGGCGCTGCACGTTCTGCCTCTTCGTGCCGGCCTGCGGCGCGTGGCCGGTCTGCATCTCATGATGCCTCGCGATGGAGCTCTATACTTCTTCGCAGACACTACGGTGAACATCGAGCCTGACGCTGAAGACCTGGCTGAAATCGCTTTAATGGCGGCCGACACGGCAGGTCACTTCAACGTGACGCCGCGTGTGGCCATGCTCTCCTTCTCCAACTTCGGCAGCACGAGGCATCCACTGACTGAGAAGGTGCGCCGGGCCGTCGAGATCGTTCGTCAGCGCGCTCCCGGCTTAATGGTGGATGGTGAGATGCAGGGCGACACAGCGGTGACTCCTGCTGTCATCGAGTCTACATATCCGTTCAGTACGCTTCGTGGCGGAGCGAATGTGCTGATCTTCCCGAATCTGGAATCCGCCAACACGGCGTATACGCTGGTCAGCCACATCGGCGGGACGGAAGCGATCGGCCCGATCCTCATGGGCCTTTCGAAGCCGGTGCACGTGCTCCGGCGCAATGCCGAGGTGAACGATATTGTCAATCTGGCGGCCATCGCGGTGGTGGAAGCGCAGCAGGCTGTGGCGAAATGAACGCGAGGCGTTTTGGTATGCTGATTTCGAAGATATGCAGCCTGCCGCACTCGAGCTCTCCAACGCCACGGGCGCGCTGAACTTCGAGCGCGAATGATCCCGCTTCGCTCCTCCGAAAAAACCTATTCGGTGGCGGGAGTCACTCTGGTGCTGATCGCGTTGAACGTGGTCGTGTTCCTTTACGAGATCACGCTCGATTCGTACAGTCTCAACGTCTTCATCCAACACTACGGTCTGGTTCCGGACCGCCTGCACGCGTACCAGCTCTTCACCTCCATGTTCATTCACGGCGGATGGATGCACATCCTGGGAAACATGTGGTTTCTGTGGGTGTTTGGACGAGGTGTTGAGGACTCCATCGGCCACACGCGATACCTGCTCTTCTATCTCGCTTGCGGCGTCGTATCGGCGATCGCGAACGTATTGGCCACGCCTTTTTCCCCGGTGCCAACGGTGGGCGCGAGCGGGGCGATCGCCGGCGTCATGGGAGCGTATCTGATCAGGTTCCCGCGAGCGCGCATCATCACGCTGGTGCTGATCATCGTTTTCTTCACTACGCTGGACATTCCCGCGGCGTTCCTGCTTCTGTATTGGTTTGCGATTCAGTTCTTCAATGGTGTCGGATCCATCGGTGGCGGGTCGCAGGTGGCGCGCGGTGACGTTGCCTGGTTCGCGCACATCGGGGGGTTTATTGCAGGCATGCTGCTGATCATGGTGATGCCTTCGCAGCGGCGCTATCGCGAGTGGTCCTGAAATGTGGGAACCCAACTTTACCTCGGCGGGCATCGATCGTCCGCTTGACGTTCTGGCTATTGCAGCCCATCCCGACGACGTAGAGCAGACCTGTGGCGGCACTCTGATCCGCATGGCTGAAGCCGGGTATCGCACTGGTGTTCTCGATCTGACAGCTGGCGATATGGGCACGCGCGGAACACCACAGCTGAGGATCGAAGAATCGGAGCAGGCCGGGCGCGAGATGCTGCTGGCCTGGCGCGGCAACATGCGCTGGCCGGACGCGCGGCTCGAGAACACGCTGACAGCGCGCATGACTCTCGCCGGTGAGCTGCGAATTCTGCGCCCGCGCACGGTGATGCTTCCCTATTGGGCGGGTCGGCATCCGGATCACTATCGCGCCAGCGAGATCGGTTCTGAGGCGTGTTTCCTCGCAGGCCTGGCGAAGCTTGACGATCAAACCGAACCGCATCGTCCTTTCAAGATTCTCTATTCATCGCTCTACGCCAACGTGACGCCGTCGTTCGTGGTGGATATCTCGTCGCAGTTCGACCGCCGCATGGCCGCGCTGCTGACATACAAGTCGCAATACGGAGACGTCGCCGAAGGCTCGGATTTGTTTCCTCCACAGACTGAGATCCGCGAGCGCCTGTCTGCCATCGCGCGCTTCTACGGCAATCTGATCGGCGTCAAATACGGTGAGCCTTTTGTCGTGAAAGAGGCGATGCGCGTGGACGATATCGTGGCGATGCCGGTGCGGTCAATCTGATCTACGGCAGTAGCACCACTTGGGCGCGGGAGAAGGCGAAGCGGCGTCCAAGCTGATCTACGACGCTGACTTGCGCCGTGTACCGGCCCGGTGGCAGCTTGGCCAATGGAACCTGGAACTGGATTGGCAGCGTGTTGTTGCGCTTTGGCGCAAGCTCGTCCAGACGCTCGGGAGGAGTTTCGAAAGCTTTGGTCTTGCCGCGCATGAAGCTGAGCGAAGCGACCAGATTCGCGCGCTTGTCATTGGAGTTCGCCGCGGCTTGCACCGCCGGATCATAGGCTTCCATGTAGACGTATAGGTTCTGATCTTTGCGGAAGACTCGTGTCACGCTGGGAATCAGCTTCTGGCCGTTCTCCACCAAAGGATTCGCCGCGTCGGCCTTTTTTTGCTTGGTCGCCGAACCAACCGCGGCCTGTAACTGCTCCCGCTGATTACTCCACACGACGGAACTCACAGGAAGATAGGCGGACTTAGCATCCAGATCGGGAACCTTGAATGCCGTCTCGAACGTGCCCATCTTGCCGGTGCGATTCTCTCTGGCGAGGAACTTCAGATGATACTCGCCCGGAGGAAGAGTAAAGCCGGTATCGTATTCGAAATTGCGCGACTGCAACTTCGCTATGTTATCCGCGTCAAGTTTCACCGTGATACCGTCGCGCACGCCCGCGGGCAGCAGCCGGCCCTTGCTATCCCGCAACTCGCCTATGAAATCGAAATCGGTTACTTCGTTCGCGCCTTTCTTTCCGAGCTCAATGGCCGATCCGGGTATCTTAACCGCGACAGGCACAAAGTAACTGCCGCGTCCCAGACGGAAGTAATTCACCTCGAGCGCCAGCGGCAAGTCGGTCATTGGATCGCCTAACATCAGCGCCTGCTGTAACTGGCTTTCCTTGTCCGACGAGTTGAACTTGGCGAAGTCCTTTGGAGCGTAGTAACCCTGACGGTAATCCAGCTTGGCCTGCAGATTCGGAGCAAGCTTTACCTGAATCCGCCGGTACCGGCCATCCAGAGCGGCATTGGTGCTGTAATAGCCAAGAATGTAGTAACTGCCGATATCCTTCTGGGCCTGAGCGATTCCCTGCGCGAGATTGTTGTTATCGAGAAACGCCTTCCCGCCCGTGTCTGAAGCGAGAGTTACCAATGTCTCCTGCGAATCGTTGAATGAGTTCCGCTGTGACGTGGCGGCGGCGCCACTGAACATCGTCGACCCGCGCTGCGTGGCATGGCTGGCATCGCCTCCACCGGGAATAATGGTGGTGAGGCCGCGTGCATCGACAGGATAAAACGCAACGTTGGCCCGAACGGCGGCATTTACCGTGGATCGAAGCTGCGACTGGTTCTCGACACCGGTCTTGTTAATGCCGCTCGAGAAATAGACGACTGCTTTCTTCTCCGGCAGTGCGCCCAACGTTTTGGCCGCCGTTTCGAGCGCGCTCAG
>JBEKFB010000228.1:0-7148 GCA_050013535.1 Bryobacteraceae bacterium | reverse complement strand
GTGCTGACGATGCTGAGCACGATCAGCGGGTAAATCCAGAACCACTTCAACTGGACCCGGCGGGCGGTGCTGACCGGGTCGATGTAAACGTTCAGCAGTCCAAGGATGCCCTCCTTGAGGCTGGCGGTGGGTTGGGGCGGCGGCGCGGCCGCGCCCGGTGCATTGGCAGACATGATTGGCTCCTGGTTAGTCCGATTGGGGGGATTATATCGCGTCTGCGCTACGCTGGGTGGTAATAAGCCGCTGCTCGAAAGCGCCGCCTCTGATTCAACCATGGTACCCGAGTATCACTGGGTACCAGAGGTCATACGCATGAGTGCCCCCACAAAATCCGGGCTGCTTCCGGCAATGGCGGTGTTTGTGGTCATCGCGATGCTGGCAACCTTCACATTAACGGGAAAGATGCGTATTGCCGTATGGATCTTTCTCGGTGGTATGGCGGTGAAAACCTTTCTGTCTTCCCTGCACCAATCGTAAATTCACTCTAAAACCACCTAAGGCTGCCGATATAGCAAGTAAGGCAGAGGCGGTCCATATCGCGTTTCATTTTGGTACCTGCTGTCCCAAATCGAGATGCGGGCCGGGGGCGCGCGTTTCATAACGAGACTGGTAAGGCCCGGTGGCGGGCAGACGGGCATAGGAAGAGTGGGTCGGAATGTCCAGAACCAAGTGGCTAAGTACCTCAGTTACAAGACTTACTTTTCGCATAGCTCGAATTGGCTACGACACGATTGGATATATTCTCAGCGTTACTGAGCAGTGGACTAAGGTTTGCTTCGGATGAGGCCGCGGGGAAATCGCGATGACAATGCAAAGAGGGTTCGTGAGAACGATGAAGGCGAACAAGACTGAGAAAGAACGGGCCGCCCGCAACGTCTGGCGCGACCGCGTTATCCTGGATCATCTGCCTCTGGTAAAGGCGATCGCTATCCGGGTTCACGAGAATCTGCCGGTGCACGTGGAACTGGACGATCTTGTCCACGCCGGCGTTCTGGGGCTCTTCGACGCCGCCGAAAAGTACAATCCCGGAAAACAGGTGGTGTTCTCCAGCTACGCCAAACATCGCATCAAGGGCGCGATCCTCGACAGCCTTCGACAGCTCGACTGGGCTTCGCGCGACCTGCGCCGCCGCCACAAACAGGTGGAAGCGGTGACCCGCGATCTCGCCGCCACTCTGCAGCGCATGCCCACTGAAAGTGAAGTTGCCGAGAAAATCGGCGTGGATGTGGAGCGCTGGCGCCACATGATGCTGGACCTCCGCAACGTCGGGCTGGTCTCGGCATCGGCCCGCAGCAACGATCACGAGGACCTTCCCGCACCCGAATTCCCCAGCAAACCGGAAACCCACCCAGACAATTTGTGCGCCCGTTCGCAAATGCGCACCGTGCTCGGCACTGCCATGAAGGCCCTGCCGGAGCGGTATCAGAAGGTTGTGGTCCTCTATTACACGAACGAGATGACCATGAAGGAAATCGGCGGCGTCCTGGGAATCAACGAAAGCCGCGTTTCGCAGATTCACAAGTCGGCGCTGGAAAAAATGGCCGCCGTGCTGGAATCGAGCGGCATCCATTCCAGCTACGCGTTCTGCTGACCGCGTGCGTGGGGCAGGTTCCACCTGCGCGCGGATCTTCCAACGGCGCCGATCCGCGAGAAGTTGATGAAAGACCAGACAAATCTCCGCCGCCATGAGCGCCTTTCATGTGCCGCCAGAGGCCGCGCCATGTGGACGGACCGCGCTGGCCAAAGCCGCTGGGCCATGGTGCGCATTCTGGACCTTTCCGACTCCGGCGTCCGCCTGGAAGTGCCTCAGCCCATTGAAACTCTTTGCGTCGTCAGCTTCAGTTCCGACGATATGAACCTGTCCGGCCAGGCCACCGTGCGATTCTGCCGCCGCCAGGGGACTAGGTACGTTGTGGGAGCCGAATTCTCCGGCGGAGGCCCCGTCCACTTGCATTCACCGGCCTAAACGGCCTGCCCCCTCCTCACCGTTCCAAAATTCAAATCGCCCCGATAAAATTTTCCTGGTTACGCCCGCCTTGCGCAGACCGCGATAATCGGTCTGTATGCCATGTCGCTACATATCCGCCCTGTTGCTGTGCGCCGTCACGCCGCTGACCGCCGCAACCCTTGGAACTCAACACATGACGCCGCCCCTCGAGGCGAGAATCTCGGCGGTGGAAACCGCGGTGAAATCGGCTCAAAGCGCGGGTGATAACGCCTGGATGCTGGTCAGCGCGGCTCTGGTGCTTTTGATGACGGGGCCTGGTCTGGCCCTGTTTTACGGCGGCCTGGTAAGGCCGAAAAACGTGCTCAGCACCATGATGCACAGCTTCATTCTGATGGCTGTGGTCACGGTGATCTGGGCGATTGTGGGCTACAGTCTGGCTTTTGGCGAGGGATCGTGGTTTCTGGGAGATTTGCGATATGCGTTCCTGAACGGCGTTGGCGCGGCGCCTAACGTCGATTACGCGCCCACCATCCCGCAACAGACCTTCATGATCTATCAATTGATGTTCGCCATCATCACGCCCGCGCTCATCTCGGGGGCCTATGCCGAGCGCATGAAATTCAGCGCCATGCTGTTGTTCACACTACTGTGGATGCTGTTCGTTTACTTCCCGCTGGCGCACATGGTTTGGGGCAAAGGCGGCCTCCTGAACGCCTTCGCCGGAGGCAGGGTGCCGTGCTTCGACTTTGCCGGCGGAACGGTGGTGCACATCAGTTCGGGGGTCTCGGCGCTGGTAGCTGCCCTGTATCTCGGCAAGCGCGTCGGTTATCCCGACGATTCGATGAAGCCGCACAACCTGACGCTGAGCTTCATCGGGGCGTGCATGCTGTGGGTGGGCTGGTTCGGTTTCAACGCGGGAAGCGCTCTCGCGGCATCGCCTCTGGCCACCAGCGCGTTTGTGGCGACGCATTTTGCCACGGCGGCGGCGGTTCTCGGCTGGCTTCTGATGGAGTGGGTGCGAAACGGCAAACCCAGCGTACTGGGCGGCATTTCCGGCGCGGTGGCGGGACTGGTCGCTATCACGCCCGCTTCCGGATTCGTGACCCCCATGTCCGCGCTGCTGATCGGGTTCCTCGCCGGAATCGCGTGCTTCTTCATGGTGTCCGTGGTGAAGCAGAAGCTCGGCTATGACGACACGCTCGACGCTTTTGGAGTCCACGGGATTGGTGGAACGCTGGGAGCCATCCTCACCGGAGTTTTCGCCACCCGCCTGGTCAACAACGGTTTGAACGGGCAAGCATTAGGACTGGTGGATGGCAACCCGTTTCAGGTGCTGAACCAGTGTTTTGGAGTGCTCATTTCCTGGGGTATGGCCGCTGTTGGCACTCTGGTTATTTTGAAGATTTGCGATATGCTGCTCGGCGTTCGCGTAAATACGGAGCAGGAGGAGGAGGGTCTGGATCTCAGCTTGCACGGCGAAGAAGGTTATAATCTCGAAGCGTGAGCATATGAAGAAGATTGAAGCCGTGATTCAGCCGCACAAGCTGGAGGACGTCAAGGCCGCGCTGAAGGCCATTGGCGTGGATGGGATGACCATCACCGAAGTCCGTGGGCATGGCCGCCAAAAGGGGCACAAGGAGATCTACCGGGGCATGGAGTATGAAGTGGATCTTCTGCCCAAGATGAAGGTCGAGATGGTGGTGTCCACGGCGCGGTGCGATGAAGTCGTCCAGACCATTCTGAATTCTGCGAGGACCGGCAAGATCGGCGACGGAAAGATATTCGTCTACGATGTCGCCGAGGCCATCCGTATTCGCAACGACGAGCGCGGAGAGGGCGCGCTCTGACACCGAACATACGAACGCAATCACAATTCGCCTCCGGATCTCAGTTCTCGCCGGCTGCGGCCGTGCAAGCGCTGGTCTGGTCGGCGGAAGGAGCGCGCGAGGAACTCCTGCGGCGGTCCGACGATGTCGACCGGATCGTCACCACGGCATTCCAGGAGATTCGCCCGCCGGTCACGGTTGTCGCCGTCGGCGGATACGGGCGGCGCGAGCTGTTTCCCTGTTCCGACGTCGACCTCCTGCTGCTGAACGCGGCTCCGGATGAAACGAAAGAACAGCGCGAGGCGATCTCGGAATTCCTGAAGGCGCTGTGGGATGCCGGTCTGCGGGTGAGCCAGTCGGTTCACACCGTGGAGGATTGCCTCGAGTTGCATCAGGGCAACCTGGAACTAACCATCAGCGTGCTGGATCATCGCTTCCTGTGCGGGGACCGGGCGCGTCATGGCCGCCTGGACGCCGAACTGCCGAAATTCCTCCATCGCGAGCGGGCCGTCCTGATGGATCAGCTTTGCCGCATGACCCGCGCGCGCCGCAACAAGTTCGCGGATACCATTTATCATCTCGAACCCAACGTAAAGGAGCATCCAGGCGCCCTGCGCGATCTGCATGTCATCCGCTGGCTCACCGTGCTGCGTGAAGCTCCCGCGGATTACGTCCCCGAGACCGCCGCGGCGTTTCTGTACTCAGTCCGTCTCTTCGTCCACAGGGCGATGGGCCGGGACGCCAACTTGCTCAGCTTCGATCTGCAGGAGGCCATTTCCGCCGAACCAGCCGCCTGGATGCGGGAGTACTATCGCGCTGCCCGGGAGATTTGGCGCGCGGCGAATCAGGCCATGGAAGCCTCCGAGCGCCGGGATCTCGGCCTTTTCTCGCAATTCCGCGACTGGCGCGGCCGCGTCTCCAATTCCGAGTTCACCGTTTCGCGCGAGCGTGTGCTCCTCCGCGAACCGCTGGAGCTCGAGCGCGATCCCGAATACCCCGTCCGCCTGATGCAGTTTCTCGCGCGCCACGAGCTGCGCCTCGCCCGCGAAACCGAGAGCCGCATCACCGCAGCGCTGGGCGGCATGTGGCTGGACCGCCAACCGTCCTGGCCTTCTCTCCGCGCGCTGCTCGCCCTGCCTCATGCGGCAACCGCTCTGCGAGTCATGCACTCGACAGGTCTGCTCACCCGGCTCATCCCCGAATGGACGCATATCGACTGCCTGGTGACCCGCGATTTCTACCATCAATACACCGTCGACGAGCACACCCTGGTCACGCTCGAATCGTTGGAGGAATTGCGCGACTCGAAGGATTCAGAGCGCCAAAAATTCCGCACTTTGCTTCACGAAACCGCGTCATGGGAGGTTCTTCGTCTGGCGTTGCTGCTGCACGATATCGGTAAGGGCGGCGGCACCGGCGAACACACCGGCGAATCGCTTAGATTGGCCACGGCGGTGATGGAGCGTCTCGGCGTGCCGCAGTCAGAGCGCGAAACCGCGCTGTTCCTCATCGCCCACCATCTGGACCTCTCCGGCATCATGAACTCGCGCGACCTGAACGATCCGGGAACGGCTCGTTACATGGCCGAGCGCATCGGCACGGTGGAGCGGCTCCGCATGCTGACGCTGCTTACGTGGGCGGACATCAGTGCGGTGAATCCAACGGCCATGACGCCGTGGCGGCTCGAACAACTGTGGCTCACCTACCTCGCCGGCTACGACGAGTTCACCCGCGAACTGCAAACTTCACGAATCAGCAGGCCCCATTTCACGGCCGAAGTTTCCGATTTCCTCGAGGGCTTCCCCACGCGTTACCTGAACACCCATAGCGACGACGATATTCGTGCGCACTACGTCCTGTGGTCCGAGAACAAAGCCGCAGGCTTGGCCATCGCCCTTGAACGTTCCGAAGGAACCTGGCGGATGACCGTGATCACCAGCGACCGGCCGTTCCTGCTGGCGTCGCTTTCGGGTACGCTTGCCGCTTTCGGATTGAATATTCTGAAAGCCGAGGCATTTGCGAATTCCCAGAGCATCGCACTGGATACGTTTGCTTTCTCCGATCCGCATCGCACCCTGGAATTGAACGCGTCTGAGGCCGACCGGTTGCGCGATACCGTCCGCCGCGTTATCACGGGAAAGGTCGATGTGCGCAAGCTCCTCTCGGGCCGCCGCAAGCCGTCCATCACCACCGGCGCGCACATTCCGTCGTCAGTGGCGTTCAACAACGAGGCTTCGAGCACCTCGTCGCTGATCGAGATTGTGGCCGAGGATCGTCCCGGCCTCCTGTACGACCTCACTCAGGTGCTGTCATCGGCCGGCCTGAACATCGAAGTGGTCCTGATCGACACCGAAGCGCACAAAGCCATGGACGTGTTCTACGTGACTTTCGAGGGCGCTCAGGTGCCAATCGGCCTGCAGCCGGACATTCGGAAGAAGCTGCTGGAAGTGTGCGGGTAAGGACCATTCTAAGAAATCTGGCCGGCCGGATCCATGGCGGAACGTGATAAGAAACGTGAAATGCCTCAACTACTCAAGAAAGCGTTCACCGCCAGCTTGCAAAAAAGCGCCGCGAAAGGCGGTTGGACGTATGTCGTATGGCCGCAGTCCGCGGCATTTTTCGGAACACGTGGTCTGGTTAAGGTCCGCGGGAGAATTGATGACCATCCGTTCCGAAGCTCGTTTATGGCGATGGGCGACGGAACGCATAAGCTGCCGGTGAAGGCTGCCATTCGCAAAACCATCGGGAAGAACGTTGGCGATACAGTCAGGGTGCTCTTAGACGAGCGCCTGTAGTCTCGGCGAGGAAAGCGCACGATGCTCGTTTGAACGACTCGGACCGAAGACAGTTCGTCGCCGGAAACCCCGACTCCCGCCCGCCACTATCGCCCTTGCGTCATGACCAGCCGAAGAACGTGATTGATGCGCGTGGAATAGCCGGCGCCGTATTGCTGTAGCCATTCGAATACGTCCGCGTCAAGACGCACGGCCACCAGTTTCTTGGGCGGACGCTTGAACTCGGCGAGCTGCTTATCTGTGAGCGCCGGAATATCGGAATAGTCGATCTGAGAAGCGTCGGCACGTTGCTGGCTGCTCGCGACGCTATCGAGTGCCGTCTTCTGGCGCTTATTGAGGGGCTTGCTCCAGATAGATTCGGCGCTCACGCGGATCAGCTTCCCGGGCCGAGATGATGCGGATAGTTTCTTCGCCATTGGGCTCCTCCTCACGATACACGTGCACCACAAGCAGCACGGCCTTCTGTACAACACCGATCCCGTGCTAACGCTGCTCACCGGCGACCACGCGATCTTTTCTAAGCACCAGATTCGGATCGGCGAATACGCGCGATGCCGTCTCGAAATCGATGCCAGCGTG
>JBEKFB010000227.1:0-8313 GCA_050013535.1 Bryobacteraceae bacterium | reverse complement strand
TAGTTGGTCATCGGGCTCTGGAGCTGAGCTTCAGCTCAACGGTGGGGATTATCCACGATGGTGGCGGGCAGTTGAAACCGTTGGGCGAGCGCGAGCGGAAGGTCTTCACGGAAATGCGCGGTCTGGAAAAGTCAAACTTTGCCCAGATCAATTACTTCCAGGACAAGATCGCGAACGGCGAGCCGAGTGAATGGAAGTGCCGGGCCGGCGGCCGTTATCTTTACATTTGCGAGGACGGCCTGGTGCACTACTGTTCCCAGCAGCGCGGTTACCCTGCGCGGCCGCTGCTCGAATACACGCCCGCCGACATCCGGCGACACTATCTCACGAAGAAAAGCTGCGCACCATACTGCACCGTCTCCTGCGTGCACCAGATTTCCTACTTCGATTTCTTCCGTGACCCCCAGACGCTGGACGATGGCGCGTCAATGGAACACGCCGTGCCCACCAACGGGCTCGTGCAGATCGAATAGAACTCTCCGAAGGAATTGCAGGCGGGAAAATTGGCCAGGACAGCGGTCCCGCTACCCTGGCCCTCAAAGGAGATCGAAGCTAATGAACGTCTATCTTGAGTTCTGCGTCTGAGTGCTCGTGGCGCCAGTTCCAGTAGGCCGCCTGATCCTCCGCCTTGAGTTTTGCGAAAGATCGATACTGCCGGTGGTTTTCTTTCACCCATATGCGGTACGCGCGGTTTTCGCGGTCGTTCCACTGGTGATCGTCGTTATGTGCGGCGTCATGATAGACGCGGTCGTCGGCGCGCAGCATCGTCGGAGCTACTGCAATCGGAGTCACCAGCGTTGCGCATAACAACGCGGCATTCAGGAAACGGGTCATTACTACCTCCTGATGCCAGCAAGCAATCGCGTCACCAAACAGGTCGACACCGGAGCGCGCTATGCAAGTTCCTGAAGGGACTAGATTAAGACCCTGAGCTTTAGCGCTCGGTCCCGAGGTCTTCCTAACTGGGTCCTCGCGTGGTGAGTCATATCTTCACACGCGGTGCAGCCTGGCGTGCAGCTTGTTCCGGCTAGCGACCCGCAAGGGGTTCGGCGGGGTGAGCCGCAACCAGCCGATACGACACGAAAGCGAACCTCTTGCTGTCCGGCGCCCACGCCGCCGAAAAGCGTCACCAGCACCTTCGGATCGCCCCCGGCGAGAGGCGCGAGTTTCAGCACCACGTCTTTGTTTGGCGGATGCTCCTTCACCGACTTGTCATAGCTGATGTAGGCGATCCACTGGCCATCGGGCGAGGGGTGCGCGAACCAGTCCGCCGACGCAGGACCGCGCGAAACCTGCTCCTGGCCCGATCCATCCGCGTGCATCCGCCAGATCTGCATGAGGCCGGTGCGGACGGAATTGAAGTAGATCCATTTCCCGTCCGGCGTGTAATCGGGACCGTCGTCCAGGCCTTCGGCGATGGTCAGTCGCGTTTCTTCGCCTCCATCCACCGGGATCGTGTAGACGTCGAAATTGCCGTTGCGCTGGGCACAGTACGCCAGCGTGCTTCCGTCAGGCGACCAGCCGTGCCAATAGGAAGGCTGCGGCTGGACGATCAGCTTCGGCTCTCCGCCCGTGGCCGGAACGATCCAAATCTGCGACTGCCCGCGTGCCGTACTGGCGCTGATGGCGATCCGGCTGCCGTCGGGTGAGAGGCCGTGGTCGTTGTTCAGTTGAACGTGGCCGGTATCGATGCGAGCCGGCTCACCGCCGGAAGTAGCCAGCTGATACAGCCCTCCGCCCATGTTGTAGAAGAACGATTCGCCATCGCGCGACCAGTTCGGCGCCTCGAAATGCTCACGCGCGCGGCGGACCACGCGACGGAGGCCGGTGTCGATATCGACCACTTCCAGCGTGCTCTCCAGCACACGATCTTTATCCGCAACTATGCCATCGTTGCGCAACGCCACGTTCGAGAAAGTCGCGGTTTCGATGTTCGCGGGATTGTGTGAGCACACCGCGAGGCCCGCGTAGACCGTCTCAGGCAACTGCAAACTGAACGAGGCGATGGGATGAAACACGCCGTCGTTCGATGCGACTTCCGCCAAAAACACGTTTCCGGTGCGCTCGAGGCGCAATGTGGCTGGCGCCCTGATCGGAGTGCGAACGTCGAGCGTCGGGCCGCCCTTCTCCGCGCGATACTGCATGGCGATAAGGCCCTCGTTGTGCGACATCACATCGACGTAGGGATCGTCGGGAGCTGTTCCGGCGCGCAGGATCACACCGGCTTTTTTGTGCGGCTCGCCTTCGTGATTCGCCCAGGCAACGTCGGCCGTGATGCTGACATCGCCATCCAGCTTTCGCCAGACGAACCGGAACGAATCCGACGTGGCCCACATGTTCACGCCGCTGCCTGTGATGGTGTAGGTCTTTGCGGCCGGATCGTAGCTCGCCGCGCCCTGATGTTCCACCATGCCGACATCGCCGGTTTCGGTGAAGACTCCGAGATTAGACTCTGAAAACACCGGCAGGCTCACGGTGCCTATGATAAACGGAAGGACAAGGTTGCTGATTTGCACGAATCCAGCATATCGGCAAACGCGCGCTTACGGAATCTCGACGGCGCCGTTCTGGGCCGACATGCGATTACCCTCCGTGTCGCGCACCACGAGTCGAATCGCGTATTTGCCCGGGCGCACATCGAAGGGCATCTTCACACTGATGGGCCGCCCGGACTGGAGCCGTTGCGCTGTTCCATCTTTCAGCCGGAGTTCGATCACCTTTTGGTCGCCCGCGATGAAGTTGCCATTGTCGTCGAAAAGCGCGGAGACAATGGTCAGATCGTCATTGTTGCGGCCCTGAGCCTTGCGGAAGGCAAGCTGCTGCAGGTTGACGCTAACAATCACGGTCAGCTTCGCGTCCGTCTCGCTGGATTTGAAAAACTGCGTGTGAAGCTCAACGGGCAACTCGTTGATTTCATCCCGTCCGAACACCGCGTCAGCGATCTCCTGCTTCGCTTTGTCCTCCGGCTTCTCTCCGGCGCGGGCTGCGAAATAGCCGTGCCGCGCTTGCACAGAGAGCTTATTCAGCGAGGTCAGCTTCACGGTCAGGGCGTGGAATGTGCCGTCGGATTTCAGACCGGCCGGCGTGTAGCCAAGCACGTAAACGAACTCCGGCGCGGATGCCAGCTTGCGGAACGCGCCATCGAAATCATTGGTGTTCCGTATGAATGTTCCGCCGGTTCCGGAGGCCATGTCCTCCAGCACGCCGGCGACGGCAATGGTCTCCTGGCGGCGATATTGCATCTTCGCTTCAGTTACCACGGGAGCGTACGTTCTTTCGTCGATCTCGCCGGCTGGGTTGACTACATAGAGTCCCCGCGCGTCGAGCGAATTGATGATCACGCTGGAACGAACTGCGCGATCCACTATGTCGAATTCGTCCGAACGCAGATCGCCCAGCGTCAGGAATCCCGGTGAAGCGAGAACGACGATTCGCTGACCGGGCAAGCTGGACATGCGGCGCACGACGTCGCGGAGCACGGTCATCGCAATGTGGCTGTCGTGCAGGCTACGATCATAAACCTGTCTTGCCTTGCTAAGGGCGAACTGCTCGGCCTCCGGCAACATTCTGGCATCGAATGACAGGCATTGCATCGCCTCCATCGTGGCCGTGCCCAGGGCCGTCTGGGTGGTAAACGTAAGCAGATGGGTATTCGGGTCGGTCTCAGTTGGCGGTAGCTGATTCCCCTCGACATTCACGATCTGGTTAGCCATGTAAAAGCTGATGCTGGGACATTCCTGTTTCCCGTCGTTGGCCAGCGCGTTCGGCCGCAGCTTCAACAGCGCTTCATGCAACTTTGCGCGATCGAAAGTGAAATCGAACATGTCGCGGCCGGACGTAGTGACGATGGCCGCGCGATCGGTGGGTTGCAGGCTGTCGATGTTGCGGCCGGCGGCGTCGCGAACGCCCGCGAGGTCCTCGAATTTCAGGTGGACATCGTCGAACAGATAAGCGACGAAATGATCCGGGGCGTCTGCCGCCGCGGCTGGTTCGGTTGCCGCTCCGGTCGCTTCTGTCGGCTTGGCGGCGCTCGCGGACTTCACCTCAGCCGCGATCCCGCCGGTCTTTTCGACCGTGAATTTCGTGATCTCCTGCCGCTTGCCCTTATCGAAGAGCTGGAAATCGTCCCTCGTCAGGTTGCCGATCGCATGACCCTGAGAGTCGCGCACCACGACGGGCACCAGCACGAGGTTCACTTTCGATTGAAAGGTCAGCGGTAGATCGTGAGTAGCGATTTCGGCTGATGGAGCCGATGCCACGGGTGAATCCTGTCCAGCCGAGGGAATTACCGCGAAAATCGCGGCTATTATCGCACCGGAACAGCGAAGACGCGGACTGCGCTCGTTCATGGGTGGCTCCCGGCGCGCAAATGCTCGCCGTTCGGACGTTATGCCAGAGGTGACGTGCCCACTCCCAACAGGTTACACGTTTCGTGCCATATACTGATTCTTCGCATGCTGCTGTCGGTTCTGATTCCCGTCTACAACGAACGGGCGGTGGTGGAGCGGTGTCTCGCTCATGTGCTCTCTGCGCCGCTGCCCGAAAACATGGAGCGCGAGCTCATCGTTGTCGACGATTGCTCTTCCGATGGAACTTCTTCCGTCCTGGAAAGGCTGGCCGCGTCCGAACCGTGTATCCGCCTGTATCGGCAGTCCGTCAATCAGGGAAAAGGCGCGGCCGTCCGCACCGCTATTGAACACGCCCGCGGTGATTTCTGCCTCATCCAGGATGCCGACCTTGAATATGATCCCGCGGAGTATCCCCGCTTGTTGCAGCCGCTCCTCGATGGGCACGCGGATGCGGTGTTCGGTTCGCGATACCTCGCCGGTGCACAAATGCGTGTGCTGCCCTTCTGGCACTCGGTGATCAATAAGACGCTGACCGGCGTATCCAATATGTTCAGCGATCTGAGCCTCACCGACATGGAGACCTGCTACAAGGTTTTCCGCACGGATTTGCTGAAGAGTATTCCTATTCGCTCGCAACGCTTCGGCATCGAGCCTGAGCTGACCATGAAAGCGGCGAAGCGCAAACTGCGCATCTACGAGGTCCCCATCAGCTATCACGGCCGCACTTGGGAGGAAGGCAAGAAGATCGGCTGGAAGGACGGGCTTCAGGCACTCGGGGTGATTCTGCACTTCTGGCTCATTGACGATCTCTACGCCCAGCCCTACGGCCGGGCATTTCTCAATAATCTGGAGGGCACGCCGCAATATCTGAACTGGATGGCGGAATTGCTGCGGCCGTACCTCGGCGACCGCATTCTCGAAATCGGCGCCGGTATTGGCACCCTGAGCGGCAGTTTGATTGGGCGCCGTCTTGCCTATGTCGCCACTGAACGCGATCCGCTCTATCTGCACGCGCTGCACAATCGTTTCCTGCGCACGCCCAATGTGTCGGTGCGCGAGTTCGACCCCGACCAGCCATCGCTAACCCACAACCTGAGCGAACCCTTTGACACCGTGCTTTGCATCAATCTGCTTGAATATGTCGACGCGCCTGCATTCCTTCGGCAGGTATTCGATTGGATGAAGCCGGGCGGCACGCTCATCGCCCTGGTCCCGCAGGGGCCGGCGTTATTCGGCAGCCTCGATCGCACGCTTGGCCACAAGCGCCGCTATGGCGCCGCCCAGCTTCGGGCGCTGCTGTCGGAATATGGATTCGAGGTGGTGCGTACGCGGCAATTGAACAAAGTCGCCGCGCCTTCGTGGTGGCTGTTCAGCCGGTTGCTGGGCCGCCGGGAAATCAACAAACTGACCCTGAAAATCTTCGATAAGACGGTGTGGTTATGGCGCCGTATCGATTTTCTGCTTCCGTGGCGCGGCCTGTCGCTGGTGGCGATCGCGAAAAAACCGGGAGCTGCGGCTGAAGACCGCGCACCATAAGTGCTACGTTGTTGAGATAGTGGAGCAGGAACTTCAGGAGGCCGCCGGGGAGGGGCAACCCGCGGAGAGCGCGGCCGAACCGGTTATCGAACCCGTCACGGAAAATCCGATCGCGCCCAACAGCCTGCGCGTGGGCCTGGCGATCGAGTTCCTGGTGGCGCTGATCGCCGTCACGGTCACGTGGGAAGAGATTGGCGGGCAGGGCCATCTCGATCTCATGCCGTGGTATGTCAAGCTGATCCTGATTGGCGGTTTTTGCTGGTCATTTGTGCGTTTCTCGGCGGCGCTGGCGAGACCTGGCAAATGGCGCAACCGGCGTTCTGTGGGCTGGCTGGCCGCATTGATCGTGCTGGCGGCGGCAATGGGACTGATAACGTATTATTACCATCTGCATGAGCCCGCTGACGATGACGACAGCGACGAAACGCCCACCACGTCAATCGATGTCCCCAACCAGCCGCCAACGGGCGCGCATCTGTGATCCCATCATCCTGATATGAGCGATTCGGCGGCAACCCGGTCCCAGCTCGACAAGTGGAGCGTGCCGGAGTGTCCTTTTGTGATCGAGTACCGGCACAGCCTGCTGCAGGAATTACGTGCGGCCGTCGCATATGGACAGCGGGCGTTGAGCCGGGGCGGTATCGAGGTGGGCGGCGCGCTTTTTGGCACTCGCTCAGATCGCGGTATTCAGATTCGTTCCTGGCGTCCCATCGCCTGTGAACACGCGAACGGTCCGGCGCTGGTGCTTTCCGAGCGCGACCGTGCGGAGTTGAAGAAGTTCCTAGCGGAAGCCGCCACTCTGCCGGACTTTTCGGGCGTCGAGCCCGTGGGTTGGTTTCTCTCTCATACTCGCAGCGACATTTCGTTACGCGAGTCGGATCTGGATCTCTATCGCGAGTTCTTTCCAGCGGCCACCGATATCGCGCTGGTGCTTCGTCCCGGACGGCACAACGCCGCCCGCGCCGGGTTCTTCTTCCGTAAGTCCGATGGCTCCATTGAGAGCGATCAGAGCCTGCTCGAATTCAACATCGAACATGAAGAGGCGGGATGGGCCTCGGTTCTGCTGGATCAAAGTCCCGCGCCTGCGATCGCCGTCTCGATGCCGGCGGGTTCGGCGCAGGCGGGCAAAACCCCGCCCACGGATACATCGTCAGGCTTCGCGTCATCGAATCGCGACGAGGCGCCCGCGCTACGGCCGGCGGTCTCGTCTCCTTCCTTAGACGAGGAGATGACGCCGCAACTCACCAGCCGCCGGAGCTGGCGCTGGGTTGCGCTTCCCATCGCCGCGCTGGCTGGCATCGGTTGGCTCTATGTTACGCGCAGCAGGGCAGCCGATCCCACAGTGATACCTATCGAGATGACCGTCACCGATCACGCCGGCGAGCTGATCGTCCAATGGGATCGCTCGCGGCCGGAACTGCGCGGAGTGCGATCCGGATCGCTTTTCGTCGATGACGGCGGCTACACCTCGAATTTCCATCTCACTCCGGCAGACGCGCAGGCGGGCTCCTTCACATGGACGCGAATGTCCGGCGACGTTCAGTTGGCGCTTCATTTCGCCGGCGCCGGGAAGCCGCTGGCGGCATTTGCGCGGTTCATCGGGCCGCCTCCGCCGCTCCGCATGCCTGTGCACGACACCGTTGCCGACAGCGCCGAGCTCGACCGCCTGCACAAAGAGAACGAGGACCTGCGTAGCCAGGTGGTCCGCGCGAAGGCACAGGCCGCGCAATCGGAGGTGGTGATCCGTGTTCTGCGGGAACGCGTCAACGCGGCCGAATCGAAGAAGTAGGCGGCGGTCGTGCGAAAATCGAGGTTCAAATGCCGGACAGAATTCGCTGGGGAGTACTGGGCGCGGCGAATATCGCCCTCAAGAAAGTTATTCCCGCTATGCAGCGGGGCGAGCGATGCGAGATCGCCGCCATCGCGTCGCGCGATCTATCGAAAGCCCGTGCCGCCGCGGCCGAGCTCGCCATTCCCAAAGCGTACGGCTCTTATGAAGAGCTGCTGGCCGATCCGGCCATCGAGGCGATTTACAATCCTCTGCCCAATCATCTGCACGTGCCCTGGTCCATCCGCGCGGCCGAAGCGGGCAAGCACGTGCTTTGCGAAAAACCGATCGGCCTGAACACCGCTGAAGTGCGTGTGCTGATGGAAGCGCGCGATCGCAGCGGCGTGAAAATCGGCGAAGCGTTTATGGTGCGCACGCACCCGCAGTGGCTGCGCGCAAGGGCGATTGTCCAGGAAGGTGGCGTCGGCGACCTTCGCGCGGTACTGGGCGCCTTCAGCTATTTCAATCGCGATCCGAGGAACATCCGCAACATCGCCGACTGGGGCGGCGGAGCGCTCATGGATATCGGTTGTTATCCCATCGTGACATCGCGATTCGTCTTCGGCGCCGAACCGCTTCGTGTATCCGCCGTGATGGATC
>JBEKFB010000226.1:0-7237 GCA_050013535.1 Bryobacteraceae bacterium | reverse complement strand
CCATGCAGTACGCGACCAATATCGACGAGTTCGCGGCCATTATGAAGGAGGGCAACAACGGCGCGTACGCCAACACGTGGCTCCTGGCCGACATGCGCTCGAATGAAATCGGCAGCCTCGAGCTGGGCCTGAAACACGTCACACTGGAGCGCTCGAAGGACGGCTACTTCGTCGGCTCGAACTTTCCTGCCGACCCCGCGCTCATCCGTGACGAGACCGATTTCCACGCCGCCGACGAAACCGTTAGCGAGAACGCCCGTCACGCCCGCTGGGATCAATTGATGGCCGAAAACAAGGGCCGCATCGACCTCGCGACAGCCCAGCGCTTTCTCGGCGATCACTACGATACCGTCGGCAAGGTCAATGCTCCCAGCGAACGCACGATTTGCGGACACATCGATCTGTCGCCGCGCGGGTCGAGCCCCTGGCAACCGGCGTATGGACCGGCGGGCGCCGTTCAGAACAAGGCCACGGATGCGGCGATGGCTCTGCGAATGTCGCTGACCGCGGCGATGGGCCATGCCTGTGGACTCGATTTCCACGCGTCGCAGCACATCGGCGAGCACCCGGAATTCGACTGGCAGAAGGACATCCTGCGCGATCTGAATGCGCATCCCTGGACGACGTTTTCGATCGTCCGGTAACGCCCTACGCGCTTTCTTTCCTGGATTGCGTCGTTGTTGGCGGTTTCAGATTGAACTTTTTCACCTTGTAGCGGAGCGCATCGCGGCTGATTCCCAGAATTGCCGCAGCACGCGTCTGATTCCAGTAGGAGTTCTCGAGAGCCTGCAACAGCATGCGTCGCTCGGTTTCCTCCAGCGTTGCTCCAGGGACCGGGCCCGCCGCCGTGGGAGATTCCGCGCCAACAGGTTGTTCCCCCAGTCCGCGCGGCTCGAGCTGCAAACTCGAAACCTGTATCCAATCCGTGTCTTCGAGCAACGTGGCGCGTTCCATGATGTTGCGCAGTTCACGCACGTTCCCGGGCCAGGCATACGCCAGCAACGCCGCCTCCGCTCCCCGCGACAATCCCTGAAAACTCCGGCGAAAGCGCGTGCTGTAGAGCCCGTTGAAATACCTGGCCAAAGGAAGAATGTCATCCAGCCGCTCCCGCAGCGCTGGGATCCATACCTGAATCACGTTCAGGCGGTAGTAAAGATCCAGCCTGAATCGCCCCTGGTCGATAGCTTCCACCAGTGTCCGGTTAGTAGCGGCCATCACGCGCAGATCCACGTGAATATCGCGCACGCCGCCCAGCCGCCGGAACGTCTGCTCGTCCAGGACGCGCAGCAGCTTGGCCTGTAACTGGATCGGCATCTCGCCAATCTCGTCCAGAAAAATCGTGCCGCCGGAGGCGATCTCCAGAATGCCCGCTTTGGGCGCGCGCGCGTCGGTGAAAGCGCCCTTTTCGTAGCCGAACAATTCGCTCTCAATCAGCGTCTCCGGAATGGCCGCGCAGTTGAGCGACACGAACGGCCCTTTGCGCCGGTTGCCGAAGTGATGCATATAGTGCGCCACCACGTCCTTGCCCGTGCCGCTCTCGCCCTCAAGCAGGATGGTGGACGCTTCACTCTCGGCGACACGCCGGGCGAACCGAAGGACAGCCTTCATTTTCGGCGAAGCGGCCACGATTTTGAAATCGCCAACGGACACGCCGTCATCGTCTTTCTTTTCCGGTCCGCGATCTTCGGGCGGTGCCCCTGGCGGGGTGCGCACTTCGCCGAAGACGATCACGGCTCCCGATATCTCGCCCTCGTGATTGCGGATGGGCGCGATGCTGGCTTCAATAGCGCGCTGTTCTCCACCTTTTGCCACCAGCAGCGCCCCGGCCGCGATCTCTCCCATCGACCCTACGGCAAGAACTGCATCGATCCCCGCCCTCACCCGCTCGCCGTTTGCGGCATCCACCAGAAGCAGCACATCGTGAACGTTCTTCCCTCGCGCTTCATCGGCGGTCCAGCCAGTCCAGCCCTCCGCCGCGCCATTGATCACCATCACCGTGCTGCTGCGGTCCACGGAAATGACGCCTTCGCCGAGCGCACGAAGCGTGGAACTGAGCCATCCCTCGCGATCGAGCGCTTTCAGATCTTCGGCGTGTTTATACAACGCCATTTCAATGCTGGCGTGAAGCTCCGCCTCCTGGAACGGCTTGGTGATGTAGCCCAGCGGCTGCGCGAGTTTGGCGCGCTCCAGCGTTTCCCTGTCTGCGTGCGCGGTGAGATAGATCACCGGGATGTTGAAGCGGCTTCGCAGGACGTGCGCCACCTCGGTGCCGTCCATGTCGCCCTTGATGCGAATGTCCATGAGCGCGAGGTCGGGCGCGCTCTCCTCGGCCAGCCGAAACGCTTCCGCGCCGCTGGATACAACGTCCACAACCTGGTAGCCGAGTTCCGTGAGAATATCGCGCAGATCCTCGCCGGTAATCCGCTCGTCCTCAACGATTAGAATTCGTGCGGGGATAGAAGCCTCCGACAGCGCTGCACATCCCAGATTGTAGCTCGGCTAGTGGACGCGAACCCTCAATGGGATGGTTCCTGAGCAGCTTCGATCTTCTCGCCGGGATATGGCCTGAGCGTCCACGGCGCCACCAAACTCTCGTGGCCGTCTTGGTCGATGGATTTCACGCCGAACACGACATCATCGATGGGAGTGTTCGCCAGCGTGAATTCGGTGACGTTGCCCACCGGGACCGCCTTTTCCCACTCGGGCGCGGTAGTGGAGCGCATCATCACAACGTAGCCGGCAATATCGGCGGCTCCCTCCGGTCTCGACCAGCGCAACGCCGCATCATATCCGGATTTCCCGCGCCCGATGCGGGCGATAGCCGGCGCAGGAGGCGCAAGCGCCAAGCTGGCAAGCGCGGCGGCGTTTACCCGGGCCACCAGCGTCGTGTATGGCGCCGAGGCATTGGCGAACGTGTCGGAGGGGCTGTGCTGGTGCGAGTAGTCTTCGGTAGTTGTGGTCACGCGGACGGCGGCGAAACCGTTCCGGTCGAACGGGATGTGATCCCCGCCACGCCCAAAGCGGTCATCGCGAAACACAAGATTGACACGCATCTCCGGGAAGTAGCGCTCGGCCGCCGATTTGACGTACCGCGCGAGCGTGCGCGATGGAGAGTCGTTCGGGTCGCCGGAGTAGACATTCACCGCGCGGTTGTTTCGCCGTCCGTCGCCGCCCACGTCGGTGCCGATGATGTCGTTGTTCAGGACGCCCTCGATATTCACCCCGTCCTTGCGTGCCTTATCCGCGTACAGCGTGCTGCCAATCAGACCTTCCTCTTCGCCGGCGAAAGCGATGAACACGATGGTGTTGGGGAATTCGTGCTGGCTCATGACGCGGGCGAGTTCCAGCACCGCCGCCACGCCGCTGCCGTCGTCGGACACGCCGGGCGCGATCGGCGCGTCCGCGGTCTTTACCCAGTCCACTTTGGCAAGGTTGCCCTGATCTTCCGGCTTGTCCCATACCAGCGCCAGCGAATCATAATGCGCGGTGATGAGGAATTGGCGCTCGGGATGAACTGTGCCTGGCAGCACCGCGACGACGTTGACAAAGTCCGTGTCGCGCACCACGCGGGGAGGCAACGTACGAACGTGCCAGGTGTCGTAGCGTACCTGCAGGCGTGGACTGTAACTCTGGAACTGCCCGTAGATCCACTTCCGTGCCGCGCCGACGCCATGCTCCGGATCGGTGGCCGAGGAAAGCGAGTTGCGAGTGCCGAACGCTTCCAGACGCCGCAGCGTGGCGGTGATGCGTTCCTCGGAGACGGCATCGACAACAGTCTTCACGGCCGGATGGATTGCCGGCGCGGGCTGCGCTGACACAATGGCCGAAAAGCCGAGCAGGAACGAAAGAAACGACGTACGCACGGTACCGGAAAATATAGCATGTACGAAGCGGTTGCCGCCGCGAATCGAGGCATCCGCCGCTGGTCTATGCTGATAAGGAGCTGTCAAACATGAAACCCGCAATGCTGCTTCCCGTCTTCCTGCTGGTTCTGCCCTGTGCCGCGCTTGCTCAACAACGCGAAGCGAACCCGGGGGAGCCCACGCACGACGTGCTGACGCCGCAGGTGAAGCCCGATAAATCGCGCACGCGCGACCTGAAGGGCGCAGTGAGAGACGTTTATGGCAATGGTCTCGAGGGCGCGACCGTGCGTCTCAAGAATCTCAAGAGCGGCGAGGTCATTAATACGCAGACCAAGAAAGATGGCTCATACATTTTCTACGATCTCAACATGGACATCGATTACGAACTCGCGGCGACGCACGAGGGTTTCGATGGTCCCGTAACGAAGAAGCTCTCGCCTTACGATACGCGCAAACCCGCCACCCGCAATTTCGAGCTGACGCGCAAATCGCAGACGTCCGCCCAGAACTAGGTAACGTGCGGTTTTTCCGAGCCGCGCACGCCATCTCGGGTTCCGGACGTTATCACGGTTAGTTCCGCCCGCAATAGTTCGGAGAGTCCGTATTTCGGATGCGCCTCTGAACATCCGCGTGTATTATCGATGAAGCACATGTGAGTGCTCCACGGAACAAGTGTTTCAGATTTTGGTTGTCGACGACGATGCGGCGTTTGTACATCTGCTTCGGCGCGTGATCGCGGACAGTTCGCTTCCCTGCGAGTTACAGTGGGCCAAAGATGGCGCGGACGCTTTGGACTTCCTGTGGCGCCGCCCTCCGTACGGCAGCGCCCCCGCCCCCGACCTGATCCTGATGGACATGAACATGCCGAGAGTGAGCGGGCTCGAGGCATTGCGCGCCATCAAGAGCGATCCCGAATTACGGGCGATGCCTGTGATTATGCTTTCCACCAACGCTTCGCCCGCGTCAGTGCTGGAGATTTACCGGGCGGGCGCCAACTGCTTCGTCGCGAAAGCGGCGGAACTGGATCGTTTCAAAGATTTGTTGCGCGCGATTGAAACATTCTGGATGGATTTTGCCATCCTACCTTCTTACGATGGCGCCGCAGCGTCACCAGGTGACAAGGGTCGCTCGCTTGCAGGTGCACCATGGGAGGTCGGGAGCCAGGCGATGTTCATTGACGAACCGAACACCCGGGTAGCTGCCGCAACCGGCAATCTGCGATGCGAAGAACACTGCCGCCTGATGGAAGAATTCGCCGTTACCGTAAAGGAACTGCTCGCTCTTCACGAACAGCAGTTCGAGGCAATTGTCCAGGGCGACCCCGAGTGCAACCGGTTCGATCTCCTGATCCATATGGCGAACGAAAAAAAGCAACAATCGAAATACGCCTACCTTCGTCACGTGGAATCGCATGGCTGCTCGAATCTGAATGCCATCACTAACAGCAGTGGAACGTGAAGCGATTACCGACAGCATGCTGAAGATCCAGTCCGTGCAGGCGTCGCTGGAGCAGGTGGAAGAGGACAAGATTCCTGATTTTGAGGCGATTGAGGAATGTCTGAGCTCGGCGCACAGCAATCTGCGGAGTGCGCTGGGTGCGGATTCTTCGGGCCGCCGGCGTTGAGCTGCCTTTCCTGCGCGGTTCGGTTACCGGAATTCGATGCCGCGCACGACACCAATAGTTTTCGTCTCGGCGCTGGGGCGGTCCTGATATTCGACGATCACCGGCCGCCCCGGCTGTTTCCCGCAGGTGAAATCTACCGATCCGCCAGCGGCATTCGTGATTCGCACTGCATTGGGATTGTCCACCAGGAACCACAAGGTGTTGCCGCCGGAAGCAACTGCCAACCGGGTGGTTTCGCCGCCGCACTCCACGATGTCGAGCGTCCCTTCTATCCGGGGGAGGCGCGATGACGGGCTCACCGTTTCGACGGCTTCGCTCTGCGCGGCAGGAGGGACGGGTGTCTTAGCGCCGCGCTGTGAAGTGGCGTCCATCGCCTGAGTCAACTGGTCGATGGACATTTGTTGCGACGGCTCTTTCGCCCACGGCCTTGCTTTATCGAGCGCTATTCGAGCCTGCGCCGCGTCGCCGAGCCGATAGGTTGCGTACGCGACGGAATAATAGAACGAAAATGCGTCCTCCGGTTTGATCGTCCTGAGGCGCGCGAATTCCGGCAGGGCCTGTTTATAATCGCCGTGGTCCATCAGCGCGAAACCGAGACGCATGTGCGCTTCCGGATAATCCGGTTTCAACTCCACCGCTTTTCGCAACGCTTGAATCACCGCGATACCGCCACCAGTTTGCGGACGGCTCCATAACAACATGGCATAACGAAAATACATTTCTGGGTTGGCGTCACCCAATTCGGAAGCCCTCGCGAACATTCGGATCGCCTCGTCGCTGTGGCCTTCGCGAAGCGCCAGTTCGGCCAGAATTGCGGGCGGCTCGGGACGTTTGGGCTGCTCGGCCATCAGGCGCTCAAGCATCTGGCGTCCCAGGACCGCTTTGTTCGCTGACGACGACATGATCTCCGCGAGTACCAGGTCCGCGTCCCATGCAGTGACGGGCTGCACGTCGGGGTCTTCGGCACTCTTCTCGAGTTGCACCGAGGCCACCAGGGAGTGGAAATCACCGCCCCGGATATAGATGGAGAGATCCTCATGGATCTCTTTTAGGCTCTTCCCCCACGCTTTGCGGAGCGCGGCTTCGGTCCCCTCGCCTTCGGCAAGTGCGTTCAGAAAAACGGGAAACCCAGGCCGATAGCCAGGGCTCACGTAGAGCATGTGCGTCAGCGCCCAGCTTTCGGAATAGAACATGCTAACGCGAGTGCGCTCGTTGTAATACGGCGAATTTTGGCCCACTGCAATGAGAGTTCTCAGGTCGAGCAGCGGTTCGGCTCGGAGCTCCAGCACCCGCCCGGGTATAGGATCGCCGAACGCCATCTTCTTCCCAAGCGGGCGCAGCGTGGAAAAGACTTCCGCAAGGCCTTCGTTCACCCACAGGGGAAGCTTCAGGCCATAGTGCTTGATAATCAGATGAACGTATTCGTGGACCGCAGCCGGGTAGCGGTCCTGGCCGATTTCGCTCATCACGATGTAGTCGCGGTCGAGTTCGTCCGGGTAGAATGCCATCGCCATCTCGTTCGGCGCGTACGGGCGGAATTCTTTTTCGTTCCGAAATGCGACAATGCGCACCGGAGCGATCGAGAGGTTTTTAGCAATCCCCACGTCAATGAAGAACTGACGGACCGTCTCGAAATAGAGGATGCACTCACGGCCCTTCTTCTCGCCGGCCGTAGTGAACATTTCGAAATGGGGAGTGGTAAGGCGAAGCCACTGCTCTGCACCCCGTAAAGCCTGGCAGGAAATAATCG
>JBEKFB010000225.1:0-7805 GCA_050013535.1 Bryobacteraceae bacterium | reverse complement strand
CGTCGTCCGCCATTCCATGTTTCAGATCGCGAACCACGCCCACCACGTCATAGGATTGCTTGTCCTCGCTGACACGCTGGCCCACGGCATTGGCATTGCCGAACAGCCCGCGCGCGGCGCTCTCATTCAACACCGCGGGCAACGGGACCATGTTCGATCCATCCGCGCTCGATCCATCCTCCGACGTCTCGATGCGTTGATCGCGTTCGGTGAACTCGCGGCCAGCCAGCATCCGCTCGCTCAGCGTGGCGAAGTAGCCCGCGCCCACCGTTTCCTTTGCCACCACCTTCAGCGTCCGTGAGGCGTCGCGGGGATCTTTCGAGGCAGTCAGTTGCGCCGTGCCACTCGCGACCGAGAAGGGCGCTTGTGCCGCCAGCGCGACACTCTGCACTGAGCCGATGGCTCGCGCACCGGGTCGATGGCCAGCAGATACATTGTGTTCGCGTCGAATTTGGTCTGGAAGTTATTGGTCCTGCTAAACCCTATCACCAGGAAGCCGGTGATCAGAAGCAACATCAGCGAACCCGCCACCTGACCCACTACCAGCAGGTTGCGCATGCCGAAACGCCGGTACCCGCGCAACTGAACCGCCGAGCCCTCTTTTAGCGTTGACGCAAGCTCGGCTTTGGTTGTCTGCAGGGCCGGAGCAAGGCTGAATCCGATGCCGGAGATGATGGAGAGCGCGAAGGCGAAGACGAATGCGCGCCAGTCCAGACTGTAGTCGAGATCCTGCGGCATCGCCTGCGGCAACCTGACTTGCGATTCGAGAACGGACAATCCGTAAGCGAGCGCGAGCCCCGCAAAGCCGCCCAGCATGGCGATCACAACGCCCTCGGTCATTAATTGCCGGATCAGCCGGAAACGGCTGGCCCCCACCGACACACGAATTGCAATCTCCTTGCGGCGAGCCGCGCCGCGCGCCAGCAGCATGTTCGCCAGATTCATGCACGCAATGGTAAGAACCAGGCCCACCAGCACGCCCAGGAAGGCCACCACCACAGGTTTCATCGCGCGGGGAATCGGCAGCACCGTGCCGCCATCGAGCAAGGTCACGCGCCGGCCTTTGTCAGCGCGCCGGAGATTTGATGGGTCCTGATTGTCGAGACGGCGCGTAACGGTGTCCAGACCGGCCTCCGCGGAATCGATGCTAACCCCGGGCGCCAGGCGCATGATCGCCTGAAACGCTTTCGCGTCGTGCTTATGGAGCACGTCGTTGCTGAGCTCCGACGCGAGCGCCGCGGACACAGTGACCGGCACAAACAGCTCGGTGCGCACGATGGGCATCGCGCCTTTGAATCCCTTCGGCGTGATTCCAACGATGGTGGCGGTCTGGCCGTTCAGGCGCAGCGTTTGTCCCAATGCGTCGGGCGAGGCATTGAGGCGGTCACGCCAGAAACGATCCGTGATCACCACTGCGGGTGCATCACCGGGCTTATCCATCTTCGGATTGAGTACTCGCCCACGCTGCGGTTTCACTCCCAGGACGGCGAAATAATCCGGCGATACAAGCTGGCCGAAGACACGCTGCGGCCTCCCATTCCCATTGGCTTCGAGCGCGACGTTGAACGGGACTCCATTCCGAAACGCAGCGGCGCCGGCGAGCAGGCTTTTTTCCGCACGATACTGCTCGATGTAGTAATAAGACACCGGGTTCTGCGGCATCACCAGCTCTCCCGGATTCGCCACTCCTGGCAAAGCGCGAAACATCTGGTTCCACACCCGGCTGAACACGGACGTGGTGATTCCCATGCCGAGCCCCAGGGAAATGATGCCGACCAGCGCGAATCCGGGCGATTTGATCAGCGCTCGCACCGCGTACCGCAGGTCCCGGCGCATCTCGCTCAGGTATTCCGCGGCCAAACACAGCGCGATGTCCGCAACCAGCCGGATTAGACCGGCGATTCCATGACGTCTGGCAACATCCGCCACGACGTCCTCCCCAAGTTGCCCCAGATCCGGTCCGTAGACAAGCTTGAATTCGTGCGGGAAGGCTTCCGCCAGCCGCCGGTAGATGCGCAGTGCGAAGTTCATTCCGTCACCATGATTTGGCTGACCCGAATGGCACGAACCAGCTCCTGCAGGCGGTCGCATTCGGCGTTAAGGACTCGCCGGCCGAGAGCCGTGAGCCGGTAATAGCGACGCCGCGCGTCGTCCACTTCGGGCGCGGGGCGTTCGTCGGATTCCTCGATGAGTTCCGCTTCGATGAGCCGCTTGAGCGACCCGTACAGCGTCGCCGGCCACAGCCGCACCTTCCCGCCGGTGCGCTCGAGGACCCCCTGCATGATTCCGTAGCCGTGCTGCTCCTCGCCCGCCAGCGAAAGCATGATGTGGAACCACTGGGTCTTAAGCGGGAGGAAGCTCTGGAGATCCGGGTCAGCCATGAGATATATATATCACTTGATATACATATCTGTCAATAGCCTTGAGAGGCGAAGCGAATCCGGCCCGCATTGTTAGAATGAGGACCTGTGCTCCCGCGGGTGGTGCTTGCTCTGTGTGCGGTCTTTGCCCTTCCTCTTGAACTCCCTGCCCGCGTCATCGTCATCCGACATGTAAACGTGATCGACGTCGTGAATGGGCGCGTTCTGCCGGACCGCTTTGTGCGGCTCAGCGGGAAGAACATCGCCGGCGTGGAGGAGACCAATGGTCCCACTCCATCCGGAGCCATCGTGATCGACGGCACGCACAAATACCTGATCCCCGGCCTGTGGGACATGCACGTGCACCTTTGGTATTCACAGAACCTGTTCCCGCTGTACCTTTCGTGGGGCATCACCGGCGTTCGCGATATGGGCAGCGATCCATTGCGAACGAAGGCGTGGCAGCGGGGCGTCGATCAGGGGACGCTGGTCGGACCGCACGTCATTACCTGCGGCAAGCCCTTTGACGGCGCCCCGTCAGGCGATCCGAAGCTGCCGGTGCTGGTGCCGCGATCGCCCCAGGAAGCACGCGATATGTATGACCGGGTGGACAAAGAAGGTGTGGATTTTATCAAGGTCCTGACGCGGCTGCCGGCAGATTCCTATTACGCTCTCATCGACCGTGGGCGCAAGTGGGGCCTGCCCGTGGTTGGGCACGTGCCCGATGAGGTGAGCGTCTGGGATGCCATTGAGGCGCGTCAGAAAAGCATGGAGCATCTGATGGGCGTGGCACTGGCGTGCTCGCGCGAGGAGGACCAGCTTCGCGGTATGTTGCTCGATTCCGTTCGCCAGCACGATACGGCGAAACGGCGCGAGTATGCACAGCAGGTGCTCGATACATACGATCCGGCGCGCGCGGAGAAGCTGTTCCAACGGATGGCGCTGTTCAATTCCTGGCAAACTCCCACGCTGGTGATGTGGAGCCGTTCCTACAATCTGGACGGCGCGGAGCGGTTTGCCAATCCCGAACAGAAGCGCATCCCGCAGACGGTACGCGCGGACTGGCCAGCAGCGGACAACACGCCCATGCCTCCAGCCACGGTTGCTTACATCCAGCGCGTGTGGAGCCGGTATCTCGAGATTGTCGCGCGTATGCAGGCCGATGGCGTGCCGCTGCTGGCAGGAACCGATACCGGCGATCCATGGTCTTATCCGGGCGCTGAACTCCATCAGGAACTGGAGATGTTGGTGAAGGCCGGGCTCACGCCCGCGCAGGCCCTGCGAACGGCAACCATCAATCCGGCAAAGTTTCTCGATGCCGAAGATTCTTTCGGTACAGTGCAGGTGGGGAAACTTGGCGACCTGGTCCTGCTGGATGCCAATCCTCTGGACGACATCCGCAACACACGACGCATCGAGGGAGTCTTCCTGGAAGGCGAGTGGTTGTCGAAGCAGAGAATTGAGGCGCTGGTCGCGGCCATGCGCAACTGACCTGTGCGATCCTGTCGTCGAAGGAATCTTCCATGTCAGTTGTAACGGCAGTTCGCGAATCGGCCCGGGTGAGCGAAATGCTCCATCGGCTGGGCATCCTCCCGGTGAATGCGGGAGCGTCCGACGGCGAGTGGATCCAGACCGAAGGAGCGAAGGAGCTGGTCTCATACTCGCCCATCGACGGCGGCGAGATCGCGCGTGTGCGGCTGGCGGGCGCCGCGGCCTACGAGCAGCTACTGAAGACGTCGGTGGAAACATTCGAGCGCTGGCGGATGGAACCGGCCCCGAAGCGTGGCCTGATTGTTCGCGAGATCGGCGAAGAGCTGCGCCGGAACAAGGACGATCTCGGCGCGCTGGTCACGCTGGAGATGGGCAAGATTCTGGCCGAGGGCCTCGGCGAAGTGCAGGAGATGATCGACGTGGCCGATTTCGCCGTGGGACTCTCGCGGCAACTCCACGGGCTCACCATGCACAGCGAGCGGCCCGGCCATCGCATGTACGAGCAGTGGCATCCGCTGGGTGTCGTGGCCGTCATCAGCGCTTTCAATTTTCCCGTGGCGGTGTGGTCATGGAATGCGCTGATCGCGGCGGTATGCGGCGATTGCGTCTTGTGGAAGCCGTCGCACAAGACGCCGTTGACGGCAGTCGCGGTACACAACATCTGTAACCGAGTGCTGGAGAGGCACGGCTGGAAGGGCGTGTTCACGCTGCTCATCGGCGAGAGCCGTGAGATTGGCGACCGGCTTCTGAACGATAAGCGCGTGCCGCTGGTGAGCGCGACCGGATCGACTCGAATGGGCCGCGTGGTGGCGGAGACCGTGGGCCGGCGGCTGGGCCGGACTCTGCTGGAACTCGGCGGCAACAACGGCGTCATCGTCACCGCGGATGCGAATCCCGATCTGGCGGTGCGCGCGGCCTTGTTTGGCGCGGTGGGGACAGCCGGTCAGCGATGCACCACGCTGCGGCGGTTGTTTCTCGACCGGCGCATCGCTGCCGCCATGACCGAGCGGCTCATCGCAGCATGGAAGCAGGTCCGCATTGGAGATCCGCTGGAAGGCGAAACGATCATGGGACCGCTGGTGGATCGCGACGCCGTGGATACGATGATGCGCGCGCTCGATCGCATTCGGCACGAGGGCGGTGAGCTGATCTATGGTGGACGCGAACTGGGCGGCTGCTATGTGGAACCGGCGCTGGTGCGCGCCAAGGCGGACATGCCCATCCTTCAGGAAGAGGTGTTCGCACCCATCCTGTATCTGATCGAATGCGGCGACCTGGAAGAAGCGATTCGCTGGCACAACGACGTGCCGCAGGGGCTGTCGTCAGCCATCTTCACCACGAACCTGATGTCGGCCGAAACTTTCCTCAGCCATCGCGGCAGCGACTGCGGGATTGCCAACGTGAACATCGGCACCAGCGGGGCAGAGATCGGAGGGGCATTCGGCGGCGAGAAGGAAACCGGGGGCGGCCGCGAATCGGGCAGCGACGCGTGGAAGGCCTACATGCGGCGGCAGACGGTGACTATTAATTGGTCGGGCGAGCTGCCGCTGGCGCAGGGGATCCAGTTCCCGGGGTGACGTCGAACCGGCCGATGCCGCAGTCCCTACTGCAACGAGACGCCGTTGCGGCCGTGATAAAGAGTGGCCGTTCCGTCGTTCTTCACCACCACCTGCAGCGGCCGCGGGACTTTGAGATCGGCGTCGCGCGGAGTGCTGCATTCCGCCAGCTTGCCGCCGGCCTGGTTATAGAGCGAGAAGGCGCCGGGTTTGTCCTCGCCACGCGGCGATTGCGTCCAGCCGAAGCCATAACTGCCCACGGTGACTTTCTGCCCGCAGATGGTGAGGTCGCCCTCGGTGATGATCATCCCGATGTACTTCTCGATGATGTTCGACGCATAACCTGTGGTGTCGAGCAGCGAGAACACCGCGCGCGCCCCGGATGGCGAAGTCACCATCGCCGCATTACGTTTTGCCGTGGGAATGGCGTTGCCCTCGAGATAGAAATCCTTGGGCAGCGCGGAATCGAACGCTTTTCCAGTCACCAGTTGAAATTGATTCTGCCCACTGGCAAGAATCGCCGCGGACGCCAGCAGCGTAAGAAACCGAAGGCTCTTCATGGAACACCTCGTGTAGTCGATTTAGATTATTAACAGCTCGGCCCTATTCTATCCCTTCGAATAGAAGCTCAGCGCATTATCGCCCTGCCGGAGGATACGGCTGCGCCGCAGTGAGCCGTATTCATCGTTGAGCGGTTGGCGGTGGGCGTGCTGAACGATCACCAGCCCAGTCGTTCGTTCTCCCAAGGTCTTCAGTGATTCCTCGTACTCCTTCGCCAGGGCATACGGCGGGTCAAGGAAAACGATATCGGCTGTGACGCGCTCGAGCACCGGCGCGGCCTTCCCCGTGAACACCTCGGCGCGATCGGCGATGCCGAGCGCACCCAGATTATCGCGAATCACTCCCACCGCAGCCCGGTTGCGCTCGACGAAAATCGCGCGCTTCGCTCCTCGGCTCAGAGCCTCGATGCCCACCGCGCCCGTTCCTGCGTAAGCGTCCACGAAAACCGAATCTTCGATCACCGGCGTCAGCACGTTGAACAACGCTTCGCGCAGACGGTCCGGCGTGGGACGCGTTTCCAGCCCCGGCACACTCTTCAGCAGACGGCTGCGGAACTCGCCTGCAATGACGCGCAGCCTCATCCCACCTGCACCAGCCCATACCGGCGCTGCCAATGATCGCGCACATAGGCCACTGCCCGGCGGAGAACCTCCTCCGACGGAGGATGAGCGATGAATGCCACCGCTTCATTTCGCGCCAGCTCCAGTATTTCCTGGTCGCGAATGATGTTGGCGATACGCAGCGCGGGCAGTCCTGATTGTTTTGTACCGAAGAATTCGCCGGGGCCGCGCAGCTTCAGATCCATTTCGGCGATGTGGAAGCCGTCGGTGGAATCCACCAGTGTGCGGATGCGCTCGCGCGCGGCTTCGTTCATCTTGTCGGTCACCAGAACGCAGTAGCTTTGCTCGGCACCGCGGCCGACGCGACCTCGGAGCTGATGCAGTTGAGCGAGGCCGAACCGTTCTGCCTGCTCGATCACCATCACCGTAGCGTTGGGCACATCCACGCCCACTTCGATCACCGTCGTCGACACCAAAATCTTAATCTCGCCCCGCTTGAAGCCAAGCATCGTTTTTTCCTTGTCGTCCGCTTTCATGCGGCCATGCAGCAGACCGACGACAATCGACGGAAAGACCACGCGGGAAAGATGCTCGTACATCTTTTCCGCCGCTTTCACGGCGATGGCCTCCGATTCCTCCACCAGCGGATACACGACATAGGCCTGGCGTCCCGCATCCACCTGCTGCTTCAGGAAGCTGTAGACGTTCTCGACGCGGTCGGCGGTGACGTGCTTGGTCATGACAGGCTGACGGCCCGGCGGGAGTTCGTCGATCACCGAAACATCAAGATCGCCGTAGAGAGTGAGCGCCAGAGTGCGCGGGATGGGCGTCGCCGTCATCACCAGGACGTCGGGAGTACGGCCCTTGCGCATCAGGCCGAGGCGCTGCATCACGCCGAAACGGTGCTGCTCGTCGACGATGGCGAGGCCGAGGCGCGCGAATTCCACATCCTCTTCCAGCAGCGCGTGCGTGCCCACAGCCACGTGCGCAAGACCCGCCGCCAGAAGCTTCTTGAGTTGCATTTTCTCGCGCGAACCCGCCGAGCCGGTGAGCAGCAGCACGGTGTATCCAAGCTTCTGGAACAGATTGCGGAAATAAATATGATGCTGGCTGGCCAGAATTTCGGTGGGCGCGAGGACGGCCACCTGATACCCGTTCTCGATGGCGATAATGGCGGCTTCCGCGGCCACCAGTGTCTTGCCGCAACCGACATCGCCCTGGAGAAGGCGATGCATGGGATGTCCGGCGTTCATGTCCGCGGCGATCTCGGCAAGCAC
>JBEKFB010000224.1:0-9602 GCA_050013535.1 Bryobacteraceae bacterium | reverse complement strand
GCAAACCTTCCGCTCACCGGCGAAGAGTTCTGCGATGCGACGCATCGTGAGGAGTTGGACAGCTTCTTTAGGGACCGTGTCAAGAGCTACTCGGGCGGGACGCGGAACCTGCGCAACACGATCGAATCGATTAACGACTGTATCGCGCGGAAGAAGGCTCTGGGGCCGAACTTTGCGGAGTTTTTGAAGGGGTACTGAGGGGGTGAGGCGGGGGCCGGTAAATGCATGTTCAAACGGAGCGAGAAACACCTGTGGTTCGCCGCACTTGAGCTTTGGGGTGTCCCACGCGACCCGATGCAACATTCCTGTAGACAAATGTTTAGATTCGAGGTGGTGTAGGCTATATGGGAGAGATGGTAACGAAGGCGGCAAGAACCAAGCCAAGACTTCTTGATCTCTTCTGCTGTGCCGGTGGCGCCGGAGTTGGTTACAGCCGAGCTGGCTTCGAGGTTGTCGGCGTTGATATTAACCCTCAACCGCACTACCCCCTTACGTTCATCCAGGACGACGCCCTTACCCTGAAACGGAGTTTTATCGCGTCCTTTGACGCCATCCACGCGTCGCCTCCCTGCCAGTCATATTCCGATCTAGCCAAGCGCAACGGGAACGCCGACGAGTGGCCGCGCCTTATCGAACCTGTCAGGGAAATGCTCATCCGATCGGGGCTTCCCTACATCATCGAAAACGTCGATGGCGCTCCTCTGCTGAATCCGGTGGTCCTCTGCGGGACGATGTTCAAAGGCCTGCGCGTCCTCCGCCACAGGTTGTTCGAAACCAATTTCATGCTGCTCGTGCCGCCGCATGGAAGGCACCCGAAGTGCCACACCTTCGACAAACGTAAATCGCACTACGGGAAGACCGACGATATGCGTGACTTCGTGTCGGTCAACGGTGGAGGGAACTGCAGCATAGCTGCTGCTCGCGATGCCATGGGGATAGATTGGATGAACAAAGGCGAGCTAAACGAGGCCATCCCCCCTGTCTATACGCAGTTTATTGGGAAGCAGTTGATGGATCAGTTGCTTGACCAAGAGCGCGTCTCGGGGCAATCGCGCAGGTATGCCTAAGCCGCCCGGATCAAAGGAACGGATTCGGAAGTTTTTACTCGCGAACATAGGAAACGTGGTCACCTCGATTCAGGTTCGCGACGCCGCCGGCACCAGCGTTAGCGAATGGGCACGGCGCGTCCGTGAGCTGCGCGAGGACGAAGGTTGGCCGATCCTCACGCACAATGACAGTGCTGACCTCAAGCCCGGCCAGTACCTCCTGAAAGAAGCGCCGCCAGAAAAGCCCGCCGTCAAGTTCAGCCGACCGATATCCGGGAAACTCCGGGCCGAGGTTCTTGACCGCAACGGCTTCACATGTCAGATGTGCGGCCTGACTCCCGGCGAGGTCGATCCGGCCACGGGACGAGTTGTTCGTCTCCATATCGGCCACATCAAAGACAAAAGCCTTGGGGGAAAGGACGAACTATCGAACCTGAGAGCGCTTTGTTCGACGTGCAACCAAGGAGCAAAAAATATCACGAGCGAGAAGCCAACGACGATTTGGCTGCTTTCGCAGATACGGAGGGCCGGACAAGACGAGCAGCTCGCTGTGCTGAAGTGGCTCCGGAAGAAGTTCCACGTATGATCGGGACACGGTCTGGGCGAGCTGCTCTATCAGTAGGATCCCGGCTGGCCTTTCATCCTCAGAAACAGTGCAGGGCGGTGGCCGAGTCTGGCCGACGTGAAGAATCGGCTCGGCCATGGGAGGGATCGGGCTCCATGGTCCAGACCATTGCCCAGTGTGACGCCGCTGTGCGTCCCGTTTGCCGCGAGCGAACATCATAGCGGCCGAGCACCACCAGACGTTCGCCCGATGCGATGTACTCTCGCGGCTCGAAGGCAAGGAAGTCCCACTGCTCGCCGAGCGCGCGGAAAAACCCGGCCACCTCCTGTTTCCCCCGACGCTCTCCGGCAACGGCGGTGTTACCAGGCGTGATCCACTGGATGTCCTCAGCAAAGGCATCCAGCAGCGACGCCATATCGCCCCGCGAAAAATCCGCGTAGGCTTTCTGAATCAGCCGAACATTGTTTTCAACGCGCATCGCTTCGTCTTCAACGCTCATCGCTTTGTCTCCGTTTGCAGGGTCTGGCCGGCCGCGCAGAGTTTCACAATTCCTCTTTTCATTGCGCTTCCCCTTTTTCGCCTCAATAATTGGGCAGAATGCGGGTGGCGGTCAGCGCTCCGTTGTACACGCCGATGGGCAGGCCCGTCGTGTCGAAATAGCTGAGGGTGTAGGTGCCGCCGAAGCTATCCGCGGAATTCAGAGTAATGGTCACGCTGAATTGGGCGGTTCCGGTCAGGTTCCCATTGGGGTCAAAGGTCCATGACGGATGGGTGAGCTTGTAGGCCGTTCCGCCTGTTTGCGTCCAGACCCCCAGGCAAACGTTGCCTTCAGCCGGAGGCGTAACATCGTTGAGCATCTCCGTTCCATCGCTGTGGAAGGCTTCAAAAGCCATATCGGTCACCGTGTTCCCGGACGTGTATGTGACCTGCCACAGTCCCACGATGCTGGCCGGGCCGTTGCGGTCCCCACTTCGCTCCGGTGACACGGAAGACGCATGCGCATCCTGCGAAGTACCCGAGGCCGGGGGCAAAGCACTCAGGAACATCGACGGGTCCGGAAGGTAGCCAGACCTTAGTCCTATGCCCGGTACATTGCACGCTTTCGCGCTCGTTCCGAATGTGAGACAAATTACGGTAAGCGCGCCGAAAACCGCGCTTCCGACCTTTGCGAATCGTGTTTGGTTCATTGTGTGTTCTCCTTTTCAGTTCTGTGTGCGGCGCCGTGTTGACGCCGTGGATGAGATTCTGCCCGAGGACACCCGCAAAAGTCTTGACAGAGCTTATGAAATCTTCCAGGATCTTCTAAAAGCATTCCAGGCTCGACCTCATGCCAGAGGAAACAAAGGACTTCTACGACTTCGGTCCGTTCCGCGCGGATACCCTCCGCAGACTGCTACTGCGCGATGGTCAGCCGGTTCCCCTGACTTCAAAGGCTTTCGAAACTCTGGAGGTCCTGATTCGCCACCGGGATCGGGTGCTTGAAAAGGAGGAGCTGCTCAAGGCAATCTGGCCGGACAGCTTCGTGGAAGAGGCCAACCTGGTCCAGAACGTCTCCACTCTGCGGAAGGCGCTGTGCGAGCTGCCAGGCGAGCACCGTTATATCGCTACGGTGCCCGGCCGCGGGTACCGGTTCGTGGGTCAGGTACAGGTTCCCGAAGTGGAGGGCGAAAACGGTGATAAACCGAACTCCTTCCTTCGAGGCCGCAACCGCCTCCTGGTTATCGGGCTGTGTTCGGCGATGGCAATGGCGCTGGCTGGTGTGGCAATTTGGCAGTGGCGGATTCGGCGGGCGGGCGATGCCATCCCTCCGCAGTCGCTCGCGGTTCTCCCGTTTCGCCAGTTGACCTCCCGGCCAGGCGAAGAGTATCTCGGCGTGGGCCTTGCCGATGCGGTGATTACTCGCCTGAGCAACGTGCGGGAGCTGGTGGTACGGCCGACGGACGCGGTCCTGCGATATGCCAGCGCTCCCGCGGATCCTCTGGCCGCCGGCCGCGACCTGAGGGTGGAGGAACTCCTCAGCGGAAGCATTCAACAGTCCGGCAACCGCATTCGCATCACCGTCCAGTTGATTCGCGTCGCCGACGGACGGCCGCTGTGGGCGGAGACATTCGACGAGACCCCTGCCGGCTTGTTCGACATCGAGGATTCGGTTTCGTCCCAGGTGGCCGAGAAGATGGCGCTCCATCTCGGCGGCGCCGAAAAGGCACAACTCGCGCGGCATTACACCGAGAACGTGGACGCCTGGCGAGACTATCTGCAGGGCCGCTATGCCGAGTTCCAGTTCACGCGCGAAGGCATGAACAAAGCCATTGAGTATTTCAACCATGCCCTTGCCCTCGACCCCGGCTATGCCATCGCCTGGGCGGGGCTGGCCGATGCGTACACCACCGCATCCGACTGGGTGCTGCCACCGCGCGAAGCGCTTCCCAAAGCCGAGGCCGCCGCCCGCAGAGCGCTCAGCTTTGACGATCGCCTTGCCGAGGCCCATGGATCGCTCGGGCACGCGCTTATGCACCAGTGGAGGCTGACGGAGGCCGGAACCGAGTTCCGGCGCGCCTTGTCCCTCAACCCGAACAACACCTCCATCTACTTCGCGTATTCCGAGTATCTTTCGGCGGTAGGCCGGTATGACGAGGGGGTCGCGGCGCTGAAGAACGCCCGGCAACTGGATCCGTTGTCGCCCGCACTTCCGACCATGGTGAGCTGGTGCCTTTATCTCAAGGGCGACTACACAGGCGCGATTCAGGCCGCGGACGCCGCCATCCAACTGGACCCGGATTTCTGGTTCGCCCATATGGAGAGCGGCTACAATTGGCTGGCCCTCGGGCGCTATCCCGAGGCCATCGCGCAGTTCGGGAAAGCGGTCTCTCTCAACCCGGAGTCCACGATCAGTTTGTCGGGACTCGCGGGAGCGTACGCCCGCGCGGGCAACCGCGACGAGGCGCTTGCCCTGGTGGCACAGATGAAAGATATGTCGAAGCGGCAGTACGTCGCGCCCGTCGATCTCGCATTCGTCTACGCGGCGCTGGGGGACCGCGATCAGGCGATGAATTATCTCCAGCGCGGCTACGAAGATCAGTCGGAGATGATGCTGTTCCTGCGGCTTTATGGACAATACGCCGGGCTGAACGGCGATCCACGCTTTCAGGAGCTGCTGCGGCGGGTGCGGGGGAAGTAACTAACTACCAATCTGAGGGAGGAATGATGGGGAATATCGACACCGTCAAACAGATATACGAAGCGTTCGGCCGGGGAGATATTCCGGCGATCGTCGCTAAGCTGGACCAGAACGTCGAGTGGGACGTTGAAATTCCCACGGCCGGCGTTCCGTGGCTGCAGCCTCGACGTGGCGCTGCTAACATCCCGGCGTTCTTCGAGAGTCTGGCGCCCGTCTCGTTCCAGCGCTTCGAGCCGCACACATTCTTCGCGGAAGGGAATAAAGTGTTCGCGCTAATCGCGCTGGATGCGACACACGTCGCGAGCGGGAAGCGATACAAATTTCCTTATGAGGGCCACCTCTGGCTTTTCAACGACGCGGGCAAGGTGGTCAAGTACCAGCACGTTACCGATACGGCTCTGCACCAGCGCGCGGCCAACGGCGAGTAGTGGAGAAGAGCGGGGCGTGGCTTAGGTCACGAACCCGGCGCCTCGTTTTCCCTTCACTCCCCGCCCGAGGCCGCTTCGTTCGGCTGCCAGAGCACTTCGGCCACGCCCAGCGTGTGATTCACCCAGCGGCTCCAGACGAACAGTGCGTCGCTGAGCCGGTTCAGGTAGCGCACCGCTTCGGGCGGGATCTGCTCTTCGCGCGAGGCGGCCACCAGCAGCCTCTCCGCGCGGCGGCACACGGTGCGGGCGATATGCAGATCGCAATTGGCCCGCGTTCCGCCAGGCAGCACAAAAGACCGCAGCGTCGGCAGATCGGCATTGGCCTCATCGATGTCCCGCTCCAACTGGGTGATGTCGGCATCGGTGATGCGGGGCTGCTTCGGGTGCACGTCCTGCGGCAGCGTCGCCAGGATGGAACCGAGGTTGAACAGTTCGTGCTGCACGCGATGCAGCGTCCGCGCGAGTGTTGCCAGCGCTGGCTCGGCCTCGACGGAAAGACAGGCCGCGCCCACGAAGGCGTTCAACTCGTCGACGACCCCGTAGGCTTCAATTCGCCGGGCATCCTTGGGCACCGTCTGGCCGCCCGCCAGCTTCGTGGAACCGCCGTCTCCCGTACGCGTGTAGATGCGGTTGAGGGCCAGCCGCGGCTCGCTGAATTTCGATTCCGCCATGCGATCCTATCTTCGCATTGCTATGCTACGCTCGAACGTGAATTATGTCTATTGAAGAAGAACTGCAGGAGAACTCGGAGCACGCGCACAACGCGTTCGATAAGAAAGTGGCGGCTTCCATGGCCGTGATCGCGGCCGGGCTTGCCGTCGTTTCGGTGCTGGGCCACTTCTCCACCACTGAGGAGATACTGGCTCAGCAGAAAGCGTCGGATCAGTGGGCGTACTATCAGGCCAAGTCCATCCGCCGCTACGAATCGG
Source organism: Bryobacteraceae bacterium (assembly GCA_050013535.1). Lineage (GTDB taxonomy): Bacteria > Acidobacteriota > Terriglobia > Bryobacterales > Bryobacteraceae > CAWACP01. The sequence goes on along the minus strand of JBEKFB010000224.1, from coordinate 3,456 downwards.
GCTTCGTCGCGGATATTCTCAGCGCGGTAAAATCACCCGATGCCGCGCAGAAGTACAAAGGCAACGTCGCGAAGTACGACAACGAGAGCAAGGAGATTTCGGAGAAGGCCACCGAGTTCGAACGCGAGCGCGACCTGCGGCACCGCCAGGCACTGCGGCTGGATGTCGGTGAGGTATTCCTCGAAATCGCCATTGTACTTGCGTCGCTGGCGATCCTGGCGAAACGCGCATTCCTGTGGTGGGGCGCGCTGGCATCGGGTTTGGCCGGAGCGGCCATTGCGATTACGACAATCTGGCTGCGTTGACGCGCAAAAGCAGGCCGGTCACACGAACCGTCCCTCGTCCACGCGCAGGAATTTCATGCCGCACCGGGCGGCCAGCTCGGCGTCCTTATCGGAATCGCCGATCATGAGCGAAGCGCCCAGATCGATGTCCCACTTCTCGCGCGCCAGCTCGACCATACCCGTTTTCGGCTTGCGGCAGTCACACTCGTCGCGGTCGTGAGGACAATAGAAGATGTCGTCGATGCGTGCGCCCAGGGAGGCCAGCTCGGCCAGCATTTTCCTGTGGATTTCCTCCACATCTTCCCGGCTCATCAGGCCCCGGGCGATGCCACGCTGGTTGGTGACAACAATTACCGGCAGGTCCAGGGCATTGAACAAGCGTATCCACCCGGCGATGGTGGGGACGAGGCGAAACTCGCTCCATTGGCGAATGTATTCGTCCGGAAGCGGTTTCATGTTTATCACCCCGTCGCGGTCAAGGAATACGGCTCGGCGGCTCATGTCAGAAGTATAATCTTCGCTTGTCAAAAGGGTTAAAGAAAACGCCGATACCGCCGATTCAGTACTTAGCTGAACATGGCAGAGCGCACCATAGCCACCGGTCTGTTCTCGGTTACCCACAGGACGTGTGGCATCGATTTCCTGGACGCGCAGCATATGGAGCTGCTGGCGCTGGCTGATGAGTTGCACCGCGCCATGGTTGCCGGCAAGTCTTCTAACATCATCGCGGATTTTCTGGAGCGCCTGACCTCCGCCCTGGACGATCAATTGGCCACTGAAGAGCAGGTGATGATCGTGTCCGATTATCCGGAACTGGATCTGCATTCGCAAAGCCATGAGACTGCGCGCGCCCGGTTGCAGGATCTGATGCGCGCATTCGAGGCCGGTTCGCTGCCCATCGCGTATGACACGATGAGTTTCGTGCGCAACTGGGTGCGCACGCATGTGCCCTCCGACGACCGGCGATTCGCCGATTTCCTGCTGAACCGCCGCAGTGCTATGTTCGTTCGCAAGGGCCGGTGGAAATCCGGCGCAATACTTCCGGCTGGAGAGCAGCCGGCCGCCACGGCAGCCACTGGGGACTGATAGCCTTTCTTTTGGCCGATCGACGGCCGCAGAATGGCTACCGGGCTTGAGCTACTCGCCGCCGAAATTACGAGCTGTGTGCGATGCCCTCGTCTGGTGGAGTGGCGCGAGCGCGTGGCCCGCGAAAAGCGCCGCATGTACCGTGACGAGGATTATTGGGGGCGCCCCGTCCCCGGGTTTGGCGATCCCGCCGCGCGCATCCTGATTCTTGGTCTGGCTCCAGGCGCGCACGGCGCGAACCGGACTGGCCGGGTGTTCACGGGAGACCGTTCCGGCGATTTTCTCTACCGCACTTTGCATTCAGTGGGGCTCGCATCGCAGCCGGAAAGCGTTGGCCGGGACGATGGCTTGGTATTGCACGACGCCTTTATCAGCGCGGCATGCCGCTGCGCGCCGCCGGACAACAAGCCGCTGCCCCAGGAGATTCGCAACTGCCGGGGCTGGCTGGAGCGCGAACTGGTACTGCTGCCGCGAATACGCGTGGTGGCAGCGCTGGGCAGGATCGCTTTTGACGATTACCTCTCGCTGCTCCGCGATCAGGGCCATATCAAGAGCCGATCCGGCTGCGTATTCGCGCACGGCCGTGTGCACGACCTGGGCATGCATCAGCCGAAACTGATCAGCTCGTACCATCCCAGCCAGCAGAACACGCAGACCGGCAAGCTGACCTTACCCATGTTCCGGGAAGTTTTCGTGGAGGCGATCCGGCTGGCGAGCCTCCGGGATGAGGACACCGTGCTATAACAGCTTCACCGGATGACAACCAAGGCCCTGCTGCGGCGATTGATCGTCACCACGTCGGTTCCACCGTTCGCGTCGCTCTACCGTTGGATCTATCAAGCTTTCATTCAGATTGCTGTTCGCCGCTTGCGGCGCTTCCCCGGCCTGCGGGCGATTTATCTGAGGAGAGGACTGGCTGCGGGAGATGGCGTTCCCGGCGTCAGCGATATCGATCTCGCCGTGGTTGGCGATTGGGATGCCGCGTGGCAGAGCCGGGTGGCGGATTCGTATGCGTGGCTCGCGCATCGGTTCCCGGTATTCGATCCAACGCTAGGCGTGTATACGCCTGAATCGCTTGCGCGTCTGTTTGATATCGACCCATTTCTTCGTCATCGTTTCGCTGAAGGCCGGCGCCACTGGAAACTGCTTCTTGGCGAAGATTGCCTGAGCCGGCTCCGTTCGCTCGATGAGAATCAGGCCGCGGTGGGATATGAAATGGAGCTGCGAGTTTGGTGGCGCTACTTCGCGTATATCTCGTTTTCCGGCCGGGCGGATTTGTCCGATCGGATCTTCGTCAACAGCCTCTGCTACAAGGTAGTCGCCGAATCGATTCGCATGGAACGCGGCCTTCGCGGGTTGCCGGTTCCCGAAACCAGAGAGGAAGGGATCGCCGAAGCTTTGTCGGATGGCAGGGGCGATGCAGCCGAATTTCTCGATCGTCTTGAGCAGAGTGCAAGACAGAGGCACTTGCGCTATCGCGGGGAGATCCTTGAGGACACCGGGTCGTTCCTGGTTCCTTTCATTGAGGGATGCTACGCAGATCTCGCAAGCCGGCTGGTCTGGCAGGGTGTGGCCAGGCAGATCTCGCAAGCCGGCTGGTCTGGCAGGGTGTGGCCAGGGTTAAGGTTCGTATCGATTCACCCGAGCCTGAGCAACTGCACTCGCGGGAAGGAATACTCGATCGCCTGCGCGATGTCGCCGGTCCGCAATGGGCCCGAGTCTCAGTGGTTGGCAGCACCGTCTTCGGCATGGACGAAGTGGTCGTTTTCTTTGAGCAAGCACCCGGCCAAATTCCGACGACCAACGATCTCCGACTTCTGAGCCACTCCTGCGCGGAGAAACTCGGCGACCTGCGCAGCCGGCTCACGCTTTATCTTCGGCTCCCTTCGGTCGCACTCCAGTTCCACAGTTCCGACGAGTTTCGAGGTTGGCAAGCGCTCCTCTCGCCACTTTGCCACCCGGACGCATTTCCCGGTTGCAAAACCGCACGCTGGACAGAGTCGTGCGCCGCGTTCATTCGGCAGGAGCGGCTGCTGCTGGCCGATGCTCTCGACGACCCGGTAATCTACAAAGCGAACGATCTTGA
>JBEKFB010000223.1:0-7444 GCA_050013535.1 Bryobacteraceae bacterium | reverse complement strand
ATGTATGGCCTGAAGTTTATCTAACGTGCGGCACGAGGTCCCATTTCCAGCTCGCGAGAATCGCCCCGTCTTCGCCGATCAAAAGCAACGCGGCGTGCCCGGGCTGCACCTGACCGGTGATCACTTTTCCACTGGCCGCGTCGCGGAAGGATGCCTCAGCCCGACCGGATTCGGAAGTGAGGACGTACAGCGTGGCATGCGGGAAGCGCGTCGGGCAAATGAGGATGCCGGGATCCCGGAGGTCCGTAGAATAATCGGGGACAACGCCCGCCGTCTTCGCGGCGTACCGATAAATATCGCCGATGGCTTGAACATTATCGTTCAGCTCGAGAGGCAGGGGCTCGAACAGGATGCGTCCTTTACCGAGTTGCTTCTCGGTCCAGGTGGCGCCGTTCGGCAGGGAGGCGCGATCGGGGTACGTGGTCTTTTCGCCCGAGTATGTGAGGCGCGCCTCGCCATCGGGCCACTTCACGACATTCTCGCGGATGGTCAGCGGTCCCGCCTCATAGTCCAGCCCGATCTTCGATTGACGGCCGGTGGCGTGGAAGTGCGAGTCTTCATCGAAGCGCCCAGAGACAAGGAGCGTCGCGCCCGCTTCTACTTTCGACAGAATCGCGCGCCAGGCGGATTCATCCAGCGTGTAGGGGCATGGCAGGATGATGAGCTTCGGGTCACCGAGCAGCTCCGTCTGGTATTCGCCCACCGCATACGCATCGAGCCGCGCATATTGATAAAGTGCGCGAACGGCCTGCTGTTGGGCTTCCAGCGCGTAGGCGTTAAAGACAGATAGCTGAAACGATTGCGGCAGAATGATGGCGATCTGCGGCTGAATCAGGCCAGTCGCCAAAGGCGCGGCGTGTTCGGCGAAGCCGCCGATATCGCGCAGCACGTTCTCCAGAGTTTTGGCCGATCCATCGCTGCGCTTGAGGCCGAAGTCGACTTCACGGTCCCAATCCCAAGGCAGCACGCCACTGTTGGCCGCGGCAAAACCGAGAGCCCATTTGCGCTCCAGCAACGGCTCGCCCGTGACTTCGTCGTAACGCCAGGCGCCGTCGGGGGCCCAGACCGGTTGATAGCCGGTCTCGCCGGAGATGTTGGGAACACCCGGGCGCTTGGCCGCGATGGAGTCCCACAGCAGAGCATCGTCGCGCCAGTAGGTATGGTTGGTGGTGAATGAAACACCCGCGCCGCCGTAGAACTGGTTGAGCACGCGATCCGCGACGCCGCCCTCATCCTGGCCGACGTCGATGAGCTGCCGGCTGCCGGTGGATCGAATGGCCGTCACCATGGAGTGCACCCACTGCGTGAACATGTCCTGCGCGAACAGGTTGTAATCCACCGCGCGAACTTCTTTGGTGTTGTCGTAACGATTCAGCGCGAGGTCGGCGATGTCGGGAAGGGGGACGGAGTCAAAGGCACCCAATTCATCGGGAGTAACGCGCCAGGCGGCGGCGAGCCGGCGGATATCGGTGTACTTCTTCTCGAGCCAGGCGCGCCATTGCGCGAGCTCGGCTGCATCGCCATTGGGCGTGTTGCCCTTCCAGAGTCGCCGCGGGTTTGAGAAGCTGGGTTCGTTGATCAGATCCCAGCAGAGCCACGGCGCATCTTTGAAGCGGTCGACTACCGATTCAACGTAGGTCTTCTCGGCGTAGACTGCGCCGGGATCCAGATAGGGGTTCGGGCCGGTTTCGTCATTCTCGCGGCCCCCGATTTGCGGGGCGAACGCGAAGAATGTGAAGTTGACCGCGATGTTGTGGCGGCGCGCGCTCAGCAGGAAGGCTTCCAGGTTTCGCAGGAACCGCTCGTTCACCTGGCTGGTGGATGGCTCAACGAATCTCTTGCGGGGCATCCATACGCCGGTGCGCACAATGGTCACGCCATGCCGCGCCATGTCGGCGAAATCGCGATCCCAGACCCGGGCGTTGCGCGGGCCGGAGAAATCCCAATCGTGATTCTCGGTGGTGAAGTAGTTCGCGCCGACAGGGAACCAGGGCTTGCCATCGCGGGTCAGGAAATCGCCACGAACGCCGAGAACCGGGCCGGAATTGAGCAGTGCGCTGTCTTCCACCCAGAAGCCGTTTTGAGTGAACTCACGCGGCTGTCCATCTTCGGAGAAAACTCCGCGAATGGTGTAGAAGCCCGGGGTGAGGGGCTTGTGAAAATCGACGCCGGCATCGACGCGAGAGCCCGAGCATACGACGCGCGCGCTATCGAGGACCGTGGTTCCCGACAGCAGTTCGATGCGTGCCTCACCGTTCATCGAATGCCCGTGATGCTGGAGGTGGACCACCACTTCGGGGAACTCGCCTGGCTTCAGCGTGGAGAACAGCGTCTCGATCCAGAAAGAGGTTACGCCGTGGCGCGCATACTCGGCCGCTTCGCGAATCAGCAGAGTGCCGTCGGCCGAATCCCAATAGTCCGGCTCGGGCTCGAAATCGAGCATGACCATGCGGCCGCCGTTGCGGTCTGAGACGATCACCGCTGCGGCGACATCATCGCCGGATGAATCGGCCATGTAACCCAGACCATCGATGCGACCCTCGACAGCGAAGAATCGTAACGCGCGGATCTGAGGAGCGGTTAGAAATGAATAACCATCGCGCCAATTGAACTTTGTCGAAGCATCAAGGCGCGGGATTTCATAAGAGTGCGGGAAGCCGAGCTCGCGAGAGTAGGTGTCCTGCCGCGGCTCCTGGACGAAGTTGCCGTTGTCTCGATTCACCGGCACGCGAAACGGCTGGCCGCCAATCACCAGCAGATTCCCGCCGGCTTTCAGATAGGCATGGATCGCAGTCCACGCATCGGCGGGAAAAGCCGAGCCATAGGGAAGGACCAGCAGGTCGACGTCGTGGAGCGCGGCGGGGTCCTTGAGGGCGTCTGCGTCAAGAAAAACCGGGCTGTAGCCGTCGAGCGCCTTGAGCAGCACTTCGTGACTGACCGGCTGGCTGGCGACCGTCGGAAAACCCGGTTGCTCGAACACGGCTACGCGCGCGAAGGCAGAGGACGCACCAATACCGAGGAAGAAAAGAGCGGCTAAACAGCGATGCATGAGGATGCCTCAGTTCGGATTCTATTACTTGCTCGCCAGCCCCGGCAGACCGCCAAGCGCGGGCGCCATCCGAACCGCGCGCAGAATCGCCTGGGACACGGCGTCGGCCGCGGCTACTCCCAGCGCGTTGATATCGGCATCCACCGAGCCGCAGGAGAAGGCGAAGGTGATGTCGCCGTCGAGCGTGGTCCACACCGGCCCGATAGTCCGGGCTGTGCCCAAGCTCCCAAATTCAGCAAGCTTCGTCGCACCAAGTTTATTCAGCTTCGCGTTGGTGACCACGACAACCAGCGTCGTGTTGCCGCCCTTGCTCAGCGGGTTCTGTCCATGCCCATGCTCCAGGATCTCGGCGCTGTTTGCGAACTCCATCGAATCGGGCGAGACGCGCGCTCCAGCCAAGATTTGGCCGTTTTTCGGATCGATCACGTCGCCCACGGCATTCACCACCGCCAGCGCCGACACCAACACGCCGCCGGGAAGCTCCACGGTAGCGGTTCCCACGCCGGATTTCATGGCGTGACTCATACCCAGCAGCTTGCCCACGGTGGCGCCAGTGCCCGCGCCCACCGCGCCTTCGGGAACAGCGGCGCTCGATGCGGCTCCGGCGGCCACTTCGCCCATCTCCCGCGTCGGCCGCGCGCTGGCTTTGCCGATCGCCAGGTCATACAGGATCGCCGCGGGAACCAGCGGCACGACGGCGTCCGGAGTCCGAAAGCCTACGCCTTTGTGTTCCAGGTATCGCCGCACACCGGACGCGGCCTCCAGGCCGAACGCGCTGCCGCCAGCCAGCACGACGGCATCCACGCGCTCGGTGAGGTGGAGCGGGTTGAGCAGATCGAGCTCCTGCGTTCCGGTGGCCGATCCGCGAATATCCACCCCGCCGGCCGCACCTCCCGCGAACATCACTACCGTGCACCCGGTGAGTCCGGTGTAGTCCGAGGCATGGCCGACGGACACTCCCGGAATGTCCGTAAGCCCCTTTGTTGGCATGATTTATACCGTTTGTATGGTAGCATCGGAAACAGCGAAGATCGCGGGCGGGCGCGCTTGGTTCGCTCAGGTCGGACGTTAGCAGCACGAGGAAGCCATGGAACCGGATCTCAATCAGGAACGCCAGCAGGCGCACGCGTTGCTGGATATGTTGCCAGCCGGGAAACTCAACGCCGTGCGCAGTCTGCTGGAAGTGATGGTGGAACCGCTGACGCGCTCGCTGGCCCTGGCTCCAGTCGAAGAGGAAGAGATCACGCCGGACACGGCCGCGGCGCTGGAGCGTGCCCGCGCCTCGCTGGCCCGCGGCGAGGGGATTCCGCATGAAGAAGTCCTGCGCGAGTTCGGCCTGAAGCAGTGAGCGAAGATCCCGCGCCTGAGCGGATCGCGGTCATATGGTCGCCGGAAGCCCGCGCCGATTTGCGGGCCATCGGACGCGAAACTGCCATGCAGATTCTCCACTGTGTCGATCGCTACTTAGCCAGCCGCACGGGCGACGTGAAGAGGCTCAAGTCCCCACTCACCGGCTTCCGTCTCCGCTGTGGCGATTACCGGGTGTTCTTCGATCCCAAAGACGAAAACACCGTCGAGATAGCTGGCGTCCGCAACCGCAGAGAGGCTTACCGTTGAACTGGTGAGGCGTGCCAGGTCTTCCACATCAGGTAAACAGGTAAAACAGAATGGCGTGAAAGGCGATTATCGCACCGAGAATGAGCCAGTCGACGGCTGTGAAAGGAATCGGTACGACGTGGATTTTGAAAACCCCTGGTTTGCCTTCGGACGCACTAATACGTTTTGGCCAACCCCCCGCCAAAATGTGAAATCCCACTACAGCATCGACCAGTGCCAAGAGAGAAACAACGACGGTGACGGGTCCTTTCAAGCGACGCATTTAATAGGCCCCTGAGCATTGTCAAGCCGAACTCCCGAAACACCCGTAAGCCCCTTCATTAACATGACTTATATCGTTCGTATGGTAGCATCGAAGATCATGCAGGGGGCCGTTTGCTCGATTTCCTGAAGCTGCCCGTAGCGGCGTTTCAGGACTTCCTCGTGCTCTCGGGGCGAGCCCTCAAAAACGTCTTCCGCCCGCCACATTACTGGGACGACGTCTTCCAGCAGATGGACATCATCGGCGTGGGCGGCTTGTCCATCGTGACCCTCATCGGCTTCTTCAGCGGGCTGGTGATCACCATGCAAATGTCGCGATCATTGGCCGCCTATGGCGCAGTGGACCAGGTGGGACCCATCGTCATACTGATTCTGGTGCGCGAACTGGGTCCCGTACTGACAGCGGTGATGGTGGCGGGGCGAACGGCATCGGGGATTGCCAGCGAGCTCGGTTCCATGAAAGTGAGCGAGCAGATTGACGCGATGCGCGCCCTGGGTACCGATCCGATTCAGAAGCTGGTGATACCGCGCATGATTGCCACTGCGGTGATGCTGCCCCTGCTAACCATCATGGCCGACCTTATCGGCATGCTGGGCGGCTTCCTGATCGCCTATTTCACGCTGCGGCTGCCGTCCACCGAGTACTGGACGCCGGCCTATCAGACTCTGCAATACAACGACCTGGTGCAAGGCCTGCTTAAACCGTTTATGTTCGCGTTCATCATCTCGCTGGTGGGATGCTACTACGGCCTGCAGACCACCGGTGGAACGCAGGGCGTGGGCCGCGCGACCACGCAGGCAGTGGTGGTGGCGTGCGTCTGGATCTTTATCCTGGACGCATTGCTGGGCCGCATCTTCGTGCACATGGGATGAACGATGGGCGCCGCCAATGGACAACAGCAAAGCGTTCTGCGATTCGAAAATGTCAGCCTCGCGTTCGACGAGACCATTGCTCTCGATCGCGTGTCCTTCGAACAAAAAGCGGGGGAAACGCGAGTGGTGCTCGGACAGGCGGGGAGCGGAAAAACGGCCTTGTTGAAAACCGCCATCGGTCTGCTCAAACCCGATTCAGGCCGTGTCTGGCTTCTGGGCGAAGAAATCACCAGCCTGAGCGAACACGATTTGTTTTCGCTGCGCAGCCGCGTGGGCGTGTTGTTCCAGGAAGGTGGGCTTTTCGATTCGCTCACGGTTGGCGAAAACGTAGCCTATCCGCTGGAGAACCAGCAGACGGGCGTCAGCGTCGCACCCGAAGAGGTGGAGCGGCGGGTGGAAGATGCGCTTCGCTTCGTCGAGCTGGAGCAAACGCTCGATAAGTTTCCCGGCGAGCTCTCCGGCGGGATGCGGCGGCGCGTGGGGATTGCTCGCGCGTCGGTCACCGAACCGCCCCTTGTGTTGTACGATTCGCCCACGGCTGGTCTGGATCCGATCACGGCAAATACCATCGTTGCGTTGATCGCCAAGGAGCGCGACATGCGCGATACGGCGAACCTGATGGTGACGTATCGCTATCAGGACGGGGAAATCATGGCGAATTTCCGCTACAATCCCGAGAGTGGGCATCTTGTGCACGTAGCTGCGGGAAGCAACGGACTCAGTACGACATTCATGGTGATGGAGGAAGGCCGGCTCGTTTTTGAGGGCAGCCAGAAGGAGCTGGAGGAGTCGAACGATCCGTACGTGACTCGATTCGTCCGCCACTGAATAATGCCACTTCAAAAAAAGACTCAGTGGGCGCGGCTGAAGGTGGGCCTGCTCGCTCTCGCAGCGATGGTGGTTCTTGTTGTCGTGATCGTGCTGATCACGGGCGACACGCCATTGTTCGCATCGTACTCCACCGTACACACGTACATGAACGATGCCACGGGCCTGGCGAAGGGCGCGCCCGCTACCCTGAACGGCATCACCATCGGGAGCGTGGAAAACGTAGGGTTGTCCGGGATGACCGATCCTCAGCATGTGGTCAGAGTGGAACTTTCCATCGAAGACCGCTTCCTGCGCTCCATCCCCGATGACTCAAAGACAGAGCTGACGGCGCCGAATCTGCTGGGCACGAAATTCGTGAACATCATCAAAGGAAACAGCACGAACCCGGTAAGAGCGAATGGGACACTGCCGGGCCTCGATACGCGCGGATTCGAGGATGTGGTGAAGCAGAGCTTCGGAGTGCTCACTTCGCTGCAAAGCGTGGTGGATCGCGCCGACCGCATCGTCACCGTCATCGAAAACGGCCATGGAAGCATCGGCAAGCTGCTGGTGGATGAGGAGCTCTACAACCATCTGCTGGCTGTCGTCACCGAAGTGCAGAAGATCGCCGTCGCCGTCAACAGCAGCCAGGGCACGGTGGGACGGCTGGTTTATGATCCGCAGTTGTATAACGACATTCATGGTTCTTTGGAGCGCATGGACAACCTGCTGGCGGGATTGCAACAGGGCGAAGGAACGGCCGGCAAGTTCCTGAAGGATCCAACGGTCTACAACCAGTTGCAGACCACCATCAACGACCTTCACCAGATCACC
>JBEKFB010000222.1:0-7452 GCA_050013535.1 Bryobacteraceae bacterium | reverse complement strand
GCCACCCGGGAATGGCAGGATTGCCGCTGGCAGTCCCACACGCGACTTTCAGGAAGATCGATCAGATCAGAAGGAAAAAAGGGTGAGTGCGCCGATAACGGGAACGGCCAGGGCGAATTCCCAGAACGCGACTTCCGGCATCTGGCGTGTGCCATCAGACGTCTAAGACAGCCGGTACCACGTGCCGCGCGACCCCAAAATGGACAGCGTTAGCAAGCTCTTCAACGGATAACGGGGATTAGCCCAAATGCTGGAGAGGGCGGGCTGATCTGCCAACCTCTCAGATTTCCATCCGGTTCGTCACTACCGCTCGTCCACCACTCCCCAAACATTCAGACCATTCCCAAAGATTGGGACATTTTCCAATGGCTCGTCGAACGCAGAAGTAAGGCCTTCGGCAGTATACCGCTTGGCACCTGGAACCCAGCGTGCACACGATAATAAACCTTTTGTCGGAGGGGAGGGTCGGCGAGCGGAATTCTAGCGCGCGCAGACATAGTATTCAAAAGGGACGATGGTCCCGACCCGTTGCCGCAGTCGTATGAAGAAGCTGACCTTCAGCAGCATAGCATTTCTCCTGATCGTGTACGGTCTGATTCCGGCGGTGCCCGCCCACGCTTATGTTGACCCGAATGCCCAGAATCTGTTGACCCAGACACTGACTCCGCTTGTGATAATCGCTGCCACGGGGCTGACGTTCCTGCGAAAGCAGACTCGTGCCGCAATCGGCTGGCTGACGGACAGGCTCCTTCGCAGAAGGACTTAAAAAGTGTCCAGTCAGGGTTTCGGGGCGGTCCTGACATCGCTTTGGCTGCGGCTGAGCACGGTGTTCATCGTAGGTCTTCTCTTCCTGTTCACATTGGAGCTGCCACCAATGGTGGTTGGCTGGACCTACTACCTGAAAACCACTGAAATCGGTTTCGAGCTGGTGGTGTTTGTCGTGTCTGTGGCGTTAGCCGGTGTCACACTCGGCACTCTTTGTGCGGCGGCGGTTGCACCGTTCCTGTTCTACTGCCACTCGTCCCGTCGTCGGCTCGCCGACAACGCTACGAAGACTGCCGTCGCTGTTGTCGCATTCGTTGACCTCGGAAGGGCCCTGTGGCTTCTCGCTACATGGGCTGGCCTGGGGGGGACTCCAAGAAAAGCAGTCCTCTCCTTCTATTGCGCCGCCTTCGTCGTGGTCTTGTGCGTTGCCCGCCGACGCGAACAGGTGGTAAACAGCCTCGACGGTTTTCTGGGGGAAAAAGCGACGCGGCGCGCCGTCCTTGCCACCGGCATGGCCTCGGCCGCCCTCGTTGCCACGGAAGCGGTGATGGGAAGGATGGCATCCGCGGCGGTACCGCAAAAACGAGCTTCGCGGCCGTCCGGCCCAAACATCCTCATGGTCACTTTCGACGCTCTGGGCGCGGAAGACATGTCCCTCTACGGATATCGGCTGCCGACAACTCCTCAAATCGACGAATTCGCTCGTAAGAGCTCCGTCTTTACTAATTTCTACTCTGCCTCGACGTTCACCACGCCAAGCGTTGCCACGCTTCTCAGCGGGCTGCAGCCCTCCGAACACCATGTCTATCATTTCAACGGACAGTTGCGCGGACCTGACGCCATGAGAACCTTCCCGCGCCTCATGCGGGCAGGCGGCTACACAACAGGCGCTTCGATCAGCAATCCCTTGGCCTATTTCCTAGTCGAGGGAATGGCGGCGGACTTTGACTACCCGCCGCGCCCTCCTAGCCGCACCTCAAGACTCTGGGACGCCACGCGAATCCTGCATCAGCGTCAGCCATTCGGCAGCCGGGTGGCCGAGTCCGATTGTCTCGAAAAAGTGTCCAACTTTGTGATGAGGCATTTGGCGATCCACAGTCCTCTGGCGATCCACAGTCCTCAGCGCTTTGGCAATACCACATCCCGCTTTCCGCCAGCCGGAAGTTTCCAGCAGGCCAGGCAAGTATTGGAGCAGATGCCGGACGGTTTCTTCTTCTGGGTCCACGTCATGGCGCCCCATGCCCCTTACCTGCCCGACGCCACAAATCTGCGGCGTTTTCTACCCTCCGATGAAATGCGCACTAGTGAGGAACAAGAACGACCTGAATATCTCGACGGTGTTTACCATCCTTGTCTTCAGGGATGGGTTGACAGAGTCCGCCTTCGCTACGACGAATTCCTCGCGGAGGCCGACGGCGCCTTTGGCGCGTTTCTTTTCGCTCTCGAACGTGCCGGTAGGTTGCGGAATACTGCGGTGATTGTCGCCGCCGATCACGGGGAGAGCTTCGAGGGCGGCATCTTTCAACATGGCAGCAGCCACCAGACGCGCCCAGAGATTCACGTCCCTCTCATTATCCGCATGCCCGGTCAGGAGCGCGGATCCCGAGTAGCTATTACAGCGGACCAGACTGTGCTCGCGCCCACGATTCTCGATATTGCCGGCATACCCCGTCCAAATTGGATGCGCGGCGAGTCACTCCTGCCCTGGCTGAACCGGACCGGCGAAGGTGACGGCCAGGGAGTCGCATTTACGGAGTATCTGGCGAGCGACAGCATCTTCAGACCACTGATCAGGGGAACCGTTGGCGTCATCGATGGCCGGCATCAATATGTTCTGGACTTGTCAACAGGCAAAGGGGCATTTCGCAGCCTCCCCGAAGCGCACGTTTGGGACCTGGATCGGTCTGCTGAGAATCCAGCGATGGTTCGGACTCTTCGGGAAGCGATCTATTCGCGTTTTCCCGATCTTCCGCGAAATTCAGCGTGAGCCGCCAACACTTAAACCTGACGGCGGGCGCATGGCGCCAACTCGGCCGCAATTGGCGGCTCCCGCCCTCCCCGATGCGATTCTGGCAAACGCTGGGTCCCGGATCGTTGTTCTCGGCGGTAACGGGGCTGCAGAGGGCCATGGCTCGCGAGCAACTGGCGAAGGCGAACATGAGGGACGCCATAGTCATTCTTGGCTACTGGCGCTCCGGAACCACCTGGCTGCACGAGTTACTTTGCCTGGACGACCGGTACTGTTTTCCGACGACCCATGCCTGCATGAACCCCCACCACTTCCTGCTGTCCGAAGCATCCGTACTGGCTCGGGCCGACCCGGGGGTGCAGCGGCCAATGGATGAAATGGAAGTCCGGCCCGGGTCGCCCCAGGAGGACGAGTTTGCTCTCCTGTCACTAGGCGCGCGCTCACCTTACGAAGCGCTGCTGGTCCCACTGCAACTTACTGAGGCCCTGAAACTCGCCGACCCCCGCGACCTCACCGCTGCGGACGAAAGGCTGTGGCGCTCGGTCTTCCTGAGCTTCCTTGGCGGCGTATCGGCGCGCGGCGGGGCTCGCCCCTTCATCCTGAAATCGCCTACGCACGGATATCGAGTGGCCACGCTTCGAGAGCTGTTGCCGGATGCGCGCTTCGTTCTGATTGTGCGCGATCCGTCGACGCATTTCGAGTCCGTGATTCGGATGTGGCGCAGAATGTTTGAGACGTACAGCCTCGGGCCCATCCCGTCCGACGATGAGATCCGCGACAACGTCCTCGCCGATCGAGTGCGGTTCGAGGCTAAACTGGCCGCCGGCGCCGCTGGTCTGCCCGAGAACCGATTTGCCGTTTTGCATTACGAGTCGCTGATCGCCGACCCCGTGGGTGCGAGCGAGCGCCTCTACGAGTGTCTGGATCTCGGAGATTTCGAGCCGGTTCGTGAATCCATCGCGGCCGAAACGAAGCGTCGCCGCGAGTACCGCGCGCGCGGCTGTCAACCGTCCGGCATATGGCGCGATCGAATCAACGCCGAGTGGGCATCGGTTTTCAGGCAGCACGGGTACAACCTGCTCTGAGAATGCCTTTGTATATAAGTACGTCACAACCATGCAGCCCACTCTGCTGTCATCAGGCCCACCGCGATAGGGCGAACGCTCTCAGGCTGAAACATCGGCTGAGCTGAGAAGAGCCTCAACGGAATTCTGAATCACGTTCAGCAAGGTCGAGGGCGTATAGTGAGCCTTGCTGACCTCGGCTATGCCGCCGTAATCCCGTCAGTACTTCCAGCCCAGCAGGTTCCAGCGATGGAGCCAGGGCGGCGAAGATCACCAAGCCGATCGACAGAATCACGTGCACCATCCAAAGCGTGAGCCCGGCACGCATTGTCAGCGGCCCCGCAAAGACGATCCCGTTCGGATCTCGTAAGCCGATTCCGACCATCACAGCTCCCCCAGGAACGTCGCGCTCGCCAGCCAGGCGGTGAGACGTGCTAGCTTCGAACCGACCGGGTTTTCCTGCGGGCGCTGAAGCACGGCGGGTACTCTCGTGGTTCGCATTGAACTACTCACGCGCAGACTGTTGCCGGACGAGCATCCTTGTCAGCGGTTCACCGCCACAAATTCCTGTTCTAGGATGGTTCGGGCATTGCCAGCGGAGTTTCAAGGACTTCAGCGGTCTGGACCTCCCGCGCACCGCCGTGCTCGCGACGGATTCACCCGACGACGCGCATTCAATATGCCGCCTGGCGGAAGAAACGTCTGGTGTTGTTTATGCTCTGGGACGCGGAAACCAGGAAGCGCAACCCGGACCTGCGTGCCCCGCTCTACTGAATCGTCACGTTAACTGTGTTCGAGCTCAACCCCCCGGCGGTGATCACAACTGGCACATTCCCCGCTACCACCAGCGATGCGGGGATCAGTACGTCTACCTCGTCAAGTCCCGGCCACATCCCCTCGGGGCCCGCGGACTGGACCGTTGCCGTTGTCGTGCCGATGGTCGCCTGAACAGCAGCCGCCGTCGCCTTGTCCCCTGAATTTGATACACACCGCCCAGGTTCGGACTGCCACTCACGGAGTTGTCAGCCTGAATTGCTCCAGTGGTCGTAATATTGCAGTTTGCGGCTTCTGCCGGACGTAAAACGACAGGCGAGAAGAATAAGAAAGACGCGATTATGGTCTTCTTCATCATGGGATCAAAAACCAGAACATATTGTTTATCGCGCCGCTTGCACCGTTGACCGCAGGGCGTCGATGCTCACACTGGTGGTTCCTGTAAACGTCACGGCTGGCGCTGTCCCGCTCGGGTTGGAACAATTGCTTACCTGCGTTGGCACCCACCACCGCGTGTCCCATTCGCTTGTGTCCGTGGTGAGCGTCTTGTCGGGTGTGGTGGTCGTCAGGCCCGTAAAGCTCCCGAAGGCCACATCGAACGTGCCGACATTAACTGTTACGTACGGCGCCGGTATAGGGAACGGGTCCTCGTATGATTTGATGGGGCGGTAGAGTGCCGCTGTGGTTGTTGCCATTGACTATCCCTCCATTGGTGGTACTGCTTCGCACGTCCGTTCCAATGGGAGCGAGTGAACCGGGTCAACTGGAATTTCCATTTTCGGATTCTCCAGTCCGGTAAGTATAAGCCGCTCTGAAGCCACGATTCCAGCCTGCTGAAGCGCACTTCGTGAATTGTCGCTGGCGCCTTCACCGCAAGTCTCAGATGCGTAACCCCACCTAACGCCTTCTGGATGACGAGTGAGAAATCCCGCCACCGGGGAGGTTGAAACCCCGAGGTGAGCAAGGTCGGCAAGTGCTATGGTAGTTGGCTCCGTAAGTATTCCTTCAACTCGCCCTTTTCCTTCAGCGCCACGAAGAAATCCACTGCGTGAACGGCAATCGATGGTAGCTTTGGCAGCAACAGCGGCACGACAGCTTTGAACCGCTTCAAGATCAAATCGACTACACCGTCAAGATCGGCGTCCGACATGGACGCTCGCGCCGGCTGGGGAACCTCCAACGCCGCCGTTCCGCACAAGGGGATCAGCGGAATCCAGCGCTGGTTCTGCGGTACGACCGTTGCATTTGGGGGATCGACCCCAAAGGCGGCCAGCACTTTGCCATCCGGATCAAGGCCGGGCGAGATAACCGGGTTGCCCTGTGGAAGAATGAATTGCGCTCGCAGAAACTGCTGGCAGTTGCGACGGCCCAGGGCATAATCGTGCGCTCGATAACCGCGTTCGAAGAAGCCTCCGAAAGCGCCCAGTGTGCCGCATTGCAGCGCCGCTGCGCCTGGCGGCAGCGTCGTGTCGGAAGGAGCGATCACGAACCGGCTGAACACCGTGCCAGTCATGATCAGCGCCAGCGACTCGCCGAAGAATCGCGACTGCGAGATCAGCGCCGAGAAAAGCCGACCCACCGCTTTCATGACGCTGGCTTGTGTCGCCGCGGCATATCCAGGATTGAATCGATCCTGTGCCGGAAACGGAGCCACCGTGATCACCGAACGATCTGCCTTCAGAGCCTCTCGTGGATTCTGTCCAGCACCGGGGATCGGATCGAGCGCTGCCAAATAGTCGTGCGCCAGGTCGAACGGGTCGTTATCGATCACTCCCCCGTCTACGTTCAGCGTCTGCCACGTATCGGTGCTCTTGAGTGTCCAGTCGGGTTTAATCGGGGGAATCGTGGAACCGGCGGTCTCCCATATCGGCGGCGTGTAATCAGCGGCGTCGCGATTCAGAACGCGTGGCGCAAGGAAAACGGGGAACGCGCCCGTAGCCATCGCAGCCTGTTGGAGCAGGGGCCACGCGCCTTGGCCCGCGCTTCCGGCAGGCAAAGGTTTGGCTGGCGGCGCAGGCGGGGGATCACCCGGCTGAACTGCCTGAAAGCGTAAGCGATCGCCGTAATACGCCGTCGATTCTTCCAGCGATCCGGGAGCCTCGCTATCGAGTGAGTATGGTACGCCCCGCAGGTTAGTCAGCGTCAGAAAAAGCGTCAGGTTCGGTGAGATATACGGCCGCGCCTTAACCGGCCCCGGCGTGAGTGCGTATTGAGCGATTTCCGCAATGATTGTTGAATCAAGCAGCGATAACACGGGCTGGCCTTTTTCAAGATCGTCCGTCTGAAGCAATTCCCGGATATCTATGCGGTTGACCCAGCTTTCATAGAATCGGTTGTTCGTCCCGGTGAGGCTCGTGTCGCGAATGTGATCGAAATCCTGTTGTACCTGCACCGCGGAGATGGCGGCGCACATTCCGCCCGCCGATGCGCCCGAGAAAACTTCGAGCTTGACTTCATGTCGCGGAACAACCTCGCCGCGCTGCTTCGCCGATTCCCATTCATCCAGGGCCTCGATCAGAAAATCGAGAACACCCGCGGTATACGCTCCAGCGGAGATCGCGCCCGCCATGTTGATGCCAATCTTGAAGGCAGCCATTGGTCCCTTAACAATACGACACGCCCGTGAGCGAACGTCTCGCGAAGGTGCCGTTCCCGTCGGTAGTGACCTGTCCTGGTTGAAGGCGCGCCTTCCCTGCTGAACGGTCGACAAACGACCCGCTCTCCACCAACCTTGACGTGCCTCTAATTCGCGGCCCAGCTCATGCCGATAGTTGAACTATGACTTGGTCAGATGAAATCTCAGGGCTCAGTTCCCGAGAGTTCTCCGACGCGGTTGGCGAAAATCGGGCATGGGGTAAGAGGCTTCGGGAGGGAACCCGG
>JBEKFB010000221.1:0-7459 GCA_050013535.1 Bryobacteraceae bacterium | reverse complement strand
CCGGTAACGATCAGCGGCTGCGCCGAGAATCGCGAATGGAGGTCCACGTGACTGGCCGTGAATTCCGGCGTTTGAAACTTCAATGCGGCCGCTAACAGATCGTTGACGTCGAATTGCTGAATCTCGGGCCCTTCCCGTGAAAACGAGATGAGGCGGCCCACAATTTCCGAGGCGCGATGCGCTTCCTTCATCAGCCTGTCCAACGGCTCACGAGAGAGGCCCTCGGCTTCAACCCGCACGGCAGTGGCAATCTTCTCAATCGCTTCCAGTGGACTCTGCAGTTCGCCGGCCACCGCCGACATCATCTCGCCAGAGGCGGCCAGCTTCTCGCTGCGGAAGAGCTGCTCCCGCACCGCCTGCTGATCCTGCAAACGCATCGCCGTGGCCATTTGATTGGCCAGATGCTGCGCCGTGGCTTGCTCTTCGTCGGTAAACGTATGCGGGTCGGCTGCGCATTGAATCACGAGCACGCCGCTGACGTCATTCCGCGCAAAGCCCGGCACAAAAAGGATCGCGCGGGGAATCTCGCCGGCCGCCGCATCTCGAAAGAAAGCGCTCCTTCGCGTGTCGGGAACGGCCAGCAGCGTTCGATTCTGATAGCACAGCGCGACGCCTTCCAACAGATGTCCCGATTTCTGGCCGAGCGGCCCCGACTCACCCGACGCCGATACGCGTCGAAATGTACCGGACGCGGTGTCGTACAGATAAAGACTGGCATCCGTCAGCTTCCACAACTTTGGAAGCACTGCGTCCACTTTTCGCACCATTTCCAGCGGCGAGGAAGCGGCAACGATTTCTTCTCCGAGGGCGTTCAGCTCCTTGAGGTTCCGCCGCTGCACCAGCATGCGCCGCTCGCGCGCCCACCACACCGCAAACAGGCACACAATGGTGACGGCCGCCATAAGCCATTCGGAGGGCGTGATGGGCCATGTAGCCGGCGTCTGCGCTGCCTCCCAGAGACCGCCCGTCGCGAACGCCGGCAGGCAAACAATCATAAGACCCGCGAGAAACACCGCTTCGCCGAGCCGCTTCACTGGCGTGGTTGTTGCTGTTCGAGCCATTGTGAAAGACCGGGATCGCGAAAATCGCGCACCAGCAGATCGACATCGGCGAGATCCATGGTGTGCGTGCCGATGCCCGCCACGCGCGCTCCGGCAGCCCGCGCAGCCGCGATTCCCGTCGCGGAATCCTCAAAGATCACGCAGTTCCGCGGAGTTGTCCCAAGGAGTTCCGCGGCGCGAAGATACATATCCGGCCACGGTTTTGGCCGGCTCACCTGATGACCGTCCACCACCACCGAGAAGTACGGTCGAAGCCCGGCGCCGTCCAGCACGAGGTCGATGTTTGCCGGCTCGGCGTTGGACGCGACAGCCCGCGGTGTCCCGTTCGTAGCTTCCAGAAACTCGCGGACCCCGGGCACGATGTGTTGTTCGAGCCGGGGGAGGAGCATCTCACGGAACAGCCGCTCTTTCTCCGCGCCATGGCGGAATATTTGATCAGGCGGCAGATCGGCCCCGATGAGCGCATTCACAATCTCGTCGTTCCGCCGGCCGTGCATTTGATTCTCGATATCATTATTCGATATTCCGAGGCTCTCCAGATACGCCCGCCACGCCACCGTGTGCAGGGGCATCGAATCCACGATCACGCCATCCAGATCGAAAATCAGCGCCAGTCCTCCGGCAATCCGCCAAGGCATCATGCCGCTTCACTGGCGTGATATGAGCTGCGCACCAGCGGTCCGGCTTCCACGTGCGTGAAGCCCATCTCTTCGCCCAATGTGCGGAGTTCGTCGAATTCCTCGCGCGGAACGTAGCGCAAAATGGGGAGATGATTCGGTGAAGGCCGCAGGTATTGACCCAGGGTGAGAATGCCGACACCATGGCCGCGCAGGTCCCGCATCACCTGAATCACTTCTTCTGAAGTTTCGCCAAGTCCGAGCATCAGGCCGGATTTCGTGGGAATATGCGGTTGCAGCCGCCGCGCATGCGCCAGCATATCGAGCGACCGCTCGTATCGCGCGCCAAGACGCACCTGCCGGTACAAACGCGGAACCGTCTCGATGTTGTGGTTCAGCACGTCGGGATGCGCGTCCATCACTACTTCCATCGCTGCGTACGATCCCTGAAAATCCGGCACCAGCACTTCCACGCGGCAGGCCGGAATACGCGTCCGGATCGCCTCGATGGTGAGCGCGAATAACTCGGCGCCGCCGTCCTTACGATCGTCCCGATTCACGCTGGTGATCACGGCGTAACGAAGCCCCAGCGCCACGCAGGCCTCGGCGACGCGGCGGGGTTCGTCGTAATCCACGGCCAGCGGCGCGCCCTTCTGCACCGCACAGAAGCCACAACGCCGCGTACACACGTTGCCGAGAATCATGAACGTCGCGGTACGGCGGTTCCAGCATTCACCAACGTTCGGACACGCCGCGCTCTCGCACACCGTATGCAAACCGAGGCTGCCGACCAGCCCCTTCAGCTCACGATAATTCTCTCCAACGGGCGCGGGCGCACGCAGCCACACCGGCCGGACCGGCTTCGGATCGAGAGAAACGAGCATATTTCTATTCTAAGTCGGGGACGTACACGTCATTCCCCGGCTTCAGACTCATCCCGCGATCTTCGGCACCGTCACCTCCGCCCGGTTATAGATGACCTCGCCGCGGCAAATCGTCGTCTCCACCAGGTTGACGCCAAAATGATAAGGCAGCTCACGGTAATCCGGCGCGCTGAGCACCACAAGATCCGCATCTTTGCCGTATTCAATGGAACCGACGCGATTCGCACGCCGCAGTGCGTGCGCTCCGTTGATCGTCGCGGCGGAAATGGCCTCGGCCGGGCTCATACGCATGGCCCGGCAAGCCAGGGCGATCATCATCTGCATATTGTGCGAAGGGCATGTCCGCGGATTGTAATTCGTCGCGATGGCCACGGGCACCCCGGCATCGATGAGCTTCCGCGCCGGCGCGTAGCGATCCCCACCCAGGTAGAAGACAGAACCGGGAAGCAGTGTTGCGATGACACCCTCCCGCGCAAGCAACGCAATCTGCGCCGGATTGACGAAGATCAGCTGGGCGATGTTGGTGGCTCCGGTCTCCAGCGCCAATTCCGCGACGCGCGTTTGCGATCGCTCTCCGCCATGCAGTTTGAGGCCAAAGCCGAGCCGCCGAGCCGCGCGAAGAAACTCGCGGCACTCTTCGTATCCGTAGCCACCCTCATCGTATTCCACGTCGACGAATTCGGCCAGATGGCGGCGGCGCACCACGGGCAGCACACGAGCCAGATACTCAAGCGGGCCGCCCTCAAACTCCCGCGAGAGCATTGCCGTGGACACCACCGGGATGGGCTGCTCATGCAAAAGCGCGTGTATCCGCAAGGTCTTCAACTCGCCGGCAGGGCTCAAGCCGAATCCCGATTTCGCCTCAATCATCGTCGTACCCTCGCGGACGCAATCCTGCAGCGTTCTTAGGGCCCGATGCGCCAGGGTACTGCCCGATGTAGTCTCGATCCCCCGAGAAACATTCATATGGCTTTCCTTCGGCTCGCCGGCGATCATCGCCTCAAATTCGGCCAGGCGCGAGGGACCCGATACCAAATACGCGTGGCTGTCGACAAATCCGGGCATCACCACGCGGCCCGCCGCATTAATCTCGATGGCGTCGCGGGCGACGGCCAGGTTCTCCAGCCGGCGAGTAGAGCCGACATCCCGAACGCGGCCGTCAAGGATCAGGACCGAACCGTCCTGCACCAGCCCCAGATTGCGCAGATCATTCCCACGACGTGGCCCCGGAGGTCCCTGTAGCGTCAGGAGCTGCCGGGCGCCTCGAACGAGGATGGGCCTGCCCATGGGTATGAACAGAATACAGGCCGCATGTCGCCGCTTTCGCCCGGAACGCGGCAGGCACGGACTGTTTCCAGGGTGATCGCCTTGCGGCAGCAAGTTCCGGCCCCGCTTCCGGAGCCGCTATGCTCTGAGGTAATGGATTGGATTTCCCTTAAGCGAATGTCCCCCTCGGCACCCTCCGCAGACCGCTCGATTCGAATGAGGCTCACTTTGCTGATCTCGTTGGCAGCAATCGGAGTGTTCGCGCAATCGCCTGAATCGCGCACGAGGGCGATTCTGGATCAGCTCCTGGCGGGCAAGTGTGACGCCTTGTACGCGATGTTTTCGCCGGAGATGAAGGGCCTGATCACCCTGGACACCTTCTCTGATCAGATGAAGCAGATCGCCGCTCTTGGCCCTCCGGAAAGCATCGGCCAACCGCACACCACCAACGTGGCTGACTCCACGGTCATCGTTATTCCGGTACATTGGGCAAACATTTCGCTGAACTTCCAGGTGAGCTGGAACAAAGCCGGCCAGGTGAACGGAACTTCCTGGCGCCTCGCTGAAGCCGCGCAGACGCCATGGCAACCGCCCACGTACGTTCACCCCGATTCCTTCACCTCCATCGAGCTCACCGTGGGCGACGACCCGTGGAAGCTGCCCGCAACCCTCACCATGCCGAAAGGCGACGGCCCTTTTCCCGCAGTAGTTCTGGTACATGGCTCGGGTCCCGAGGACCGTGACGAGACGATTCTCGGAGCGAAGGTCTTCCGCGACCTCGCCGAAGGATTGTCGTCTCACGGCGTCGCCGTCCTGCGTTACGTGAAACGCACCAAACAGTACCCGCAACAGTGCGCAGCCGATCCGAAGTTCACCACGAACCAGGAAACCGTGGACGACGCGCTCCAGGCGGCGGTTCTCCTCAGGACGCAACCGCGCATTGACCCGGCCCGCGTCTTTGTTCTGGGCCACAGCCAGGGAGGGTATCTGGCGCCGCGGATCATGAAGCGCGACCTCAAGCTGGCCGGGTTTATCGTTCTTGCCGGTAACGTGCGACCGCTGGAGGAACTCATCATCGAGCAGAGCCTATACATCGCCAGTCTCAAAGGCACTCTCAGCGCCCCGGAACAAGCCGAATTGGACGCTATCAAAAAGAATCCGCTCGCTGAGTCCCATCTTCCCGAGCCGTACCTCGCCGACCTCCGGAACTACCATCCCGATCTCGAAGCGGCGAGCCTCGACATGCCCATGCTCATCCTGCAAGGGGAGCGCGATTACCAGGTGACCATGAAGGATTTCTCTCTGTGGCGGGCGGCTCTGGCAAGCCATCGCAACGTCACCTTCCACAGCTATCCGAAGCTCAACCACCTGTTCATCGCCGGAGAAGGCAAGCCATCGCCAGACGAGTACACCAAACCTGGGCACGTTGATGAACAGGTCATCCTCGACATCGCCCACTGGGTACAACGCCAATGAATCTTCTTCTCCTTAGTCCGCCGGCTCCTGTTCGCACAATCACGCTCAATAATCCCGAGCGGCGTAACGCCCTCTCAGTGGATCTCATGGAGAAACTTATCTCCGCACTGGATGACACCTCTTCCGACGAATCCACGCGAGTGGTAGTGCTCGCCGGAGCAGGCAAGGTCTTCTGTTCCGGTCATGACCTCAGCGAGATGGTGGATCGCCGGACGGAAGACTATCGGCACATCTTCGACACCTGCGCCAAGCTCATGAAGAAAATCCAGAGCATTCCGCAACCCGTGATCGCGCGCGTGCACGGGCTGGCCACGGCCGCGGGATGCCAGCTCGTCGCCACCTGCGACCTGGCCATTGCGAGTACGGATGCGTCGTTCGCCACGCCGGGCGTGCGCATCGGCCTTTTCTGCAGCACTCCAATGGTGGCACTCACGCGTGCGATCGGGCGCAAACGGGCAATGGAAATGTTGTTCACCGGCCGGCCAATCAGCGCGGAAACAGCGGCGGAGTGGGGACTCGTGAATGCTTGTGTCGCTCCCGAGGCTTTGGATCGCGAGGTCGCCACGCTGGCTGAGCGAATCGCCGAAGCCAGCAGCTTCACGGTTGGAATTGGGAAGCAGGCATTCTACACGCAGATCGATCTCCCGCAGGACCAGGCTTATTCGTTTACGAAAGAAGTGATGAGCACAAACGCGCTCGCGGCCGACGCGCGGGAGGGAATCACGTCATTTCTGGAGAAGCGCGTTCCCTGCTGGACGGGCCGATGATGTAGGCTCGTCGCTATGGACTACCGCAGCGTATTCGACACCAGCGTGGTCAGGCTGCACGGAACCGCTTCATCGGATGCCGACGACACGCTCGCGGTGGAGGAGCCGCTCGAGATTCAGGTGCGGCGCGAGAGCGATGAGGCTTGGGTGAGCCTTTCGGTCACCATGCGCACTCCGGGCAACGATGACGAGCTGGCCTCGGGATTTCTTCTCGGCGAATCGATCATAAGGCAACGCAGCGATATGGTATCGGCGGAATCGTGGGGTCCTCCTACAGGCGAGTTGCGCGTCCGCAATATAGTGCGGGTGACTCTCGCGGACGCCACGGCATTCGACGTCTGCCGGCTCCGCCGCAACTTCTATACAACGTCAAGCTGTGGCATATGCGGGAAGGCTTCGCTCGAAGCGATTGACGCTATGCGGCCGCCGCTATTCGACAACCGCGAGATTCGTATAGACGCCCACAACTTGTACCAATGGCCTGCGCGCCTCCGCGAGCGCCAGGAGGTTTTCGGATCAACCGGTGGCCTGCACGCGGCCGCGCTGTTCACATCGACGGGCGAGTGTTTGGTGGTTCGTGAAGACGTGGGGCGACACAATGCCACTGACAAGCTGACGGGCCACGCTTTGCTCAATCAAATCGAGGTTCGCGACAAAGCGATACTGGTGAGTGGACGGGCCAGTTTTGAGCTGGTGCAGAAGGCGCTCATGGCAGGAATTCCCGTGCTGGCCGCGGTGGGCGCGCCTTCCAGTCTGGCGGCACAACTGGCTGGCGCGTTTGGCATGACACTTGTGGGTTTCCTGCGGGACGGACGGTGCAATGTATATTCGGGCGCGGAACGGATCGTGACCTCATGAAGCTCCGTGTGAAAGGCAACACCATTCGGTTTCGTCTGACGCAGTCCGAGGTGGCGCAACTCGGCCGCGGAGAGGGATTGCGCGATGCCACCGAATTCGGCCCCGCTCAGTGTCTGAATTGGATTCTGGAGCCCACGACCGGCAACGCAATGCAAGCGAGTTTCGACGGCACGACGGTCTCCGTGGGCCTTCCCGAAGACGAGATCCGCGCATGGGCTGGTGCCGACGCAGTCGGAATTTACGGACAAGCCGGTCCGCTGGAGATTTCTGTCGAGAAGGACTTCCATTGTTTGAACCGCGCCGACGCCCCCGAAGAAGCCGACGCGTTCCCGAATCCGCTCGAAGGCAGCAAGTGCTGACCGTGTAACCACGCTCCGGCGCAATTTGCTACGCTGTCTGTTCATGAAATTAAAACTGGCGATCCGCACGGTAGGCTTGCTGCTGGTGTTTATCTCCACGATCGTCGCACAGACAGATACATTTGTCATCAAGGCCGCGAGGATGTTCGATTCCGCCAGCGGCAAATTGGT
>JBEKFB010000220.1:0-7507 GCA_050013535.1 Bryobacteraceae bacterium | reverse complement strand
GACTCCTATCGCGGAACCAATGGCGTGCGATACCACCAAGTGCGTACCAAACGAGGCGTGACCATTAGCCCTCAGACATGTCGAGGAAACAATCCGGTCCACCTGCGATTATCGGCGTGTAGGATGGGAATCGAGTTGTTTGGCGTGCGGTGCTGGAACACGACCACGAAGCCACAGCCCTCAAACCCCGTTGGTCGCTTTCTGTCCGCGATTGCGCCGTAGTGGAGCAGCCTTGCCCGATCGGTCTTCGTGAAGTGCTTGCAGTGATCAGAGAACACATTATCGCTCTCACGCAGTTCATGCGCCGCCATCAGGCATATGGTGGTCTCATCCGAGATCTTCTGTCGTGCAGCTCTCGATGCCAGCACAACGACGAGGTATACTTTCCCCACACCTGCGAGAAGCGCTCCAAAGGACGTCTCCGGATCATTCCAAGCCTTGCACACCTGCTGCCCAGTGCCGCTGAAATCGTCCAGGAGAACCACGACATCGTCCTTTCCCAGTTTCTGAGGATCATCATCGGGCAGTAAGGGCTGCCGAAATAGATCGCTCCGCGACACGAACAGACTTTTCATGCTTTTTCCGTCAAGCCCATTTGCGATCCGAAACTGGTAAAGCATGGCATCGCCGCTTTCACCAGCACTACCAGACATTGCGGCGAATCGCCACCTGCCCTTCCGTTTCGAAGCCGATACGTGCCAGCCGTTGAGTGCCGCCAGCGCTTGACGATAGGCCTCGTGAATCTGGCTCTGGCCGTAGAACTCGACTGCATCCAGGACGCGCGCTGCCAAGTCGCGATCCGCCGGCGCGAACTGGTCCAACCAACTCTGAATTGTCACATTTATGATTCCCGCTCGATAAGAGCCGAAGTGGGAAATCCACCGCTTGTACCTCCTCGCATCAATGGGAGTTCCTGGCGCTAGGGGGCGCTTCACTTGTCCTCCCGCCGTCCGAGGGCTCGCAGTTTCTCGCGAATCAAGTGCGCCAGCGATTCGAGCCGGGACCACATGGCCTCCTCGCCGTAGTATTGGTCAACATCGATATCATTGATCTGCGCGTAAAGGCTTTCCGCGGACTTAAGAACCTTCTTTGCTTCCGCTGCGACCTTAGCCGACTCGATGTTGAGATGGTCCGGGGTCAAAGAAGGCTGCGCGGCAAACTCCTGAAGTCGTTTGGAGATCGCTGCGGTCTTCCTCACTTTCACGGCGTTGTTGATGTACTGCTTCACGATCCGGAAGTCGGTAACAGCCCTAATGCCCTTCTCTTCGACCTTCTTGAGCATGTCGTCCGTGAATCGATCCTTATTGAACCAGCTGAACTTCTTGACCTCACGATCGTTACGGACGGGATATAGCTCGATGAAGAAATCCGCCTTTACCCTCTTGTCGGGGTCCGCATCCAACATCAGGTCCTGGTACCGTTTGTCGTACGAGAGAAGCTTCTTACAACGGACCACGACAGCTTCATCGAGGCCGGTCAGCTCGGCCAAACGTTTCTCCTTCGTTTCGCGCAACTCCCGCATCAGCAGCTCAAGCTTAAGAGCCGTGGGCATGAGCTCCCAGTCTTTCCGCAGTTTGTGAATCTGGAACATCGTCACGATATTCTGGACGAGCGTCGGCTCCGCGACCTCGTTGACAGGGATCGTATTGAGGCCAACCTCGTTGGCGCACATCCAGCGCCGCTGGCCATCGAGAATGACATAGTGGCCGGTGCTCTTCTCTTTATAGACCGTCAGCGGAACAAGGATTCCTACACGCCTGATTGACTCACGAAGCACACGTAGATCTTCACGGTCAAAAAGCCGTCTCGGATTGTGCGGGTTCGCCCTGAGTTTGTCTGTCGACAGGCTCTTTACGCCAATTGCTTTCACCCCGTACTCGTTCGGTTTCATTGGATCTCCCACCTTGGGATCGTGCTCGATGTGAGCTTTTCTTAACAAGCTGGGATTGGGCGGTTGCTTATGAGCCATTCGTATGCCCTCTTCCGAGCCCCGGCAAACCCAGCCACATGTCTTCTAACCGGAAGCCGGACGGAGTTCCATTCGAGGGCCAGCGCTCGCGCTTCGGCGCAGTCTGCGTACGACACAAGGAAGTCAGCATCGTGCTTCACTATCGCCGTCAAACACTCCGAAAGCCTGGGAATATCCGCCGTGTTAAACGTCTTCTTGCCGTATTCCCTGAAGACCCGTCGCGACGTCACAGCGTAAGGCGGATCAAGATAAACGAAGTCTCCAGCCCTCACACCTTCTAGCGTCTTAGCAAAATCCCCCGGGATCAAAGTAGCCCGTCGGAGCAGTGTGGAGCATTCCAGAAGATCTTCCTTGCTGAAGTATGCGCCTGGTCGTTTTCCCATTGGCACATTAAAATCTCCGTCCATATTGGTCCTATAGATGCCGTTAAAGCAGTTTCGGTTGAGGTACAGGAATCTCAACGCTCTCGTTTCTCGGTCGAGCGATTGGGGCTTGAGACCACGCCAGCGGCAATAGGTTCGAAGGTCGCGTCGTATACGACAGAGCCGACGGTACAATCGCTCCGGCTCGTCCCTAACCACGCGATACACCTCCATCAATTCTTTATTGGTGTCACCCAGTACGGCGGATTTCGGAGCGATTTCAAAAAACAAGCACGCCGAGCCAACAAAAGGCTCCACATACCGTTCGTGATCAGGGGACCAAAAGGATGCCAGCCGAGAGACCTGCTTTCGCTTGCTTCCTGCCCAGCGCAGGAAGGGCTTTCCGCGACGAAAACTGCCTAGAGCGATTGGAAGAGTCGGAGATAAGGGAGCATTGGTCAGAATCGGTCGCTCCGGCGTGACATCGTACCACAAGGCTATCACCTTCATTTTGCTGGTGTCATGCGACCGTAGCGGGTTTGAATTCGGAAGGGGACCAGAACTACATCACCGCGACGGAAGCTCATCTTAGACCGACATCTCAGGCCGGTCCCAGTCCTCGGCGAACCGGGAAAGCTGGCGGCGAAGATCGGCCGCCTGAGGCTCGTCGACGCCTCGATCACGAAGCTCTACCGGCCCGGCGGCCTGAATCAGCGTCACGATGACCCGCGCGCCGTCGGCTCCTTCGAGCGGTTCCAACAGCTCCACTCGCCCGTGTTCTCCGGGCGCTGCGTCACCCTCGAAGACGATCGCGTCGACTATTGAGAGGAGCGGCTCTTCACTCTGAGGCTTGCTGGCCGGACCGGTGGCGAGTTGAAGTTG
Source organism: Bryobacteraceae bacterium (assembly GCA_050013535.1). Lineage (GTDB taxonomy): Bacteria > Acidobacteriota > Terriglobia > Bryobacterales > Bryobacteraceae > CAWACP01. The sequence goes on along the minus strand of JBEKFB010000220.1, from coordinate 4,294 downwards.
CCGGCATTGCGCGGGTAAGGTGTAAAGCGTGGGGGTCGTCGAGGCGAAGATTCAGACGGTGGAGGATATCTATCGGCTGATCCGGGTCGCAGTCACTGCGCGGCGCGGTATTTCGGCTGTTTATGCAGGCCACCTTCGGCTTCTGTGTCCGCACCGATTGGGGCGCAACCATGCCGGGCAGTTGCGAGTGCTCTGCTATCAGTACGGTGGCGAGAGTCGGAGCGGACTGGAACCAGCCGGCTCGCCGGCCAACTGGCGCTGCATCGCGCTGGAGAAGCTCAGAACGGTCACTCTGCTGGAAGATGGTGTCTGGCGCACGGCTCCCAACCATTCCTGTCCCCAAAACTGTGTTCCCGATGTCGACGTGGATGCGGAAGATTACCCCGGAGGCGATCCACAAAACGGACATTGAGACAGACCGAGCAGATGGCGGCCCAGCGTAATCCGGAGTGTGGTAACCGAGAGTGGGTTATGCCGCCGGGGTCGGGTGCAAACCGCGCCGCCGTAAGTCTGGCGGAAGCTCGGGAGCGCGTAATCCAAGAGTGCCGACGCCTCCTCTGGTCCCTTACCCCTTCTCGTCCAGCAGCACCTTCAACCGCTCGTACCCGGCTCGGCTCACCGGCACCTTGGTGCCGTCGGCGAGGATGGCCACGCGGCTGTCCTTACTGTACGGCTCGATGCGCGTCACCCGCTCGAAGTTCACAATCCACGAGCGGTGCACGCGGATGAACTGCTGCGGGTCCAGCGTCGCCTCCAGGCTGGTGATGGTCTGCTGTTTCAGCCATGTCTTGCCCTGCGTGTGCAGGCCCACGTAGTCGTCCTGCGCCTCCACGCAATCGAGCTGCGCGACGGGAATCACGTGCACGCGCGTGCCATCCTTCACCACAATCCGATTCGCGTATTGCTGCGGGGGGCGGGCGGCGGCCGCTAGTTCCTGAGCCGCTGGCCGGGATGCGGTATGGCCCACGCGTTCGCGCACGCGGTCCACTGCGGTTTGAAAACGCTCCAGGCTGAACGGCTTCAGCAAATAATCCAGCGCATGGGCGTCGAACGCGCGCATGGCGTATTGATCGAAGGCAGTGCAGAAGATCACCGCGACGTCGTCGTCAATCAGCTCGAGCACCTCAAACCCGTCCAGCTTGGGCATCTGTACGTCGAGGAAAACCACGTCGGGCTTGTGCTCCGCGATCGCCTTCACCGCCTCGAAGCCATTGGAGCACTCGCCGACGATGGCGATGTCCTTCGTGGAATTCGCGAACTCGCGCAGAATGGCGCGGGCAAGGTCTTCATCGTCGACGATCATGGCCCGGATCACCGTGTGCGCCGATTCCACCGCACTCGCTGGCCCCGAACCGCGATCGCGCTCGAGATTGCGCAGGTCCACCATGAGGTCGCGCGCGGATTGATAACGGCGCTCGCGATCCTTCTCCAGGCACTTGCGAACGGCGCGTTCGAATTCGGGCGGCAGGGCGTAGTTGAAGCGCGCCATGGCCTCGGGCTGGTCGTTCAGAATACGCGCGATCACTTCCGGCGTACCCGGTCCCGCAAAGGGCAGGCGGCCGGTAGCCATTTCGTACATCACGGTTCCCAAACTGAAGATGTCGCTGCGGCCATCCACGTCGCGGCCCAGCGCCTGTTCGGGGCTCATGTAATGCACGGTGCCCATCAGCGCGCCTGCCACGGTGAGCAGTTGCGTCGGTTCTCGCTCCGGCTCAGCCATGCGCACGCGGGCCAGCCCGAAATCGAGCACCTTCACATTCCCGCGCGGCGTCACCATAATGTTGGCGGGCTTGATATCGCGATGCACAATCCCGCGCGACCAGGCGGCGTCCAGCGCGTCCGCTACCTGCGATGAAATCGATACCAGTTCGTCAACGGGAAGTGGAGCCCGCTCAGCGATGATCTTCGCCAACGACTCGCCTTCCACGTACTCCATGGCTATGTATGAAACGCCGTCAGCTTCGCCGATCTCATGCAGATAGCAGATGTTCGGATGGCTCAGTGACGATGCGATGCGCGCTTCCTGTAGGAAACGGCGGAGGCGGTCGGCATTTTCACGCAGATCCGGCGGCAGCACCTTGAGTGCAACCTGCCGCTCGAGAACTGTATCGCGCGCCAGCCACACCTGGCCCATGCCGCCTTCGCCCAGCCGCGAGAGGACTTCGTAACGGCCCAGCAGCGTGCCAGGCTGAATGGCCCCAATATTCAAACGCACCCCTTCATACGCGCTCCGCTCTCGCTGGCTGCGTCTGAGGCTGCACCGCTGGGGCGGCCGCCAGATTCACGGGCATCACGATTTCCACTCGATATCGATCTCCCTGAGGCCCGGCATCCATGCGAGCATCCCCATCGTATCGCGCCTCCAGACGGCTGCGAACGTTGGCCAGACCGATTCCACTGCGCCGCAGAGCGCGATAGCCGGTATCGAAATTATTCTCGACGGTAAGGCGCAGAAAGCGATCGTTCGCGCGGGCGCGCACGCCGATCAAGCCGCCTTCGGTAAGTCCTGAAACGCCGTGTTTGATGGCATTTTCGATCAGCGGCTGCAGCAGAAGAGGAGGCAGCAGGCAGCGGTTGCACGTGTCGTCGACATCGATGTCGAAGGCCAGGCGCGCGCCGAACCGGATCTGTTCCACGGCGAGGTAAGTGCGAATCAGCGCGATCTCGTCTGACAGTGGAATGGTGTCCTGGTCGCCCGCGCTGAGCGTCTTGCGCAGGAAGTCGGATAGAAGAATGCACATCTCGCGGGCGCGCGACGGGTCCACGGTGGTGAGCGCGCTGATGGAATTCAGGCTATTGAACAGGAAGTGGGGATTGATCTGCGCCCGCAACGCGCGCAATTCCGCTTCGCGAGCCAGCACCAGAGCTTCGCTTTCCCGCGTGGCCGCTTGTTGCGATTCTTCCACCGATAACAGCACGTAATGCAGTGCGATAGCCAGAAGGTACATCAGCACGCCGACGCTGAACACCAGTGGCAGCAGATGCGGATGGGAGAAGTGCGTGTCGATGTTTGGCCACCAGCGCGCCAGCAGCAGAGCGAGCCCCTTGCCCGCGATCACCAGCAGAAGGCCGCTGGCCAGAGCCGCGCCTAACAGGTTGAACAGCAGTTTGAATGCGCCCGACGCGCGAGGCGGAAGTGTCCGGCAGAGGTACCACGGGGAGAGGCAGATGAACGCGTCGAAACCAACCAGAGGAATTACTATGGCCGACGCTTCGCCCCAACTCAGGTGCCCGGAGAGCCCCAGCAGGTAGACCAACATTCCGGCGATGGGCACCCACGCGAGCAGGTAAACCGTGAGCCGTGTGTATTTGGCGAGGATGGGATGCATCGCCGGCCTGCGAGCGTCAGCTCTTCACTACGATACCGCCGAAAGCGGCGAAACCGGTGATGATGAGGCGCGGCGGCGTTTGGCCGGCGGTGGTGCGGGGAGGCGCGGTTTTATCGTCCACTCCACCGAAGATAGCGCTGGCGCGCACTTCCACCTGCCAGGTATCGGGAACGCGCACTTCCATGCCGCCGAACAGCGCGTTGAGGTCGATGGTGGCACTTTCGCCGGCCATGCCGGCATCGCGAAGGTCGATGTTGTAACCGCCGAAGATGGCCACGGCGGAGCCGCCGCGAAATTCCTTCGTCTCGATCCGCCGCTTCCCACCCCCGAACATGGCCACATAATTGAAATCCGAGTTGGTGTCGCGGCCGCCCACGTTTGGGTTCCAGGAGTGGCCGCGCCATGAGGCGCCCCCCGGGTTTAATGCCCGCCACAGCATCATCGCGCCAAAGTAGATGATAATCAGCGGCCAGACCACCTCGAAGCCGAAATGGAAGAGGTGAAGGTTGTCGGCGATGATGCCACCGCCAATGAGAATGAGAAGTCCTCCGAACAGCTTGCTTCCGATGGCTGAAGATTCCATCACCTTGGAAACGCCGAAGGCGATCAGGATGACAGGCCAGTAGCGCCACACGTCGCCGATCCGGAGGAGACCCATGTTATCGAGCAGAAGGCCTACGCCGATGGCGACGATGGCAAGCCCGAGAATGAGGTGCGAGAGGCCGGGGCTGTTGTGGCTGCGGGACATGCGATCATGGACTCGGTTGTGGATTTCCTCCCGGAGGTCTTCCCCAAACCGCTTTGGGTCCCACCCCTTCTGATCCCGCCGATCCTCTTCCATGTCTGAAGCTTAGCAGTGCTTCGGGGCTGTCGGCACGGTACTTCGGCGAACGGCGGCGTAGAATCGGCGAAGCCCGGCCCAAAGCCGGAATACCGGCGATATACTCGTCACCAGCCATGATTTC
>JBEKFB010000219.1:0-14553 GCA_050013535.1 Bryobacteraceae bacterium | reverse complement strand
TGACGATGGGCGAATCCAGGCGGCCGCCGGTAATGCGGACGTGGCAATTCGAAGTTCCCGACCGCATTTCCGGGCCATATGACGGCAGCCAGGAGACGTGCAGTCCGGCCTGCATTCCCGCTTCGGCCATAATCTCGCCCAGCAGCAGCACGCCCTGGCCTCCGAAGCCGGCCACGCGGACGCGGAGATCGACGTTCTGCGCGGATGTCTCCGGTGTGGGCTGATCGCCGGAATCATTCGTGGCGAGACCGAGGATTCGGGGAATTGCGCTGAGCACAGGCGCGGGCGCGGGTGCGGGCCGTGGCGCACGGGCCTTTGTGCGATCAAGGTACACGCCCGGAGGAAACACCTTCACCAGTTCCTCGCGCACGTAACGTTGCGCGTCGAGCGGGTCCATTTTCCAGACGGTGGGGCATCTACCAACGAAAACCCGAGGCCGTCCATCTGATTGCGAATGGCCTTGCGGACCGCCTTCGCCGCCTGCATGATGCCTTTGTTGTCGCCGAGAGCGACGCGTTCGATATACGCCGGGCCTTCCAGAGTAGCCAGCAGCTCGGCCACGTGCAGTGGATACCCTTCATTCAGCGGATCGCGGCCGAACGGAGAGGTGGTGGTTTTGGTGCCGATCAGAGTTGTGGGCGCAAGCTGGCCGCCGGTCATCCCATAAATCGCGTTGTTAACGAAGAAGACCGTGATATTCTCGCCGCGATTGGCCGCGTGCAGAATCTCCGCCGTACCGATGGCCGCCAGATCGCCGTCGCCCTGATAGCCGAGCACGATGCTCTCGGGGCGAGTCCGCTTCACCGCCGTCGCGACAGCGGGCGCGCGCCCGTGCGCGGCCTGCACGTTGCCGATGTCGAAATAATAATACGCGAACACCGAACATCCCACTGGACTCACCAGGATGGTGCGGTCTTGAATGCCCAATTCGTCGATGGCCTCCGCGATCAGCTTGTGCGTGATGCCGTGGCCGCAGCCGGGGCAGTAGTGCGTAGTATGCTGCAGGTCGGCTTTGCGGTCGAAGTTGTCATAGAAGCTGTCTGAGCGGCCGTGGATGAGGGTGTATTCTGCGCTAGCCACGGAGCACCTCCTCATTCGCCAGCCGCGCGGCAAGCCCGGCAACGAAGTCCAGCACTTCTTCCGCGGATGGCACCACGCCGCCGTATCGGCCGTAGAATTCCACGGGCCGCCTGCCGTTGAGCGCGAGACGGACGTCCTCCACCATCTGGCCTGTACTCATCTCGACGACGGCAAAAAGCCGGGCATGGACGGCGACTTCACGAAGGATGTCAGAGGGAAACGGGAACAGCGTGATGGGACGCAGCATGCCGACCCGCAATCCGTGTTCGCGCAGTTGCTCTACTACGGCCTGAAGCACACGCGAGACGATGCCGTAGCCCACCAGCACGATCTCCGCGTCGTCGGTGCGATAGCGCTCGGCAAGCACATGCCGGGCTTCGAGGCGGCGATATTTGGCTTCCAGTTTTTGGATGTGCCGCTCCATATCGGGCGGATCCAGATAGATGGAAGTGATCACGTTCCGGCGCGATTCCGCCGAGCCGGCGACGGCCCAAGGTGGTGTCGAAGGCGCGATAACGTCGCGCGGGAATTCCACCGGCTCCATCACTTGCCCGATGCACGCGTCCATCAGGACATAGGCGGGATTGCGGTATTCATCGGCGAGCTCGAAAGCGAGGCGAGTCAGATCGACAGCTTCCTGCGCCGACGCGGGCGCCAGCACGATGGTCCGGTAGTTGCCATGGCCGCCGCCCTTTACCACCTGGAAATAATCGGCCTGCTCCGGTCCGACATTACCCAGACCAGGGCCCGCGCGCATCACGTCGGCGATGACGCAGGGCAGTTCCGCGCAGGCCATGTAGCTGATGCCTTCCTGCATGAGACTGACGCCGGGGCCGCTGGATGCAGTCATCACCCGCACCCCCGCCGCCGCGGCGCCGTACATCATGTTGATGGCAGCAACTTCGCTTTCCGCCTGCAGGAAGACCCCTCCCACCTGCGGCAGATACAGCGCCGCGGCTTCCGCGATCTCGCTCGATGGCGTGATCGGGTAACCGTAGAAGGCGCGGCAACCGGCCAGAATCGCGCTGTAGGCGATGGCCTCGTTCCCCTTCATTAACTGGCGTGCCATGTTATGCCGCCTCCGGTTTGCGCTCAGCCGCCCTGCGCAAAACGCGAATGCCTCCTGGTTCCGGGCAAACGTAATAGCAAATGCCACATCCGGTGCAGCCATGGCCCGCGTAGGTGCTGGTGTGATAACCGTAATGATTGAGCGACGGCGACAGGAACAGCACTTTCGGCGGGCATGCCGCCACGCACAACGCGCAGCCCTTGCATTCCTCGCAGTTCAGCTCCACGCTTCCGCGGTCGCCGATCTGTCCAGCCATTTTGTCCTCCCGGTTCAAATCCGCAGAGCAGGTACAGGTTCCAGGTAATGCACCTGGCACGCAAAGTCGTAGAGCGCGTCGCGGAACTTCGGTTCAGCTATGGAAATGAGCGCCTCGGCGCGCTGGCGCAATGTTTTTCCGTGCAGATAGGCGATTCCGTGCTCAGTAACCACGTAGTGCACGTCGGCGCGCGATGTAACCACCCCGGCGCCGGGATCGAGCATCGGCGCGATGCGCGAAACAGTTCCGTTTTTCGCGGTGGCGGGCATGGCGATGATTGGCTTGCCGCCTTTCGACCGGGCGGCGCCGCGGATGAAATCCACCTGGCCGCCGAACCCGCTGTACGGCTTCGTGCCAATGGACTCCGCGCAGACTTGCCCTGTGAGATCCACCTGCAACGCGGAATTGATGGCCACCATGTTCTCGTTCTGCGCGATCACAAACGGATCGTTGGTGTAGCGAATAGGATGAAACTCGAACAGCGGGTTGTCGTCGATGAAATCGAACGTACGCCGGGTAGCGATGACAAATCCGGCCACCAGCTTGCCCCGGTGCAGAGTCTTGCGGCGGCCGTTTATCACGCCCGCTTCAATCAGCGGAATGACGCCATCGGAGAACATCTCGGTGTGGATGCCGAGGTCCTTGTGATGATCGAGACACGCGAGCACGGCATCGGGAATTCCGCCAATGCCGGTCTGCAGCGTCGCGCCATCGGGAATGAGCGAGGCCACATGCGCGGCGATGCGATGATGGATATCCGACGGTGTCGCGCTGGGAACCTCGAGCAATGGATGGTCGTTTTCCACGACGGCCGACACGTCGCTGATATGCAGGAATGCGTCGCCGTGTGTGCGGGGCACGCAGCGGTTCACTTCGGCGATGACGCGGCGCGCCTGCCGGGCGGCGGTGAGCGTGCAGTCGACACCGGTTCCCAGGCTCATGAAACCGTGTTCGTCGGGAGGCGTGACCGAGAGCAGCGTTACGTCGAGCGGCATCGCTCCGGAGATCAGCAGGTCTTCAATTTCGCTGAGGAAGATGGGGGTATAGTCGGCACGGCCTTCCTGGACGGCGCCCCGAATATTCGCGCCGGTGAAAAGCGAGTTGACACGGAAGTGGCCATGGTACTCGGGCCGAACGTACTCGGCTTCGCCGAACGTGAGCATCTGGATGATCTGAACGTCATGCAATTCAGGGGCGCGGCGCAGGAGCGCCCGGATCAGACCGTCGGGCACCGAACAGTTCGGCTGTATCCAGACGTTGTGGCCCGAGCGAACCGCGCCGAGTGCGTCATCGGCTGTTGTCCGCTTGCATTCGTACTCATCACGCCAGCTCATCTAAGACACCACCAGCATGTGGGTGACCGTTGAATAAGTTTGTTGAATGTCGCGATAAACTGTGATCGGACAGTGGCTAAGTGAGGGAAATCACGCAGGCGGGTGGGGGCAGGGCTTGCTGTCGCCGCTATCCCCTAATTCTGACCTAGTGGTATTGACAGCATCTAAGTACTAGAAGTACTCTGTGGGAGCTCCACTCCATGGAGTCTCTGGATTTGGCTGAAGGGCAGCCGGGTTCAGTGGTTCAAAGCAGTTGATCTCATTTAGCCGGTCTCTGGGTTCCTCCCACCTCTCCCGGAGACCGGTTCCTCACATCGGTTCCTCAGTCACCCTGGTTCCCTTTCGCTGAATCTGGAAACGCAGCCGCCATTCCGCCGGTGTTCCCGGACGAAACTTCCACTGCCGCGCCGCTTCCAGGCTGAGGTTACCCAGATAGCTGGAGGTCTCGGGCGGTTCAAGCTTCGCCGAAACCACGCGGCCCGCCGGATCCACATTTATCGTCACATCGATTTTCACCGTGCCTCGGATGGTATCTCGCGCGCGCCGGGGCACATCGGGAAGAACTCGCTCAAGGACTGCCTTGTCAGCCATGGCATTCGGTTTTGGTGAGGCCGGAGCAGGGGACGGTTGTACCGTCACAGCCGGAGGATTCGTCGACGGCTTGGAGTGACCGCGGAACAGCAAAACGCCGAATAGAAGAGCCACAACCGCCAGACCGAGCGCGAATACCCAGATGAGATGACGTTGAGGCGGGCCCGCGGCGACGGGCTCGACTGCGGCGTCGGTCGATTGGCGCAAAGCGTTCGCGACCTCGATTGCCGTGGGGCGCTCGTCTGGTTTCATCCGCAGACAGAGCCCGGCGATTTCAAGATATGGAGAAGGCAGCCGTTCGAGTGCCGTCCGCCGCTGTGTTAGTGACTCGGCGATCACCACGCCCACCGACCAGATATCGGCTTCGGTGTACACCAGACCGGATCTTGTTTCGAGCGCGGCGTACGGGTCCTGCTCAAGGGGAGCGAAGTAGACCTCCCCGCTGGGACACAGGCTGTCACTGGAGATCTTCACCGTGTCTTCGATTGCCAGGATATTTGCGGGACGGAGATGGCCGTGCACAAAGCCCTGGCCATGGATATAGGCGAGAGCGTCCAGCACCGGCTCGAGCATTTCCCGCGTCTCCCTGATGGTGAGCGCGCGGTCGGCAAGAACCTGCGACAACTGCTCTTCTGCATATTCGGTCACGACGTAGAAAAAATCGAAGGTGTCCCAGCGGCCAGCGCCGTGCGCGAGGATAGGGGCGAGATGCGGATGGGTCAACTTCGAGGCCTTGGCCCAGCGGCCAGGCAGAAGCTCCGCACCCGACATGATCGCCATCACCAGCTTCACCACCGCGCGTTGGTTCCGTCCATACTCGGTGAGGAAGACAGCACGGCCCTCGCCGCCGCCGAGATACTTTCCGAGCAGGAACTCCCCGCCGATTCGCTGCCCTTCCCAGCTTTGCCAGAATGCGTCGAAGTCGACCGGGTTCAGCAGGGGTTGGTCAGGCATCTTTCACTCGTCGGGCCCACGTGAGATTGCACGGTTGCAGCCATTATCGCGCGAGGCAGGATGCGCGCTCTGGTAAATGAGCGGGACACGATAAACTCGATGCGAGGGTTCCATGTCCGATTCCGATGTTTTCACCCGGCGGGATGTTCTCGCCACTGCCGCGCTTGCCGGAGCGGCCGCAATTGGCGCGCCCAGCGCATCGACCGGTAGCGTTGGTTACGGGCTCATCGGCGTGGGTGGCCGCGGCGCTTACCTCCTGAAGCATTTGCAAGGCATCGGCAATGGCCGTTGTATCGCCGTGTGCGATCTGGACGCTGGCAAGACGAACGCTGGCGCGGAGATAATCGGCACGAATCCGGCGAAATATCAGGATTACCGCGCTCTGCTCGACAATCGCAACGTCGAGGCGGTGATCATCGCCGTTCCTTTGTTCGAGCACTACGCCGTTACGCGCGATGCCCTGCTTGCCGGGAAACATGTTCTGTGCGAGAAGAGCCTGGTCTTTCAACCATTCGAAGTGCATGCATTGCGTGCACTGGCGGCGCAGCATCAAAACCAGGTGTTGCAGGTGGGATTGCAACGGCGCTACAGCAAGTTCTATCAGATCGCCAAGGCAATGGTCGACAAGGGGCTATTGGGCAACGTCACGCACGTGCACGCGCAGTGGCATCGCAATCCTGGCTGGGTGATGCGCGGATTCAACTGGCGTCTCTACCGCGAGTACTCCGGCGGACTGACCGCGGAGTTGGCCTCGCATCAGATCGACATTGCCGATTGGATGTTCGGCGCGACCCCGGAGTACGTCATCGGCGTCGGCGGCCTCGACACGTGGAAAGACGGCCGCGATGTATACGACAACATCCAGCTCATTTACAAATACCCGAACAATCAGAAGCTGGTATACAGCTCCATCACCACGAATTCGCACCTGCCGTATCTCGGAGCCACGAGACCCGAATTCGGGGAGATCATCATGGGCACGGGCGGATCGCTGGAGATCACGGTGGGTGACGGCGAACAGAACCAGGCGACGGCGCTGTATTACAGGGAGACTACGCGCGTGGTTTCATCGCCTCCACCGTCGCCGGGCGAGAGGGAACCGGTCGCACCCGCGGGCGCAACGTATCTTATCGGCGGCGGACAGCGAGGCCTGCCGCTGGCAGTAGCCAGCGGCGAGCTCGACATCGCCAAAAACGATCCGTTCCTCGCACGCGAGCTGAAGTACTCGCGCCGCTGGCTCTACAGCAAGGGCGTGATTGTCGACGATGAAGACACCAACCCGGTGGAGACGGAGCTAAGGTCCTTCTTCGAGATCTGCCGGAATGGCGGAAAGCCGCGAGCCGATATCGAAGTGGGGCTCAACGACTCAATCGCGGTGATTCTTTCCAACCTCGCGATGCGCGACGAGCGCCGAGTGTATTTCAACGAGATCGACAAAATGGGCGGAGATGAGAATGAGGCAGGCTTCCTCGCTCGCTTAGCGAAATCGCAGGACAGCTACAAACGCTCGCTGGCAGCGCGGAAGAAGATGGACCCGGCCTGATTACTGCCATAATCTTCTTCATGGTTTCATCTCTGCTCTTCGCTCTGTTGCTGGCGCAAGCCGTGGCGCCCGCTCCGGAGACGCCGGACACCAAAGCGGCCGAAACGAAATCGGCTGACGCCAAACCCGCCGAGAAAACAGCCGATAAAGAAGAACCGCCGGTGGTGACGCACCACGAGATCCACGTTGGCGGAAAGGCACTGAAGTACACAGTGACCACGGGCCTGATGCCGCTACGGGACGCCAAGGGCGACGTCGAAGCCCATATCTTTTTCATCGCGTATACGCTCGACGGCGTTGGCGAGACCAGCCAGCGTCCGCTCATGTTCTCATTTAACGGCGGCCCGGGTTCGGCGTCGGTGTGGCTGCATCTGGGCGCCATCGGACCCAAACGCGTGATGGTGTTGCCGGATGGCCGCATGCCCGCGCCGCCGTTCCATCTGGTGGATAACGAGTATACGTGGCTCGATCAAACCGATCTGGTGTTCATCGATCCGGTGGGCACGGGCTACAGCCGCGCCGCGAAGCCGGAGCTGGGTAAGAAATTCTGGAGCGTTAACGGCGATGTCGAATCTGTGGGCGAGTTCATCCGCCTGTACCTGACGCGCTATGAGCGCTGGACGTCGCCGCTGTTTCTGGTGGGTGAGAGCTACGGAACCACGCGCGCCGCGGGACTTTCCGGTTATCTGATCGAGCGCGGAATCGCGTTCAATGGCATCGTGTTGGTCTCGTCGATTCTGAATTTCGAAACGGTGCAGTTCACCAAAGGGAACGATTTGCCGTACGTCCTCTACCTTCCCAGCTATGCGGCCACGGCATGGTACCACCACAAGCTGGCGCCGGAGCTTCAAAGCGACCTGCCGAAGACGTTGAAGGAAGTGGAGGCGTGGGCCGCGACGGACTACGCGGCGGCTCTCGCCAAGGGCGACCGGTTGACCACGGGGCTTAGCAAGAGCTACATCGACGAGAGCAATCTGCGCGTGTCCATTTTCCCGTTTACGAAGGAGCTATTGCGGGATGAGAGGCGCACAGTGGGACGGCTCGACAGCAGGTTCAAGGGCATTGATGAATCGGCCGCAACCGCCGAGCCCGAGTATGACCCGACCATCGCCGCCGTCCGGCCACCGTACACCACGACGTTCAATAACTACGTGCGCGGCGAACTCGGTTATAAGACCGATCTCGAATACTACATTCTGGGCGGCGGCATCACGAGTCCCTGGGACTGGGGTTCGGGCTTCCCCGACACCAGCGACGATCTGCGCCAGGCCTTCGCCAAGAACCCTTACATGAAGTTGTATGTGGCTTCGGGGCACTTCGATCTGGCGACGCCGTATTTCGCCACCCAGTACACGCTGGCGCACATGGGTCTCGATCCTACACAGCGGCAGAATATCCGGACCGGCGAGTACGAGGCCGGCCACATGATGTATGTCGATACTTCACAGCTCGAGAAACTGAAGCGGGAAGTGGCGACGTTCGTCGCCGGGACGCTGGGCGGGGAGAAATAAGGCGGCTGAGGCCGCGTGTCCCGTCGGCCGCGCTTCCTACACCGTGCACAACTCCACGGCTTGGCGCAACGAGGTCAGCGGGTCGCGCAGGGGCACGAACTCGTGCGCGACATAGCCGGAGAATCCAAGATCGGCGATGGCGCGCGCGACAGTGCGCCAGTTCAACTCCTGGGTGTCGTCCAGTTCGTGCCTGCCGGGGACGCCGCCGGTGTGGAAATGCGCGATGTATGGGATGTTCTGTCGGATGGTGCGCATGATGTCCCCTTCCATGATTTGCATGTGGTAGATGTCATAGAGCAGTTTCACGCGCGGTGAATCGACGCGCTTCATCAGCTCCACGCCCCAGGCGGTGTGGTCACACTGGTAGTCCCTGTGGTCGATCTTGCTGTTGAGCAACTCGAGGCAAATGGTGACGTCGTGATCTTCGGCGATACGCTTGACGCGATTGAGTCCGATCGTGCAATTCTCAATCCCCTGCTCATCGGATAATCCCCGCCGATAGCCGGAGAATGTGATGATGTTCGGCGCGCCCACGGCGGCCGCTTCGGGAATGCGGCGGCGCAATTCATCTTCAATGCGAGCATGATTCTCGAGACGGTTCAGACCTTCCGGGATGGATCCACCGCCGGGCAGGATCATGGCGGGGACCAGGCCGTACTTCTTCAGCGTGGGCGCGTCCACGGGAGCGACCAGATCGATAGCCGCGAGACCCATCCCGGCCGCCGCCCGGCACAGGTCTTCAAGGGGCAGTGAATTGTAGCACCACCGCGCCACGGACTGCTTCAGGCGTCCTTTGTTCTGTTCAGATGCGGAGGCAGCCAGAGCCAGAGCGGCCGGGGCGGCGGAGAGCAGCTTTCGGCGAGTCATAATGGACCATCACCAGCGTACCTGCGTTCGCGTTAGTGCCGGGGCAGGCGGCTGCCAGGACGGTATGCGTCAGGCTTTGACGAACGTTGCGATTTTCTTCATCAGCCGCTGGTAAACCACGGGCTTGGTTTCGTAACCATCGATGCCCGCTTCGAGGGCCTTGAGCACATCTTCGGAACGCATATGAGCGGTCAACGCGACGATCGGGATGTGCGCGGTTTCCGGATTCGCGCGGATGCGCCGCGTGGCTTCCCAGCCATCCATCCCGGGAAGATCAAGATCCATAAAGATCAGGTCGGGATTACGCTCGGCGGCAGTGCGCACGCCAGCCGCACCATCCATGGCCTGCAGCACCATATGCCCTTCGCGCCGCAGGAATGGGCTCACCAGCTCCTGGTTGGCCGGGTCATCTTCCACGACTAATATCAGCGCCATAGCTTGCTCCGTTGGCCGATGCGGGGCAACTCTTCCGCGCGTTCGGCATGAACTCTCATGCTTCTCATCGGCTCATCGGGCGGAGGCGTTAGCGGGAACCTGGGTGACAGGAAGCCTCACCCGCGGCGCACTTTGCTCAACAAATTGCGAATCACTTTGCCGAACCGATCTCGAATGCCGCCGTGGCTCGAAATCCTGCCGGGATCACCTGGCTGGAGCTTCCGGTTTTGCGGGCTGGGAAGGCGTCGCCGCTTTCAGCTTTGCGAGAGATTCATCCACGCGCTTCTTGAAATCATCACGGTCGTTGTGCTCAAATCCGCTATAGTTCGAGACGATTCGCATCTCACACGCCGTGCCATTCGATACCAGGGCGACGTGATTGGTTCGCTGGAGGACCGCCCCCGTAACGGTGACATGAACGGTGTGTTTCGGATGGTACGAAGCAGTCATTGCGGTGTCGTCGCTTGCATCGACGCTGTAGTTGTCCACATTGCTGAGGGTGTCTTTCACCGCACCCCACACCTCGCTGCAAGAATCAGGATAGGTACTCTTGGTGGTCCTGCCGAACGCCGGCAGAGCAAGAGCAAGCGACATTGAAGCTATAATCACAAATCTCGTCTTCATGGCATTTCTCCTCGTACGGATATGCGTCGCGTCAAGTTGCGGGCATTTCTGTTTTCTCTCCCGCAGGCGCGGGGAGCGGGTGCGATCTGCGAGGCACGCCGGCCTAGCGCACTCGGACTTGGGGAAGAACCCGCAAGCTTGACGTCAAACAAAAACGCGGTGAAGTCTCTCTTCGCAAATCACCCTTCAGGGAAGCCGCCGGGTTCTCTGACGCTCGTTAGCGCTGTGTTTTTGGTTGGCGCACTTATGGCTACCGATTCTACTCGCTTTCGGAACAGACGGGGGAGATGCAGGACGGATCACGGTCGCTTCTCTGCGACCGGCGCGTTATTCACTACTCTGCGGGACCGGCGCTCTTACCCGCGGCGCATTTCGCTCAACAGGTCGCGAATCACCTTGTCGCGGTCCTCGCCCGATAGCTCCTGCTCCAGCCGGCGCAGGGCCACACCGATGACATCGCGATGGTGCAATTTGGCGCCGACACCGTCGGCCTCCGTGAGCTTAAGCCAGATCTCATGCAGCCGATCGAGATCCTCCGGCCAGAGGCGCGGCGGGTGCGGACCGAGGTTCACGAAAGTCGACGGGCGCTCCGGGCTGATCACCTCGAGCGAAAACGGATGGCGCGGCTCGGGCAGACGCTCCCAGGCGAGACCGATCTCCCGCGCGAGTTCTTCCGAGGTCATGCGCGACGACACGCCGGTAACCAGGCGGCTCACCTTCAGGCGAGCGGCGGTCTGCACCATGGCGTCGAACGGGTTCACAGCCGGCACTTCGAGCAGTTCCACCGGCTTGCCTTCCTTCTCCGCCATCTCCACCACGTGGCTGAACAGCGCTTTCTCATAATCGCTGAAGATCTGATCATCGGCGAGAT
Source organism: Bryobacteraceae bacterium (assembly GCA_050013535.1). GTDB lineage: Bacteria > Acidobacteriota > Terriglobia > Bryobacterales > Bryobacteraceae > CAWACP01. The sequence goes on along the minus strand of JBEKFB010000219.1, from coordinate 3,418 downwards.
CGTATTCGGCCGCGCCGGTGCTTATGGACCGCACCGTCATCACCACAATATCGTGACGGCGCAGGTTGGTTTTCTGCAGCACGGTGCGCAGATGGTCCATGCGACGATAATCGCGAATCGCCACCAGCACGCAGCCAGGACGGGCATGCAGGGTCTCCGCTTCGATCTGCGGCTGATGAATAAGGTTGAACTCCTCCAGAGCCTTTTCATGGGATTGCGCCTTCTTCTTACGATGATTGATTTTTTCCGAAATCGTGAACAGGATGAAGAACGCGATGGTGAAGCTGATGCCGTAGATGGTGGCGATCTGTTTGGAGAAAAGATTGGCGATGGCCACCAGGCCCAGCACCAGCGTGGTAGCGCCGAGACCAATTGGGATCTCAACGCCGCCAATACGGATGTTGAACGGTACCTTATATTCCTGATCGTGACGCTGGTAGCGCAGCACCAGCACCCCGAGCGACTTCAGGAAAAAGCTCCAGACCACGCCAAAAGCATATGCTTCGCCCAGCAGATAGACATCGCCGCGGCTAAGGATGATAGTGGCGACCTGCAACAGAGTAATCAGATTGATGATGCGGAACGTGGTGCCGAATCGCTTCTGCGGGCGGCGGAACCAGTCGATGAGTACGCCGTCTTCGGCTACGCGGTTGAGCACACCGTTCGCGCCGATCATGGACGTATTCACGGCGCCGGACAAAATCAAAACGCCCACGACAACAACGAAAATATGAAACGCCAGACGGACCAGCTCGGGACCGGCCAGGTTCATCACCAGTCCACCCAGCAGGTTGTCGGCGTACTCGGTCATCTTTGCGGGACTAATCAGAACTCCGGCGAACACGGTGATCAGGCCGGTGCAGATCACCGCGTACCAACACACGATATTGCCGGTGATTTTCAGGTTCTTCAGTTTTGGATAGGCGATTTCGCGATAGACCTGCGCCAGAGTCTCGAAACCGCTCATGGAGAGCAACGCGTGGCCGAACGCGATGATCAGGGTGACCACCGGAATGTACAACCAGAAGGTGCCCTTGAACCAGCCCAGTGCGTCGGCCCCAAAATGCAGATTCCCGGGCGTGGGCGCGGGCGGAACGTGTACCTGATTCGGGTGCAGGAGCATGGTCAGCGGACACCAGATGAGCAGCACCACCACCATTACCGTGGTGATCTGCATGATGCGCAGCGCCTTGCCGCTGGATTCGTGAATGCCCTTGATGTTTTCCCACCAGAAATAGCCGGTGACCACGACGCCGAAGAAGGCGGAAAAATAATTAGGGTCCATGCGCAGGCTCTGGTGCAGCATCGCGCTGATCTCATTAATCAGGCGGCCCAGATATTGGCCGGCGCTGACCACGCTGATTGGGCCAGTGAGAATGTAATCGAAGACCAGAGACGACACGGAAAGCCGGGCGATGAACGGCCCCATGCTGTCGCGGACCACCACGTACACGCCGCCGCGCACAAACATGCTGCAGCTTTCCATGTACACCGAGCGAACGGCGAAGCTGAACAGCATGACCCCCAACACGAACCATGGCGCCGCGGGGCCCACCGCCTGTTCGGCAATGCCGCCCGCGTAGAAGGCCGACGAAGCGAGATCGCTGAGGACGATGGCCGCGCCCCGCCAGAAACTGATGAACGAAAGGGCCACCGTGGTGGCGACCACAATCCGGGTGGTAGTTGAGGTTCGTGCGGTGCTGTCGAGCGACATCGGTGTTCTACGATGATACTGTGAATCCGGCGGAACAGCTCGCGCGTAATATTATCGCCGAACTGCGCTCCCGCGGTCACTTAGCCTGGCTTGTGGGCGGGTGTGTACGCGATCTGGTACTGGGCCGTACTCCGAAGGACTATGACGTGGCGACGGATGCCCACCCCGACGAGGTCATGGGCATTTGGCCGGGTTCCGAGCAAGTGGGTGCGAAATTCGGAGTGGTTCTGGTCTACCGCGAAGGCGCCACCGTGGAGGTGGTGACATTCCGGAGCGAGCAGGCGTACCAGGACGGCCGGCACCCCGATGGGGTCCACTTCGAAACCGACCCGCGCAAAGACACGCTACGCCGCGATTTCACTATCAATGCCCTGATGCTGGATCCGTTTTCCGCTGAAGTGCTCGATTATGTGAATGGCCGGGCAGATCTGGAAGGCGGTGTGATTCGGGCGATTGGCGATCCCGAGGCGCGGTTCGCGGAGGATCATTTGCGGATGCTGCGGGCAGTCCGTTTTGCGGCGCGATTTGGGTTCGTCGTTGAGCCCGCGACGATGGCTGCCATCCAACGATTACATGCGGAAATTCGCCACATTTCCGCCGAGCGGATTCGAGACGAGCTGACCCGCATCCTCACTGAAGGCGGTGCGCGGCGCGGCTTCGAGTTGCTGGATGAAACCGGGCTGTTGGTGGACATTCTTCCCGAGGTGGCGGCAATGAAAGGCGTGGAGCAACCGCCCGAGTTTCATCCCGAAGGCGACGTGTGGACACACACGCTGATCATGCTGGAAGGCTTGGAGCACCCCTCCATCACTCTGGCGCTCGGCGTGCTGTTGCACGATGTTGGCAAGCCCCCCACGTTTCGCATTGCAGACCGCATCCGGTTTGACGGGCACGTTGAGGCCGGTGTGAAGGTGGCGGAAGACATTCTCAGCCGGCTTCGCTATTCGAATGACGAAAAAGAACAGGTGCTCGCTCTGGTGGCGAATCACATGCGCTTTTCGCACGTCCACGAGATGCGCGAGAGCAAGCTCAAGCGCTTCCTGCGGCTGCCTGGTTTCGACGAACACCTGGCGCTGCACCGGCTCGATTGTTTGAGCAGCCACGGCAATCTCGACAATTACCACTTCGCGCGGGAACGCGTCGAGCGGGCCGAGCCGGAACAACTGAGGCCTCCGCGGCTGCTGACCGGGCACGATCTGATCGCCGCCGGCTACCAACCGGGCCCGGAGTTTTCAAAGCTGCTCGACATGGTGGAGGACGCTCAGCTTGAAGGCGCCGTGCGTACGCGCGAGGAAGCCATGGAACTGGTGGCTAACGTACTCCCCACTCCCAAATCCCGTAGCTGACCTTCTTGTCGACGGGAAATCCGGCCTGCTTGAGCGTCAGCAGGATCTGGCCTCGGTGATGCGACTCGTGCGAGACGAGATAGGCAAAGAATGCCGTGCCGTGTGGCTTGAATCCTCTCATCCGATCACCGTCCGCGGCGGCATGTTCCAGAAGCGCCCGGATGGCCGCACCCGATTTTTCCAATTCAGTGCTCAGGCTTTTGCGGTTAAGCGCGGTTTTCTCGAGTTTGGTGAGTCCGGTGAGCAACGCCGGAAGCGCCGCTTTCAGCCACATCAGGCGGACATTGTGGATGTGCGCGAACTGCTCGGCGACGGTGCGGCCCTTCGACGCTGACACAGCGACGAGCGCTTCATCGGG
>JBEKFB010000218.1:0-7513 GCA_050013535.1 Bryobacteraceae bacterium | reverse complement strand
CTCTCGGAGTTTCTGTTCGGCAGCGAAAAGTCGCTGGTCCGGTTCGACATGTCCGAGTTCATGGAGAAACACTCGGTGTCGAAGCTGATCGGTTCGCCTCCGGGTTACGTCGGCTATGAAGAGGGTGGCCAGCTCACCGAGCGAGTGAAGCGGCAGCCGTATTCGGTCATCCTGCTGGATGAAATTGAGAAGGCGCACCCGGACATTTACAACATCCTGCTGCAGGTGTTCGAGGACGGCCAGCTCACCGACGGCCTGGGCAACACGGTGGATTTCAAGAACACCATCATCATCATGACCTCGAACCTCGGGGCTCGCTTTCTCGACAAGAAGGGCCAGATGGGTTTCTCTGCGCCTTCGATGACGGGCATCCCGACCAAGGTGGAAGACATGGTGATGGCGGAAGTGAAACGCGCCTTCAACCCGGAGTTTCTCAATCGCCTGGATGAGGTGATTCTGTTCACGTCGCTCGTCGATGAGGATCTGCTGAAGATCATTTACCTGATGGTGGACCAGATCAACATCAATCTGACGGCGAAGCAGATTAAGATCCACGTGAACGAGGACGCGGCACGGTATGTCCTCGAGAAGACTGTGACGGACCGCAGCTATGGCGCACGGCCATTGCGACGGGCGTTGCAGAAATACATCGAGGACCCGTTGTCGGAAGCGGTGATTCAGGGCTCCCTGCCCCGCCCCGCAGAGCTGGAAGTGTATCTCAGCGACGACGGCATCTACTGCCGGCCAGCACAGCCCGCGCTCGAGGCTCAGCCGGTAGGGGCGGGTGGCGAAGCAACGGAAGAAGAGCCTCCGGCCCCTGCGCCAGGAACGGCGCTGTACCGGTTCTAGACGGCAATGTGAGGCAGGCCCGTGGGCTGCGGCGGCTTCTCACGCCGTTCCCACGAGGGGGTTTCGGCGCGCAACTTCGTTCCCGATCCCTCGCTTACTCGGCGCTTAGGATTGACGCGGCCTTCCGAATAGTGCGGCAGTTTGTCCCCGACATTTGACACCGTCGGATATCCGGACTTCCTCGATCGGGACATCGGGCCCGGGTCACTTTCCGATAATCCCGTTTTTCGGCCAATGTATTACTCCAACGTCGGACCCACGGCGATATTATGACCGTGGATGGGCAATGGGCATCATCATTTCCGGCCGGCCATCTTCCTTTGAATTATCTTCACCCAGATCGCTTCGGCGCTGGGCTCCATCGTCTTCGCGATTGCCAGCGCCTCGATGTAGGCGCGCTTCGCGTCCAGTGGTCGGCCGAGCACAGTCAATGTGTCGCCAAGAACCATTTGTGCCTGCAATTCATCGGGGTCGATGGCAACGGCCTTCTGCGCCTCCACGAGCGCGGGCGCTAATTGACCGGCCGAAGTGAGATCCTGGGCGCGGGTGACATGGCCGAGCGCCGAGGCGAACCGCATGTCAAACGTCCCATCGTAGACAAAAACGCCGTCCTGGATGAAAGCGACTGGCTTCAGCTTCTGAAACTGCCGGTAAGGATTTAGCACGTTGGAGCCCCACTCGTAACCGGTCAGTGTTCCAGCGCTGATCAACAAAGGCCCCGTGATCGTCTGTGGCGTGTCGATCTGATAATCTGTCCAGCCGCTGTCCGCCGTCGGCAACGGTTTGCAAGGGATGCCGTACGCGCTGAAATGGATGGAGGGTTCGGCGAAGTATGCAAACCAGCAGTCCCTGGCCCCACGATTGTCCAGATACTTTTTGACGTCCTTCAACTGCTGAGCCCAGTCTGTGTTTGAGTCGGTCAGGTACTTATACGTGTTCGCGGGGCCGCCCCAGAATTCATTCGAATAGGCAAGGTAGTTCGGACAGGCTCGTGCTGAAGATATCATGTGCCATGCCAGCAACACTCCTGCGACATAGGCCCAACGCCGGTCCGAGCGTGCCAGTGCGAGCGCGGTGCCCCCAATCAGCACGGAGAGAAACGGATACATCGGCAGAATGTGCCTTGCGCCGATGTTCAGTCCGGTGCCCGTCGCGATCAGTAAATAGAGAATTGGAGGAATGGTGAGGAAGAAGATCTCGCGCCCCGCGCGCAGTTTACTGGTGGCGATCGCGAAAACGGCCAGCAGCAGCAAACCCATGAAGGCTGCCGTGGATTTGATGACGAAGGACGCAGGAAAGTAGAACCAGACACCCTGCGCGTATATTTTGCCGAAAATGTACGTAGAAAACGAATCTGAGATTAGCCGCACGTCCACCATCCCGTAGAGATAAGACTCCGGCAGGATGTGCCAGTGTGCGAGCGTGAGATAAACGTGGGGTTCCACTCCTCTCAAACCCTTCGCGTACTCCGCTAGCGAGGGACTCAGCGGAATTCCTCCTGGCCTGGCGGCATAGCGAAAATCGTAGAATGCCCAGAGCACCACGAGGGCCATGGCCGACGCAGCCAAAAAGGCGCCGGCCAGGCGCAACGCCGCTTTCGTTTTGTTGGTCCGCGTCTCGGGCGAGGGCCACAATATCTCAGTAATAATGAGTGCCAGGCCGAATGGGAGGAGAAGCACTCCTGAGTGTTTGGACGCCAGAGCGAGTCCACTGGCCAGCCCGAGAACCATCAGCTTCCCGACCGAGGGCGCCTTTACGTAGCGGTAGAAGGCGTATACGCTGGCGAACATGAAGCAGGAGATACCCATGTCCGTAGTGACGTAGGCGCCGTGCGCGATCATGTTTGGCTCAAAAACCACCAGCGTCAGTGCGAACAGCGCCGCACCATCGCCGAACATCTCTCGCGCTGCCAGAAAGACGAGCAGTCCCAGCAAAAGACTGAGGGTTGCCGCCGCCATCCGGGCGCGAAAAATGATGCGATCCGCTTTGGCCTCTCCACCGTTGCCGAAGATGAAATCACGTCCATCGAAGTATGCTTCGTCCTTGAACGATGGAAGCCCCTTGGGATCCGGCACCCTGAGGTGCATCGGCAGAAGTGGGATCGCCGCTAGCGCTTTGACGAACGGCGGATGCTCCGGATTGATGCCAAAGTCTGACTTCTTCCATGACATATAGCCGGCGAAGATATGGTCACCTTCATCCCAGGACAATGATTGCTGCCGAACCGAGAATGTCAGTTCACCCAAGAGCGTCAACAAAAGAACCGCTGCTCCCGCGCTTCCATAGCGTTTCCTTACATTCAGTCGAAACATTTCTCACCCGTGGCCGTAAAACTCGAACTTGCTGCTCCTTGATCGACTTTGACAGCATACAGCGGTTTCGACGAAACGGGCGGTTGGCGCCGGGTCGATCGTTGCGGAAGCTTTCTGGTCCGCGTTGGCATCGGCTGGATACCGACGGCCCTTTCAACCGGCAAGGGTGGGTGGCGGCTCCAAGGACGCCCTGAGTGCCTCATCTACCGCCATTATCACAGGTGCAAGCGAATGCCTCTCAGTCTGGAAGACCGTTCAACGTGTCATGCGGCGTTGCTGACATTAGGCAGTTCAACCGCTCTGGATCTCGCCTGACACCGAAGTGTTGACGACCGAGTTACCTGCACTTGAAGTGATCACTGGACGATAAGTAGGGATCTCGGAGACTGCCTTCGGACAAACAAGTCTCCGCCGAATCGGCTCCACGGTGTTGCCCCCCAAATGGCGCACTGAATCGCCCGCTACGGTTGATTTCTTCCCCAATCGTGATTCCGAGGCGACTTGCGATACGATACGCTCTGCGGTTCTGTCGCGAATGCCCTTCTTTTCTCCTCGACGCAAACTCGGCGTTGGCTTGATCGCTATCGCGTTCGTCCCCTACGCAGTCGCGTGCTGGCACGCAAACCGTTACAACTGGACCCCGCTTAACTACAGAGTGGATCTCCACAAAGGAAACGTTCGCGCTCCGGAGTTTTTGGCCGATGTGGATGGTCGATACGTGCTCTACCTGGATGTACGGCCTCGAAAACTGGATTTTCAACGCCAGGAGTGCCTGCTGGATCTTGAATTATTCCAGCCGGAAAAGTGTGCCACTATTCCGAGCGTAGTTGAACTTAGCTGGACGCTCTCCAGTGATGGTGCTGTCGTCGCCGATAATGCGACGTTGCAGACATGGAGGACTGGATCTTACGCCAACGACTTTACGCGTCGCGAGATTGGACGGTTCGATGCGCGACGTGGACGGAGATACGTCCTTGATGCGTTGTTTCGGAGTGACCCGAGCGAACTCAACGTCGCGAGTCCCAAGATCGTCGCCGAATCGATGCAGGATTGGGAGGAGTTCGCTATCGAGACTCAAGGTACCTTTGTGTTGGGCGTAGCTATCGCGATAGCCGGAGTCGCCGTCCTGGGGCCGTTCACGTTCCGCAAGCGTGGAACGACTCGCCAACACTCGCCCTCGGAGCCGAATCGATAGTCAGTGGACGAAATGTGGGCTTCTCGGAATCTGACCCCACCCGCACCATCGCCCTTCCGAGCCGCGACAGTAATGGGAGCGGTTACCTCGGCTGGCTCGCCAACAGAACCAGTGTCTCCAACGTGCGCGCCTTCTGCCGATCGGTGAGGATCAGATAGCGGCGCGTGCCCTTGGGATCGGGCGTGAACATGGTGCGGCCCTGATCGTCCACATCCACATTGCCCGGCTCCGATAGCGAGAAGTAATCGCGGCCGGGCCTTATCGCATAAAGCGTCGCGGTCAGGTCCCACGTCGGGCGATCGTACGGCATCGGCATGTAGTTTCGATACGCGTCGGCTACGGGGTGATTGGTCACCCAGGAGAAATCGTGTTCTATACTGGCGGCCGGGAACAGCATGGCCTGCCCGATTTCAAATCCGCTGAAGACGATGGGAGACGGCCAGTCGCGGAAGACCTGGCGAGCGGCCGGGATGTCCGTCTTCACGTTGTATTCGGGGTTGCCATGCGGGAACGCACCGGCCATGGCGCATAGCAGACGAACTTTGCTCTTCACGAGATCCGGATCGGCCGTGAGCAGCCGCGCCAGATTCGTACTGAACCCTACCATCACGATCACGACGCTGCCGTCCTTCTGGCTGGCCAAGGCGCTGCGAAGAACGCCGACGGCGTCGGGAGCCTTCGCGCCATCGGTGAGGCGATGCGGGTACACGTACGATCCATCGGGATTGCGACGCTCGGCGGGCACGCGAATCATGGGGCTGTCTTCCGGAGTCTTTCCGTTCTTCACGACGCCGATGGGGATGTCGCCCCGGCCGTAGAAGGTGTCGACCGCGTCGATGAAAGGCGCGGCATATTTGTTGTCTTTTGTAATCGTGACGGCGAGTAGCTTCGCCTCACCGCGGCTCTCAAGTGCATGAATCATGGCGAGCGCGAGCGCGTCGTCCACGTCATTGCCGATATCGGTGTCGAAGATTACCGGGACCGGCTGCGCGGCCACCGAGCACGCGCACAGCAACGCTGCGGCGAGCAAAACTCTGCAAGAAGCCATCGAATTCAGTGTAGTCTGAGGAGACCCGCATGCGAGGAATCCTGTTCGATCTGGATGGCGTGTTGTACAACGGGGAGGAACCCATTCCGGGTTCGGCCGAGGCCCTCGCCTGGGTGCGAGAGCAACGAATCCCGCATTTGTTTGTCACCAATACGACGTCACGCGGCGCTGAAGCGATTGCCGAAAAACTCTCGGGTTTCGGCATTCCGGCCGGTGCGGAACAGATTCTGACTCCGCCGAGGGCCGCAGCTACATGGCTGGCGGATCGACCGCGCGGTCCGCTGGCTCTGTTCGTTCCGCCGAAGACTCAACCGGAGTTTGCCAGCTTCGAGGTGCTGCCGGAGGATCGCGAGACCGGCGCTGACTACGTAATCGTGGGCGATCTCGGCGAGCGCTGGAGCTTCCGAACGCTCAATCGCGCGTTCCGGCTGCTGCATAATAATCCGGCGGCGACGCTGATCGCACTCGGGATGACGCGATTCTGGCAGGCGCCGGACGGCCCACGCCTCGACACCGCGCCTTTCGTGGCCGCACTTGAACACGCCACCGGACGCCACGCGGTAGTGCTGGGTAAGCCGTCGCAGGAGTTTTTCGACGCCGCCGTGAGCCGACTGGGTCTCACGCCAGGGGATGTGCTCATGATCGGGGACGATATTCGTACCGACATCGCGGGCGCGCAGGCTGCCGGACTAAGAGCCGCTCTGGTGCGCACCGGCAAATTCCGGCCGAAGGATCTTGACGAGGGCATCCGGCCGGACGCCGTCCTCGATTCGATTGCCGACCTGCCGGAATGGTGGTCACGCTGACGGCCGCAACGCCGCCGCCGCTATTTGCGCGATATCCAGCAGCTTCGGCGCTCCGTCGCCCATGCCGGACAGCGCATCGCGCAGCATCGTGTTGCAGAACGGGCAGGCGGCGCCGACCACACCAGCTCCGGTTGCGGCGAGTTGCTCCGCACGTTCCACGCTAACGCGCTTTCCCTTTTCCTCGCCCAGAAATGCCAGCCCACCGCCCGCACCGCAGCAAAATGACCGCTCGCGCGCGCGTTCGGGATCGACCGGCTCTGCGAACTGGGCGATGACGTTTCGGGGCTCGTCATAGACGTTGCGATAGCGACCGAGATAGCACGGGTCGTGATAGACGACCTTCTCGCGTTGGGCCGACGACGGAAGCTTGTCCAGGTGCCTGGCCATGAATTCGCTGTGGTGTTCGATGGCGGGGGCTTCACCGAACTCGCGCCAGTCCTGCGCGATGGTGCGGACGCAGTGCGGACAGATCGACACGATCTTTTTCACGTTGCTCTGCCGCAGCGTTTCGAGATTCGCTTCGGCGAGCTGGCCGAAAACGAGATCGTTGCCGAGCCGCCGTGCCGGGTCTCCCGTGCATTTTTCCTTGCGAAGCACGCCGAACGTTGCGCCAACATGCCGCATCACATCGGCGAATGCGGCTATGATTTCTCGCCCGCGCGGATCGTAAGCGCCCATGCAGCCGAGCCACAAACAATACTCCTGCGAGCCATCGAAGATCGGAAGTTCCTGTTTCTGAATGAACTTGTCGCGCTCGCTTGAGGCGAAGCCGAGCGCGTTGCCGTTGCGCTCCAGATTGAGGAACAGCTTCGTGCCGTAATCGTCCTCCCACTTGCCGGTATTCACCGCGCCGCGCCGCAACCCGATGATGAGCGGCAGATGTTGCACGCCAACCGGACACTGGAACTCGCACGAACCGCAGGTGGTGCATTGGAAGGCTGCCTCCTGCGAAAGATGCAATCCCAGGAGAGGCTCTTCACTACCGGCGCCGAAATCATTCAGATACCGGCGGGTGCCCAAGGCCATTTCCTTCGGGTTGAGAATCTTGCCAGTTAAATTGGCCGGACAGTGTTCGGTGCAACGCCCGCACTCCACGCACGAGTACGCCTGGAGTGTGATGAGCTTCGTCAGGTCACGCCCGGTGTCGAGACCAAAGTCTTCGTCGCCCACCAGCGGTGGGACACTGGCGAATTCCTCGCGCTTGAAAAATACCGTGATTGGGCTCAACGCCAGATGCAGATGCTTGGTGTGCGGGATGAGCGGCAGGAAGGCGAGAATCAACAACGCGTGAGCCCACCACAGC
>JBEKFB010000217.1:0-7530 GCA_050013535.1 Bryobacteraceae bacterium | reverse complement strand
CCCCGGTATTCGCCTGGACAGCGAGTCACTGTTTACGGTTTTATCAGCGACGCTGAATTCTCCCCGGTCATTCTGAACGCAAAGATCACAGCTCATGGCTCCGGGCCTCTTCCGGAGGCGCCTCTCGTCACGGCGGGATCGTTTGGAACGCGAAACGTTGAAAACCGTCTGGTCACCGTTGAAGGCGTAGTTCAGCGCGCCCGGACGAGGCAGTACGCTCCATTCTTCACGGTGAGGATCAGCCAGGGTGGTACGCCAATCGACGTCTATTGTCAGGACTACAGCGGGGTGATTGGGGATGAACTCGACAGGCACGTTCGGGTGACCGGCGTTGCCACATCGAGCCTCGACGTAAAACTCAAGCCGGTGGGAAGAACCATTTGGGCTGCTTCATGGGCAACCACTATCCATCTGGACCCGCCTCGTTCGGCTCGATCCGCGCCATTAGTGACCATTGCCAGTTTGCTGAGCATGCCTGCCGATGGCCTTCCGGAACGTCGTGTGCGAGTCCGCGGGAGGCTGGAGGCGGAGGGAGAGGCGGGTACGTTTCGCCTGAATGATCGAACCGGCGCGCTCAAGGTGCAGTTCGATTTAACCAGGGCCGTCCTTCCAGGAGATGATGTCGAGATTGCCGGCTTTCCCCAGTACGACTTTCAGGGGCCTTATCTCGATAGCGCGAATATGCTGGTGGGAGCTATTCCGGCGGACCACGACAACGCCAAGTTGACTCTCACGAGCATTCATGAAGTGCGTTCACTCTCGCCGAACGAGGCCATGCGCAAGTACCCGGTCCACCTCCGGGCTACCGTGACTTACTACGACCCGACCGGCTATATGGTGTTTGTGGAAGACGGAAGAGACGGCATCTACGTCAGCCCACACGAATTGCCCGTGACCGGGGTGCATGCCGGCGACCTCGTGGAAGTTGACGCTGTTTCGCAGGCGGGCGATTTCGCGCCTATTCTCGGCCGGCCGCACCTGAGGGTGATTGCGCGCAACGTCCCGTTGCCCCACCGCGCTTCGTCGCTCGATCGGATGCTGGCCGGTGCGGAAGACAGCCGTTTGGTCGACGTGGAGGGCGTGATTCGCAATGTCAGCGTGGCCTACGGTGTCGCTAGTCTCGACCTTGTGAATGCGGACCACCGTTTCACCGCCTATGTTCCGGGATTGCTCGATCCCGGAAGTCTGTTGGATGCGCGAGTGGCTATCCGCGGAGTGTGCGGGACGCTGTACAATGAGCGCCGCCAGCTCCGCGGCATTCAATTGTTCGTGCCGGGGCCCGATCACCTGCAAGTGATGGAACCCCCAAGCACCAGCGCGCCTGTGGCGGTGGACCACGTGATGGATTTTGCCGCAGACCGGCCCCCCGGACATCACACGCGGGTGAGCGGAATCGTGACCTGGTCGTCGGGCGCGCTGCTGTTCATCCGCGACGCGGACAACGGCCTGCGCGTGGGGCTGCGCAGAAGCGCGCAACTGGCTCCCGGAGATCGAGTCGAAGTCCTTGGTTATCCACGGTCTGACCGCTTCGTGCCGCTGTTGGAGGATGCCGACGTGTTCCCGCGTGGCCATGGCCGGCCTCCCGCGCCTGTTGTAACCAGCGCGCAGGACGTGCTGCGAGGTCTCCACGCCGACCAGTTGGTGCAACTGGATGCATACGTTCGCAGCAGCACCTCAAGCATTGCAGAGGAGTTGATCGAACTGCAGTCCGGCACCACTACCTTCCATGCGGTATTCGACAAGACGGCGGGGCAGCGGCTCAATCTGGAGCCGGGGTCGGAGGTTCGTCTGACGGGGATTTTCGACACGCAGTCATGGCAGCCGGTGACGCGCACGGGAGCCGCCGACTTTCGCATCCTGCTGCGCTCACCGTCCGACGTGGAAGTCCTCGTTACCGCCCCCTGGTGGACTATTGACCGGGCCCTGCAAGTGATGGGTGTGGTCACCCTGGCCGCGCTCATCGCGTTCGGCTGGGCGTTCGTCCTGCGGCGGAAGGTTCACCAGCAGACGGCAACCATCCGCCAGAAGCTGGAAACAGAGGCCTCGCTGAAGAAGGCCGCTGAGGCGGCCAGCCGGGCCAAGAGCGAGTTTCTGGCGAACATGAGCCATGAAATCCGCACGCCGATGAACGGAATACTGGGCATGACGGAGCTGACGCTGGACACCGAGCTGACGGCCGAGCAACGGGAGAATCTGGCGGCGGTGAAGTACTCCGCGGATGCGCTGCTGACGGTGATCAACGACGTACTGGATTTTTCCAAGATCGAAGCGGGAAGGCTCGATATCGAGTCGATCGAGTTCGATCTGACGGATACGCTGGACGAATGCGTGCGCACGCTTGCGCTTAAGGCACATGAAAAGAATCTCGAGCTGGTTTGCGAAATCACCGCGAACGTTCCCGGCGTCCTTTCCGGCGATCCCGCACGGCTTCGCCAGATTGTGGTGAACCTTCTCGCCAATGCAATCAAGTTCACCGAAACGGGTGAGGTCGCGCTGGAAGTGACCACCGAGGCGGGGCAGGAAGGGGAGATCGTCTTGCACTTCGTGGTCCGCGATACCGGCATCGGCATCCCCGGCGCGAAACAAAAAGCGATCTTTGAAGCATTCACCCAGGAGGACAGCTCGACCGCGCGCAAGTATGGCGGCACCGGGCTGGGACTGACGATTTCGTCGCGCCTGGTGAGCGCGATGGGCGGACGAATCTGGGTGGAGAGCGAGCCTGGTCAGGGCAGCCGATTCCACTTCACCGCGCACTTCGGCGTGAGCGGCCGGTGCCGCGAGGACACCGGCACCCGCAACGAGCCCAGCCTGGGCGGCCAGCGCGTCCTCATCGTCGACGATAACGCGACGAATCGGCACATGCTGTCCCAGACCGTGATCCGCTGGGGCATGATCCCAACTGCGGCCGCGAGCGGTCAGGAAGCCCTTGACATACTGGACCGACAGCCTCCATTCCCCCTGGTCCTCAGCGACGTCCAGATGCCGGAGATGGATGGGTTCACTCTTCTGGAAAAGATCCGTGACCGCGGGGGTTCGCAAGCAGCGCGAGTTATTCTGCTGACCTCCGGCGGACAGGGTGGCGTGCTGGGCCGAAAGCTCGGCGCAGCCGGCTACCTGACCAAGCCCGTACGGCAGTCGGACTTACGAGTTGCCATTCTCAGGGCGCTCGACACGAGGGTGGAGGCGGCCACCAGTATCCCTGTCCCCACCGCTCCCCCCAGCGGAGAATGGCGGCAACTGCGAGTCCTGGTGGCCGAGGACAACGCGGTGAACCAGCGGCTCGCCTGCAGGCTTCTGGAAAAGCACCGACATACGGTCGTGCTGGTCGATAACGGTTACGACGCTGTGGCGACGATGAAAGCTCAGGATTTCGATCTCGTTCTCATGGATGTACAGATGCCGGGCATGGACGGTTTCGACGCCACGGCGGAGATTCGACGGTTTGAAAAAACGGACGGGAAGCACCGAATGATTGTCGCCATGACCGCCCACGCGATGAAAGGCGACCGCGAACGTTGCCTCCAGTATGGCATGGACGACTACATCGCCAAGCCCGTGCAGATACGGGAGTTGAACAAGATCCTGGCAAAGCTGGAGTTTGTCGAAGCTGGCGAAAAACTCGCGGCGGAGTGATCGTCCGCTGGGTGCTCCGGGGGGATCTCACGCCAGGAATCGCGGCCCAGTCAGGCACGGGTACGGGCGCCCCACCAGCGTCGCGGAATCGAAGTCAGGACGGACCTTGTACCTTAATGGCCGCACAGAATGTCGCCGGTGGGACCGGCTTCGCAGCAAGCTCGCTTGGTTAGCCGGCGCCAGTTTTGGCAACCGGTTTTCGTACCGCCTCCCGCCTCTAAACAATCAAGCCCCAGTAGGCTGCGTCGCACACCTGCTAAGTCCGGACTACGTGTGGGATGAAGAAAGTAGCTCAGCGGAACTGCCAGGCTCGGATGGAAGGCCGGCATTCCGGTCCCACTGCGCGACCGCGATTCTAAGCCGCTCGATCTGGTCGTCTATCCGAGGCAGGATTTCCTCGGCTCTGGCCCACTCGCCCGCGGCGGCGGCCTGCTCGGATTCGAGCGCAAGGCTTCGCAGCACGGGCGCCGACACCGTAGCCGCCGCTCCCTTCAGGGCGTGCGCCTCACATCGGGCGGCCTGCACGTCTTTGTTCGCGAGTTGCCGGCGTAAGTTCAGCAACTGCGATGGCGCACTTTCCATAAACGCGTTAGCGACCTTCTTAGCCAGCGCTTTATTCCCCATCAAGCGTCCCAGGAGGGCCGAAGGGTCAAAAACGGCTGAACTGCACGCAGGAGTTTGCGCCGGGGTTGCATCTTGAGTCATTTCCTCATGCGGCAGCTGGTATAGCCATTTGTCAATCATGCGCGAGAGACTGGCCGGTTCAACGGGCTTCGTCAAGTAGTCATCCATTCCCGCCTCGAGGCACTTCTCGCGATCGCCCGTCATGGCGCCGGCGGTCACGGCGATGATCGGAATGCTCGGATTGAGCGTTCCCGTTGCCGGGCTCCGAATCAGGCGCGTCGCGTCATAGCCGTCCATTTCCGGCATCTGGCAATCCATCAGTACCAGGTCGTATTGGTTAGCCTGCAGAGCCTTTACCGCCTTGCCTCCATCGGGAACCGCATCGGCGCGATAGCCGAGGTGACCCAGAATAGCGAGCAGAACCTGTCGGTTGACGGGATGGTCCTCGGCCACCAGGATTCGCGCGCCCTTCCGGCTGTGCACCACGGATTTGACAGGAACCGAGGGCTGAGCCGGTGCCTTTCGTGCCGCGGCAATCTCCTCCTGCTGTTTCTCAAGAGGAACGGTGAACCAGAAACACGACCCGCGACCCGGCTCGCTGTCGAACCCGACCCGGCCGCCCATCAGCTCCACCAGTTGGCGTGAGATTGTCAGCCCCAAACCGGTACCGCCGAATTTCCGGGTGGTCGATTGGTCGGCCTGGACGAACGGCGCGAACAGGGTCGAGACCTGCGCCTCTTCAATGCCCACACCCGTGTCTTCGAATTCAAAACGCAGCGTCACTGTCTGCTGGTCCTGGTTCTCCATCGCAACCCGGATGTTCACGTGGCCCTGGCTAGTGAACTTGACGGCATTCGAAGCGAGGTTGGTGATCACTTGTCGTAACCGTGCCGGGTCCCCGCGCAGGACGTGCGGTACGGCCGGATCGATCCGGGTAGTGAATTCCAACCCTTTGCCTCGTGCTTCATAGGCAAGGGTCTCGGTTGCGGTCTCCAGCGCCGGAGCGAGTTCGAAGCCTACCTTCTCCAGCACAATTTTGCCGGCTTCGATCTTGGACAAGTCCAGGATGTGACTGACGATCGAGAGAAGGTTCTCGCCGCTTTCGAGCACAATGTCCAGGTACTTGCGCTGCTCACTTGAAAGCTCGGTTGCGAGCAACAGGCGAGCCATTCCCAGTATCCCGTTCATGGGGGTGCGGATTTCGTGGCTCATGTTCGCCAGAAATCGGCTCTTGGCCCGGTTGCCGGCTTCAGCAGCTTCCCTGGCCGCCTGGAGTTCACTCTCCTCCCGCTTGCGTTGCGTGAGGTCGCGGCATATGGTGGCCATCGCTAACCGGCAGGCGCTCCCCGGTTCATTGATTAGGAAAACAGATTGCCACATGGGGATGGCCGAACGAGTGGTCTGGTGCTTGAACCAAGTTTCCCCAACCCACTGGCCGTCCCGCAATGCCGCCGACAGGACATCCCCAAAAGTCTGTCGGTCGTCCTCGTTGACGAGGTCGGTCACGTGCATGCCAGTTAGCGGCTGATCGGGACCCAGCCCCACCATCAGGCGGCCAGCCTTGTTGATGAAGCGCACGTCCCCGTTCAGGGATGCGAATCCGATGAAGTCGGTACTGGCGTCGACGACGGAAGCGGTCATTCGAAGCTCGTTCTCTACTCGCTTCCGTTCCGTGATGTCGATAGAAGTGGCCTCCAGTACAGGCCCCATGCTCTCGTCCTTCACCATCGTCAGGTTCAACAGGGCCCATACGACGCTGCCATCCTTGCGTTTGAGGCGCACTTCATAATCGTTGAGTATTCCATTCTCGCGAAGGAGACCCACCGCGGTTTGCCGGTCAGCGAGGTCCACGTAGAACTCTGAAGCGTTGTGGGCCTTGAGTTCTGTCTGGGATTCGTAGCCCAGAATGCGGACGGCGGAATCGTTGCACTCAAGAAGCCGGCCATCAACCGTCGTGCGAAGGAAGCCGGCAGCGTTGCGCTCGACGTAACGGCGATAAACGCGCTCGGTTGCTCGTATTCTGTTCTCCGATAGTCTTCTTTCCGAAATGTCGCGAACGACAGCCAACAGAGCGGTCCGGCCGCGGTATTCGATGATCCTGGCGTTGACCTCGGCCGGAATCAACCGCCCATCGCGGGACCGGTACTCTGTTTCGAAAAGGCAATGTTGCCGGGCTGCGAAAAGTTGGTCCAGACGCTCCAATCGGCAAAACGCTTCCGGTGTGTGAACGTCGCAAGTGGACAGTCGAAGTAACTCCTCTCGCTTATAGCCCAACCGCTCGCAGGCGATCTCGTTCGCCGCGGCGATTCTGCCGGGCACGCGATTTTCTCCCAACTCCAAAACGAGGATTGCGTCGCTACCACTGTTGAACAGGGTGGCATACTGATCTTCCGTTTCTCTGAGGGTTGCTTCTATCTGCTTGGGCCCGGTGAGGTCGCGGATGGCCACGCATAATTGGAGCTCCTCGCCGGCCAGGTGACTGAAAGCAAGCGCCACCGGGAAAGAAGTGCCATCCTTGCGCCAGCCCGTAGTCTCGAATTCCGCCGCCGGCCCAGCGGCCCCTGACGATGTTGTCGGAAGGTTGCCCTTCCAGGTTTCCTGCGGGATGAGTGCGGTTAGCGCCTGTCCCACCAGCTCTTCGCGGCTGTAGCCGGACAGCCCCTCGACCCGGCTGTTCACAAGCAAAATGTTTCCTGATGTATCGAGGACCAACAGCCCATGAGGAGTGGAATCCAGCAATCGGCGGAATTCCTCCTCGCGAAGTTTCAGCCGCCCGGCCGACACGTGGCGGCGATAACCGAAGATCCAGCCGCCGATGGCGAGCAGACAGAACCCGGCCGCCGAAGTTTCCGGCCACAGTTGATGATGGTATTCAGCGAACGCCTCCTCGCGGTCGATCTTGGAAACCAGAGCCCAGCCAGTCATGGGAATCACACGGGTGGCCGCCAGCACGGGCACCCCTCGATAGTCGGTGAATTCGCCGAACACCTGCCGTCCCTCAAAAGCTGCGTTGGCAGCCAGAGTTTCCGGCTTGGGTACGACATGGAACCCGGTAGTGCCCCCGCGGAGGGGAGACAGGAAGAGAACCATACCATCCGCCCGTTTGGCCAACACTGTTTCGCCGGTTCTGGTCGGAACAGTCTCCGCGGTGAGGAGCGGAAACAGCGATTCGTAGGGGTCCACTATCAGGGCCACGCTCCCCAGGGACATCACCCCCGCAGGCCCCCCGGCGAACTTCTCGCCGGGTGCTGGGACGGGGACGGGAGACATAAC
>JBEKFB010000216.1:0-7572 GCA_050013535.1 Bryobacteraceae bacterium | reverse complement strand
GCTGTCAACGCCACCATATCCGATTGGGGATCGAACGGGAAGGTGAAGCGCCTCTGGGATGGCGACGCCACGCTGTGGACCAACGACGACGAAGCGAAATGGCTCGGCTGGCTGCGCGTTTCTCATGAGCAGATTGAGCATGTGGGCGCGTTCAAAGCGTTTGCGGACGAAGTGAAGAACGCCGGATTCACGCACGCCGTGGTGCTGGGGATGGGCGGATCGAGCCTCGCTCCCGAGGTGTTCTCCAAGACATTTGGCCAGCAGTCAGGTTTCCCGCTGCTCTCCATTCTGGATTCCACCGACCCGGCACAGGTGCGGGCTGTAGAGGCCGCGCTCGACCTGGCGAAGACGCTGTTCATCGTTTCGAGCAAATCCGGATCGACGCTGGAACCCAACCTCTATTACGAATATTTCCGCAGCCGCGTGGAAGCGACTGTCGGCGCGGCGAATGCCGGGCAGCATTTCGTCGCCGTTACCGATCCTGGTTCCAGCATGGAGACTGTTGCGAAGAACGCACAATTCCGCCACATCTTCTACGGAGTGCCTTCCATCGGCGGCCGCTACTCAGCGCTTTCCAACTTTGGCATCGTTCCGGCTGCCGCCGCGGGTCTCGATATCGAGCATCTGCTTCAGGGTGCGGAGCGCATGGTGCAAGCTTGCGCTTCCTGCGTCCCGGCGACCGATAATCCCGGTCTGCAACTCGGAGCGGTGCTTGGAACGCTGGGCCGGCAAGGCCGTGACAAGGTCACTATTATCGCGTCACCGGCCATCTCCGATCTTGGCGCGTGGCTTGAACAATTGATCGCCGAATCCACCGGCAAAATCGGCAAAGGCCTAATTCCGGTGGACGCCGAGCCCCTCGGCGTGCCAGCGGTTTACGGTAATGATCGCGTCTTCGCCTATGTGCGCTTCTCGCCCGAGCCCGATGCCGCGCAGGATGCTGCCGTTGATGCTATCGCCCGTGCGGGTCAGCCGGTGGTGCGTATCGATGTCGCTGACCGATATGACCTCGGCATGGAGTTCTTCCGTTGGGAATTCGCCATAGCGGTCGCGGGCAGCGTTCTCGGCATCAACCCGTTCAACCAACCCGACGTCGAGACCAGCAAGATCGAGACGCGCAAGCTGACGGAGGAGTTCGAGAAGACCGGCCATCTTCCGCCGGAAGACCCCTTCGTGCGGCCCGATGCCAACCTCGCCGCCGCTCTGCGAACTCATTTGGATAAAGCCGCCGCCGGCGATTATGTGGCGCTGCTCGCATATATCCCGCGCAATGAGGCGAACATCAAGTTGCTGGAGTCCACGCGCGTTTCCATTCGCGATGCGAAGCATGTCGCCACATGTGTCGGTTTCGGCCCGCGCTTCCTGCACTCCACGGGGCAGGCATACAAAGGCGGCCCCAACTCCGGCGTTTTCGTCCAAATTACGTGCGACGACGCCAATGATCTCGCGATTCCCGGACGACGCTATACTTTCGGAGTGGTGAAAGCGGCGCAGGCGCGAGGCGATTTTGCCGTGCTCGCCCAGCGGCATCGGCGGCTTCTCCGTGTCCACCTGGGGACGGATGTGGAGCAGGGTTTGACGGTTTTGCGCGATGCGGTCGCTAGTGCGGTAGGGGCTGCGGTCAAGTAATGAAGACGCGGCGTAACAGCGTTTGTGCGTAGTGAGAACGCGGCTCCCGCCGCGTGTCCGGTGGAGGAGGATCGCTCATCGACATGCAGATCGGAATGGTGGGTCTCGGGCGCATGGGCGCCAACATGGTGCGGCGCCTGATGGCCGGCGGCCATCAATGCGCGGTCTACGATCGGACGCCGGCCGCGGTGCTGGCGCTGGCCGCTGAAGGCGCGAAGGGCGCTTCGTCCCTTGACCAGCTCGTACGCGAGCTCGATGCGCCGCGGGCCATCTGGGTAATGTTGCCGGCCGGCAAGGTCACCGACGATGTCATTACTCAGCTCGGCGGTCTGCTCGCCACCGGCGATATCGTGATTGATGGTGGGAACACTCATTACGTCGATGACGTTCGCCACTCCAAAGAACTCGGCCAGCGCGGCGTCGAGTTTGTCGATTGCGGCACCAGCGGCGGAGTGTGGGGCGTCGAACGCGGATACTGCCTCATGATTGGCGCGAAGAAGGAAATATATCAGCATCTCGAGCCGATCTTCCGCACGCTCGCTCCCGGTCTCGGCAACATTGAACGGACACCTGATCGAGAGGGTCTCGACCCCGCCGCCGAACTCGGCTATCTCTATTGCGGCCCCGCCGGCGGCGGCCACTTCGTCAAAATGGTGCACAACGGCATCGAATACGGTCTCATGCAGGCCTATGCCGAGGGCTTCGACATCATGCGCAACGCCCACGATCTCGGTTACGATTTTCCTCTTCCTGATGTCGCCGAAGTCTGGCGCCGTGGCAGCGTGGTTTCATCATGGCTGCTGGATCTGACCGCGAGGGCGATGGCGCAAAGCCACGACCTGGACGACTTTACCGGCTATGTGGAAGATTCCGGCGAAGGCCGCTGGACCATCGAGGCCGCCATCCAGACTGCTGTTCCCTGTCCGGTGCTCAGCGCCGCGCTGTACACGCGTTTCCGGTCGCGCCTGGAACACAGCTTCGGCGAAAAGATGCTTTCCGCGATGCGCAGCGGCTTCGGCGGGCACAAGGAACCCGTGCATAAGGAGGCCCAGGCATGAGCGCCCCCGTTACCGAAACTCCCGCGCAGACTGCCGCGAGATCGGCGGCATTGCCGAAGCCCGCCGGACCCTGCGTGATGGTGATCTTCGGCATCACCGGCGACCTAACCAAGCGCCTGCTGTTTCCCGCGTTCTATTATCTGGCCGAGCAGAAGCTGCTGCCCGAAGAGTTCGCCTTTGTCGGCTACGCTATCGGCGATCTGGATGAGCAGGGCCTGCGCGATAAACTCGCCGGCGATGTCCGCGCCGTGGTGCCGCATGCCGAAGGTTCTCTCGTGGAGTGGCTGGTCTCGCGCGTGTACTTCATTGCCGCCGGCTTTGACGACCCCACCGGATGGACGCGTCTCCACGAGTGCCTGGCGGCGGTGGACGAGCGGCATCATACCGGCGGCAATTACCTGTTCTACATGGCCACTTCGCCGGATTTCTTCCTCGATGTGGCCCGCCGTGTCGGCGATGAGGGCCTGCTGAAGCAGGACAACGGCCAGTGGCGCCGTATTATTTTCGAAAAGCCCTTCGGGCGCGATCTGGCCAGCGCGCGCGAGCTGAACCACCAGTTGTCGACGTTCATGCGCGAGGATCAGATTTTTCGCATCGACCATTACCTCGGCAAAGAAACGGTTCAGAATATTTTGGTGTTTCGATTCGCCAACGGCATCTTTGAGCCTATCTGGAACCGCCGCTACATCGACCACGTACAGATCACTGTGGCCGAGACCGTGGGCGTGGAAAAGCGCGGCGGTTATTACGACCACACCGGCGCGCTGCGCGACATGGCCCCGAATCATTTATTCCAGCTACTGGCGCTCACCGCCATGGAGCCACCGAGCTCGTTCTCCCCCACCGCACTGCAGAACGAGCAGGTGAAGGTGCTGGAGGCGGTGCCGCCGGTGAGTCCCTCCGACTGCAAGCACTGCACCGTTCGCGGCCAGTACGTGGCCGGTATTATCGACGAAACTCCGGTAACCGGCTATCGCCAGGAACCGCAGGTTAGTCCCGTTTCGCAAACCGAAACATACGTGGCGTTGAAGGTCCTGGTGGACAATTGGCGATGGGCCGGCGTACCGTTCTACATTCGGACCGGCAAAAGGCTGCCAAAGCGCAAGACCGAAATCGCCATCCAGTTCCGCAATCCGCCGCTCACATTGTTCCGCAAGAGCCGCACCACGCTTCCTCAGCCCAATCGCCTGATCATCAGCGTGCAGCCGGAGGAGAGCATTTTCCTGGAGTTCGATGCCAAGGTGCCCGGTCCGCTGGTGACCACCCAGCAGGTGGACATGACGTTTTCTTACGCCGATTATTTCGGTGTGGAGACTCGGACCGGCTACGAAACGTTGCTGTATGACGCAATGGTGGGCGACAGCAGCTTGTTCAAGCGGTCCGACATGATTGAAGACGGTTGGGCGCTGGTGCAGCCCGTGTTGGACGCCTGGGGAAATGGTAATGCGCGCGATCTGCATTTCTACGCGGCGGGCGACGATGGCCCCGATGCCGCCGACACGATGATGGAGCAAGACCGCCGCGCATGGAGACCCCTCACGTGAGCGGCCCGGGGAGCGTGCGCGCGCTCTTCGTGGATATTGGCGGTGTGCTCGGTACCAACGGCTGGGACACCGATTCGCGCCAGGCCGCCGTGGAACGCTTCGGTCTGGATGCGAAGGACATCGATTCCCGCCATCGCCTCATGTTCGAGCTGTTCGAGACCGGCAAGATCTCCTGGCATGACTATCTGGAACGCGTGGTGTTCGATGTGCCTCGCGCCTTTACCGAAGACAATTTCACGCAATTCGTGCTGTCGCGCTCTCGCGCCTTCCCCGACATGATCGAGCTCGTGCGCGAGGTGAAACGCGATCACGCGCTGAAGGTGGTGGTGGTGAGCAACGAGGGCAGGGAACTGACCGAATACCGCCTGAAACTGTTCGGCCTTCCGTCTGTTGTCGACATTTTTGTGTGCTCGTGTTTCGTGCACCTGCGCAAGCCGGACATCGAGATTTTCCAAATGGCGTGCGACCTCTCGCAGGTGCCCCCGCGGGAAGTGGTCTACATTGAGGATCGCGACATGTTCGTCGAAGTGGCCGCTACACTCGGCATTCGCGGCATCGTGCACCAGGGCGTCGATTCCACCCGCGCCGCGCTGGCCGAGATGGGGTTGTTCGACAAACGGACCGAGGTTGTGGCGTAAGTTTCTTCGAGACGCGCTTTTCGTCGCGGCATAAATGCGAAGGGAATATCGCAACGTGTATTCGTGACTTCCCCAGCGCCGCCTGGGGACGGCGAGATGTCACTAACATGGCGTCTGCGACGGTCGTATACTGAACGGTACCCGGATTCCGAAACGGGAGTGCCAACCTGGAGGTAGGTTCGATGAAACGATCCCTTTCGATTTTCGTTGCGATCTGCGCCATTGGTCTGATTCCGGCGCACGCGGCAACTATATACTCGATCAGTCCGGCGACCATATCGGCGAGCCCCGGCGACATCGGAGACAGCTTTGACGTGGTCCTGACGAATAGCGGGCCTGACCCCATCTCGGTTGCGGGATTCGCTTTCGAGGTGACGGTTGCGGACCCCGACGTAACGCTTGTTGGGGCGACTTACTCGACGGCGCTCCCCTATATCTTCGATGGCGACTCGTACGACCAGATCAATGCCGCCAGCATCGAGTCGTTTTGCAGTTGTTCCTATGCGCTGAGTAGCCCCGCCGTAGATACAACGAACCAGACGCTGGTGGCGAGCGACGTCACCAATGATGGCGCGGGAATCACGATCGCTTCCGGGGAATCTTTCGGGCTGGGGCGCGTGCTGTTCGACCTCGCGCCCGGCGCAGCGCTCGGGCCATTCGATTTGTCGTTCACGGGTAATTTCTCCGGCGTGGTGGCAGACAGCAACAACTTGGCCGACGCCTCGTTCCAAACGATCAACATCGACGACTTTTCCGGCGGGACCATCTCCGTTTCCTCCACTTCGATACCGGAGCCTTCGTCGTTCTCGCTGGCCCTGGGGGCCCTGACGGTCGCGGTCTTCCTCTCCAGGCGTTATCGCCGCACCTCCTGACCGGTCGAGTAGCCGCGCGAAACACGCTCGCGCGCGAATCGAAGGGCGCGCAACACAGTGGCCGTTGCGGCACTCTGCGATGCCACTTTTGGCAACGCCGGAGTTGGCTCAGTGCGATCTGCAGAAGGATGCGGCATTGTCGTTTCGCGGTTACTGCCAATGGCCTGACAGGAAAGTGGGTGCCAAACTGACCCGGCACGACTCCTTCTGGACGGGCGAGATGACACCGCGCAACCCGGAAGACCCGGATCTATTCGACGTTACAGATCGCGCTCAGCGTTTGGCAAAAACACCCTATTGCTGGTTCCCGATTGCGAGCCTTTCCATCGGAAATGGTCGGCTCACTCTGTCCTTTTCAATTGCGAGCGAGGCCCCACCGTCATCTGACGATTCGCGTATCCTTCAACTCGCTCTTCAGATGCTGCAAGATGAGTCAGGATGGAACCGGCACGGCTGTCCGCAACGCGAAATCGAACTTCCCGGCTTCGGTTATCGTACTTGTCTCCGAGACATGACTCGCCATCGAATCTCTCGATTCCCCACGGGAGAGGCCAATCACTGCAACCTATGTTTCATTGACCTGGCGAGCAAGCTGCGGATAGAATGGGGCGGAGGAAACAGGTGAAGGCCATATTATTGATTCTTCTGGCAGTTCTATTCGTTGCCCCGGCGCAGGCACAACGCCAGGTTTACGATCATCCAAAGGCGACCGGCTATGCCGTCGACAACTGCCTCTACTTCGGCGAGGCCTGCGGCAAACCCGCGGCGGATGCGTTCTGTGACCGGAAGGGCTATCGCGAAGCCGAGAGCTTCGGGGTGGCTCCCGCGCGCCCGACAATGGTTCTGGGGGAAGATCGCGTCTGCGATGAGGACTATTGTGTTGGTCTTCGCGATGTGGTCTGCGTTGGTACCTCGCATTCGGCCGATCTCACGCGGCTGGACATCGAGTTTCCCATGGAGCGCAATACCGATCGCAACGGAGACGACTACCACAACTTCGCCCTCCGCGACCCCAGTCCGGAGCTTTGCCGCCGGGCCTGCGCCCGCGACTCGAGTTGCCGGGCCTTCACCTATACCGCGCCAGGCGCGACGGGGCGCGGCGATACGCCCTGGTGCTACCTCAAGAATGGGGTGCCGGAGGCGACACGGCGGGACGGCTGCGTCTCGGGCGTGAAGAAACGCTGAACGATCGTCGGCAAACCTGGCCGCAAGAGCTGTTAATCTCACGCCGACGCTTGCGGCTTCATCGTCAACGCGGCCACAACGCCCACCAGGAAGTAATCCACAATCTGCGTGAACAGATACGCGGCGGTGTAACTGCCGGGGTAGCCGTACCAGTTCCAGTACGGAATGTTTGTGGTGATCGATGCCACGATACCAATCAGTGTCACAAAACCCACACGGGCTGCGAATCCCGTCAGCCTTGTCCGGGAGAGCAGAAACACCGCCAGGATCGCCTCGATTACTTCCGTCAGGAATTCGATAACAAGCTGGCGAGGCTCCATCGCTTTCACGCCCGCGGGATGATACAGCAGCAGGCCCGATGGGTTGCGATCCAGCTTGCTCTGATAGCCGGCCATGCCTTCCTTCCCCAGGCCGGGAAACATGTACAGGCCCGGGCTCCCCCCTAATGCCGTCTGCAATGCCGCAAGCACCGGCTGTTCGTTGGGGATCTCGCTGATCCCGACAGAGCCGAGCCCCAGAACAATGTGCGCCAGCGAGGCCCACACAAACATCACTATGCCGCCCGCCAATCCCCCGAGCAAAACCCGCTTTCCCATCGTCCGCCTCCAGAGTGAAATGGTGCGTCGTTTAGTGTATCCGAAGTTTG
>JBEKFB010000215.1:0-7730 GCA_050013535.1 Bryobacteraceae bacterium | reverse complement strand
ATATCCCGAGTGATTTCTTCCGGCCCCAGCTTGGTGTCGCGGGCTTCGATTTCAAACTCCTCAATGTGGATCGAGGTGTAGTAATCGTCCTTCACCAGCTTCTCGCTCACCACGATGGCGTCCTCGAAGTTGTACCCGCGCCATGGCATGAAGGCCACCAGCACGTTCCGGCCAAGCGCCAGTTCGCCGCTCTGCGTACAGGGTCCGTCAGCCAGCACGTGGCCCTTCTTCACCCGCTGCCCCTTGAACACGATCGGCTTCTGGTTAATGCAGGTGTTCTGATTCGACCGCTTGAACTTGGTGAGCTGATAAATGTCCGCGCCCACTTCGCGCGACATCTGACCTTCCTGCCCGGCGCCTTCCACGCGCACGATAATGCGCTCGGAGTCCACCGAATCCACCACGCCGGCGCGCTTGCAAATCACCACTGCGCCCGAATCGCGCGCGGTCACCCGCTCCATTCCCGTGCCCACAAACGGAGCTTCCGCCCGCAGCAACGGCACAGCCTGCCTCTGCATGTTCGATCCCATCAACGCGCGGTTAGCGTCGTCGTTCTCGAGGAACGGAATCAGGCTGGCCGCCACCGAGACAAGCTGTTTCGGACTGACGTCCATGTATTCCACTTCGTCCCGGTGAATCAGCACAAAGTTGCCCTGCTTGCGCGCGTTCACCAGATCGGTGACGATGGAGCCGTTCTCGTCGAGCTGCACGTTGGCCTGGGCGATGATGTACTTGTCCTCTTCCCACGCCGACAAGTAATCGCAGTGCGCCTCGATTTCCAGGCCCTGCTTGTTCTTCGTCTTCGCGTCGCGATTCGCTTTATCGGCATCGCCTCGCGTAAGCACGTCGCCCACTTTGTGGTTCAGATCGCCGGGATTCAGCACCCGCACTTCATCCACCACCACGCCGCTCAGCACGCGCCGGTACGGGCTCTCGATAAATCCGTATTCGTTGATGCGCGCGAAGCACGACAGCGATGAAATCAATCCGATATTCGGACCTTCCGGCGTCTCAATCGGGCAGATGCGGCCATAGTGCGTCGTATGTACGTCGCGAACTTCGAAACCCGCGCGCTCGCGCGACAGACCGCCCGGTCCCAGTGCCGAAAGCCGCCGCTTGTGCGTGATCTCCGACAGCGGATTCGTCTGATCCATGAACTGCGAAAGCTGGCTCGACCCGAAGAACTCGCGAATCGCCGCCATCACCGGCTTGGCGTTCACCAGGTCGTGCGGCATCGCCGTCGACATTTCCTGGTACACCGACATCTTTTCTTTAATGGCGCGCTCCATGCGCACCAGACCGATGCGGAACTGGTTCTCCAGCAGTTCTCCAACGGCTCGAACGCGTCGATTGCCGAGGTGATCGATATCGTCCACGGCGCCCAAACCGCGGCGCAGTCTCAGCAGGTACTTGATCGTGTTAGTGAAGTCTTCGTGGTCGAGTGTGCGCTTGTCCAGTGGGCTCTTGCCGGGATGGCCCGCGGCCCACTTCTCGTTGACGTAATCGATTTGGTCGTACAGCTTGATGTTGAACTTCATGCGGCCCACGCGCGAAAAATCGTACTTGCGCGGGTCGAAGAACATCCCTTGGAACAACTGCGTGGCGGTGTCCACCGTGGGCGGATCGCCGGGACGCAGCTTGCGGTAGATCTCCAGCAGCGCGTCCGCCTGGCTGTGCACGGCGTCTTTCCGCAACGTCACCGAAATCACGTTGCCGACGTCGTCGCGTTCCGGGAAGAACACTTCAAAGCTGGGGATCTCGGCGTCGATCAGCTTTCCGGGATTGGTCAGCTCCTGGTTCGCCTCCGCCAGCACTTCGCCGGTGGACATTTCCACCACGTCGGCGGCCACATAGGCGCCCTGCAAATCGGCCGTGCCATCGATCTCCACCTGCGTGACCTTTTCCTGCAGGATCTTTTCGTAGAGCGACCGCGTGATCTTGCGGCCCTGGGGAACTACGGTATCGCCGTTCTTCGCTGTAATGGCGCGCGAAAGCTTCAAACCGAGCAGGCTCTCGCTCACCTTCCAGAACAGCTTCTTGTCCTTGATGGTGATCTGACTTACCGCATAAAAGGAGCGGATAATCTCCGAATCGGTCTTGAGCCCAAGGGCGCGCAGGAATACAGTCCCATAGAACTTGCGCTTGCGGTCGATGCGGACGTACAGCAGGTTCTTGTTGTCGTACTCGAACTCCACCCAGCTTCCACGATACGGAATGATCTTGCCCAGGAAGTAGCCCTGCGCCGCAACGCGCTCGAAGAACACGCCCGGCGAACGATGAAGCTGCGATACGATGACGCGCTCGGTTCCGTTGATGATGAACGTGCCATTGTCGGTCATCAGCGGGATTTCGCCGAAGAAGACTTCCTGCTCCTTAATGTCGCGGATGGTCTTCACGCCCGTCTCCGGGTCCTTGTCGAATACGGTGAGCCGGATGGTGACCTTCAGCGGAGCCGCGTAGGTCATGCCGCGCTCCTCGCACTCGGCGACATCATACTTAAGCTGCAGGCTGACCGGGTCGCCGCAGCGGTTGCAGAAGGTGACGATGTTCTTGTTGAACGTGCCGCACTTGTGGCAGAGTACGTCGCCGGCATGGAACGGGTCGGTTTGAATGGTGGCGCCGCAACTAGGATTGCGGCAGGTGGACCGCAGGTGATGCAGCCCCTTCAGGTTGCCGCACTTGCACTCCCAATTGCCGATCGCGTAGTCGACGAACTCGAGCTGGCTCAGTCCCCGGAAATCGGAGATCGGGAAAACCGAGTTAAAGACGCTCTGCAGGCCGGTGTCTTCCCGCTCGCCGGGAAGCAGGTCCATCTGCAGAAAACGCTCATACGACTTCTTCTGAACCTCGATAAGGTTCGGAATCGGGATCGAAGTCTTGATGCGTGAAAAATCGACTCGTTCGCGGGCTGCCTGATTCATGCTCGACTCCTGCGCCACCTGGGCGCTCACCAGTAAACTCAATCACTGCTCAACCACTACTGCACGGCCGGACTGGAAAAGGCCTGCAGCACGTCCCTGGCAGGAGGTGGCTGAACGTAGAGAGCGGGGGAAATGAGACAACTGCCCGTAGGGACCCACATAGATACACGTGTCGCAGAGCGAAAATGAGAAAAGTGAACCTTTGTGCAAGCCTCTCCAAGCTGCACAGTTACGCAGGATCCAAAATTCACGGGCAAGAGTCCGGGTCTTTAATTCTCCGGCAAGATCATTACCAATCTAGCAAAGCGCACATCGGCACGTCAAATGCATGCGCGCAAACTCGGACAGGCGGACGCCAGCAAGGGTTCCGGAGGTCTTCCCTCGCCGCACGACCGCCCAGCCCGTAAGCCGCCTGCCTGCAATGGTTTACCCACTGCCGACGGGTTCGCGGGTCTACTTTACCTCGACCGTGGCGCCCGCATCCACAAATTTCTTGCGGATGGACTCGGCCTCTTCCTTATTAACGCCTTCCTTGATCGGCTTCGGCGCGCCGTCCACCAGGTCCTTGGCTTCCTTCAAGCCGAGACTGGTCACTTCGCGAACCGCCTTAATAACGTTGATCTTGTTCGCGCCGGCCGCCATCAGGACAACGTTGAACTCGGTCTTCTCTTCCACCACCGGAGCCGCCGCCGCCCCGCCACCAGCCGGGGCCGCCGCCACCGCTGCCGCAGCCGCCGAGACACCCAGCTTTTCTTCCAGCAGCTTAACGAGCTGGGCTGCCTCAAGCAGCGTCAGCCCCTGAATCTGTTCCGCAATTGCGTTGATATCCGCCATTTCCATCGCTCCCTTATCAAATCTCGCTACTCAGAAAACTTGTTTTCCTTGACGCCCTGGTCAACCACCACCGCCAGGTTCCGGCCCACTCCACCGATCGCCGTCACCAGCCGCTGCGCCGATGCGTTGATCAGGAACAAAATCTTCGCGTACAGTTCATCCTTCGAAGGCAGCGTGGACAGGTCCTGGACGCCCTGCATGTCCACCACGCGACCCTGCACCAAACCCGCGCGGAACGTGAATGCCGGCGTACTCTTCGCATACGCGGTGATGGCTTTCGCCAGAGCCACCGGGTCCTGCTCGGTCCACGCCATGGAAGTCATGCCCTTGAGGTCCTTCATCAGGCTGCCCGCGGGGGTCCCCTCCGCCGCCTTTTCCGCAAGATTGTTTTTCACCACGCGGTAACTGCCACCCGCGCCGCGAATGGCTTTGCGCAGCTCGAAATCCTGCTGCACCGTCATCTTCTCGTAGCCGGTGAGGAAGATGCTGCTCTGCGCCTTTTCGAATTCAGCGCGCAATCGAGCCAGATCTTTGTCCTTGTCTTCCCTTTTCTTCATGGTTCCTGTCTCCGCGAAAGATCCGGGGCGCTACACCTGCCGGAGGTTGAACACGCTTACGTCCAGCGGAACTCCCGGCCCCATGGTGGAGCAGATGGTTACGCTCTTCACGTACTTGCCTTTGGCCACAGCCGGTTTCGCCTTCACCACCGCCTGGATCAGCATGTTGGCGTTCTCGAAAAGTTTGTCGGTCTGGAAGCTGGTCTTACCCACGGGCGCATGGATCACACCGGTCTTGTCCACGCGGAACTCCACCTTGCCGGCCTTGATTTCTTTCACCGCATTGGCGATGTCATTTGTGACGGTGCCCGTCTTCGGGTTGGGCATCAGGCCGCGCGGGCCGAGGATCTTGCCCAGCTTGCCCACCGAGCGCATCATGTCGGGCGTCGCGACCACGGCGTCGTAATCCGTCCAGCCTTCGGACTGGATGCGCGCGACAATCTCATCGCCGCCGAAGATATCGGCGCCGGCAGCTTCGGCTTCCTTCAGCTTGTCGCCGGAAGCGATCACCAGAACCTTCTTGGATTTCCCCAGCCCGTTCGGAAGCACGATGGTGCCGCGCACCTGCTGGTCCGCGTGCTTCGGATCAACCCCGAGGCGCATGTGCACCTCCACGGTCTCGTCGAACTTTGCGAACTTGATCTTCTGGACGAGGGGAACGGCGTCCTGGAGGGTATACGGACGCTCTTCAACTTGCTTCTTTGCTGCGAGGTACTTCTTTCCGGTTTTCGGCATGTCTCCTCATGGTGCAGACGGCCTGAGCCTTCGAATCCCCGATGGAGAGTAAAGACCCCTGCCTCCCACTGAGAGCGGTTAGTGCGTAAGACGCAACAACCAACTTACCAAACGGCCATTGAAATGTAAAGCGGGGGTGTAGTGGGCTACTTTGGATTGCCTTGCCTGCGAGCGTCAAACTGTTACGGGCCAATCCTGCCTACATCAGTACTAGTTTTGTGGAAAGGCAGAACCTCTCGGTGCGGATGACCAACCGCCGGTTAACCAGGCTGACCAACACTTTCAGTCGCAAAATTGAGAACCACGCCGCCGCAATCCCTCGGGTACTTTGCGTACAACTTCATCAGAATTCATCGTACTCTCCGCATGACTCCCGCGATGGCCGCTGGCGTGACGAATCGATTGTGGAAAGTGTCTGACCTAGTAGCCGCGTGGAAGGCAAGCCGGTGTGGGCTACTTTCAATTTTTATAACTGTGCGGCCGACCTCGTGCCACTATGGGAGAGCGAAGAGCTAAGCAGAGAAAGGGCGGCCCAAATGAGCTTATGAATGAACTAGAGCGATGGGCGAATTTCTATCTCCTCATGTCGGCGGCAGCCGCGACCCTGCTCGGCCTGATGTTCGTCGTAATCACACTCGCGGCTGAGCGAAGGCCAGGAGACGCCGCAAAGATCCCCATTTACCTAACTCCCACCGTTATCTATTTCGCTTCTGTACTATACCTTGCTGCGCTTCTGACCTTCCCAAACCACACTCGGTTGACGGCCTCTCTTTGCACTTGCCTCGTGGGTGTCGCCGGCTTAGTTTACTCGGGGTCCTTTCTTATTGGGCGGGGCGGTAAGAAGAATTACTACGGACTGCAGGACCGGATCGTTTACGTGGTGGTTCCATTTGCGGCATACGGGCTCCATGTATTCGGCGGAGTATTCTTCTTCCACGCCCCCCAACGCGGACTCACCTTGGTGGCTGCCGGTATGCTATCGTTGCTTGCGGTTGCGATCCGCAACTCATGGGCCATCGCCATCGATGTGGTCTCCACCCCTCCTGGGCGGGAAAACTCAAAGTAGCCCACTACCGCTTCCCGGCCATCTGGAAAACAAGACCGCGCTCCACTGGTCCATCGGCGTTGTAAAGCGGCGCGAGAAAGATCCCGTGCCGTGCGGCAATCGTCTCCATCTCCCTCACTCGCTCCGGAGTGATGAATCCTCTTCCCTGAGAAAAGGGTTCGAACCGGCCCTCCAGAGCGAGAGCCATGCCTTCCAACAGACACCCATGCGCCACGTCGGGGAAAGGATGGCGGTTCAATACGCCACTGAAATCCGGCTTGAACTTCATTCCGCCGGTGATCTGACCCAGGCCTCCGAAGAAAACTGTCGTGTCAGACATGTCCGCGCGTGACGCAAGATTCCTCGGGTAGCCGGCATCGCAGACGAGCGCGCCGGGCGCGATCCGGTCCAGGAGAAGCGAAGGCGACGCCAGACTAGCCGCGCAGATTACGATATCGGCTTGTGCGGAGAATTGCCGCAGACCTGTCGCGATCTCCACTTGCACTCCATCGGCTTCCAATTCCGCGGCAAGTCTGCGAAGCCGCTCCACATGACGAGCGTTGAGCAGCACTCGCCTCACGAAAGGGGCCAAACAACGGGCGCAGCCGGAACCCACGTCACCGGTCGCCCCAACGATGAGCAGCGTCGATCTTCGGAGGTTCCGGCCCTCCAGCGCGCACATTTTCCTGACGCCCTGAACGATGAACGCAACGGTCAACGTGTTGCCCGTGGTGAAAACGGTATCGTGTCTTTCCGGAAGCTGATCGAAGTTGCCTTCAATAAGGATGGAGCTGAATCCGCCGAGACTGACGATTCTCGCCCCCGCCTTGATAGCACACGCCGCCGCCGCTCGAACGCGGGCCAGGTTGTCGTGGGTGTTGCCGGCGTCCAAACTGTCGGGAGGAATGAAGGAATCGATGTAGAGGCCATGCGCCTTCGCGCCGGTTATCGATGCGGCCTCGACATGGCAAACCACCCGCGGCGGAATCCACGGAAGGATGTCCCTGATCTCATCGTCCGGCAGTGGCGGGTGCTCCGGTCCGCGCAGGAAAGCGAGGACGTCAGAAGCCGCTCTCCAGCTCTCCTGGTGACCGATCAGCGCGAAATCGACCTCGGCATTACGCCCTCGTGTGGCTACACCGGCAATTGCGCCATCCATGCAAGTGTTACCTCGCCGGGTAGCCCCAGCATGTCCAGCGTCTTCAAATACTGTTGCAGCGACGCTCCGCGAAGCTCGGCGGCGCTTAGGCTGACCTCGAACAGCGATGGCTTCACACAGCTCGCGTGGCACACCTCGCAATGTCCGTCCCGGCACTCTTTCGCCAGCATCTCCGCGAGGGTGGTCATCACATCCAGATGCCGCCGGTGCACCTTGTCGTCGAAACTCCGCTCATCCTTCGCTCGCTCAGCTCTCAGGATCGCCATTGCATGGTCGACATGCTCGCCTTCGTCCGCGGCGATGGACGCAAAGGTCTGGCCAAGACTCCCCGGCGCAACCTTCCCGACGCGTGCGTAACTGGCGACGGCGAACGATTCCAGCATGATCTCCTGGACAATCAGGCAGCCAATAAAATCGCGCTCTGCGATGCAGCGCAGGAATGCCTCGCGAAGCCGCTTCCAATACCTCGCGTTGACGTC
>JBEKFB010000214.1:0-8558 GCA_050013535.1 Bryobacteraceae bacterium | reverse complement strand
GCGTACTCCAGCGCCCGTTCCGCATGCCAGATCGCCGGCGCGAAATCCCCTTTTTCGTTATGCTCCGCGGCCGTGCGATGCTCCTCCGCCGCAAGCTCGTGCAACTCAGCGGCTCTCCGGTGCGCTTCGTGCATAGTGTTCCCTCCTGCGGAACCATCAACTGTTCCCACCATGTGCACGACGTGGACCAACCTCTTCGAGATGCATCTTCTGCATTCGCACCCGATAGATTTTGCACGCGATCCTCATGGCCGGCCATGCTCGCAAGGGCGCAAAGTCCTGCACACCCGCCATTCCGGGCATCCCCCCGACAACAGGAGGGGTTGGTGCTGAGCGTGCACTCATGAGCCAATGGCCGCTCAATGCAAAGCGGGCAATTTCAAAGGAGCAGGAAATGTCTCAACTGAACGCAGTAGTAGCCGTTTACGCCACCCACGTAGAAGCTGAAGAGGCGGTCAAGGAGCTTCAGCGCGCCGGAATCGACATGGGCACCTTGTCCATTGTCGGCAAGGACTCGCACACCGATGAACACGTGGTGGGCTACTACAATACCGGCGACCGGATGAAGTACTGGGGCAAAACCGGCGCCTTTTGGGGCGGCTTCTGGGGATTGCTGTTAGGATCGGCGTTTTTTGCCATCCCGGGGATCGGTCCGGTGCTCGTGGCGGGCCCTCTGGTGGCGTGGATCGTAGGAGCGCTGGAAGGAGCCGTGTTGTTCGGAGGTCTAAGCGCCATCGGCGCGGGTCTCTATGGCATGGGTATTCCCAGAGACAGCGTCATCGAATACGAAACGGCGCTGAAGACGGACAAGTTCCTGTTGATGGTGCATGGCTCGGTGCCGCAAGTCGAAAAAGCGAAAAACATTCTCGAGAGCACGCGGCCTGTTCATGTGTCCCTGCACGTGCCCGAACTGGTGGCCGTATCCGCGAGATAGGGGTTCAGATAAGAAAGGCAAAAGCAATGTTAACGAAAACTACGAACCTGAAAGGTTTTGAAATCCGAGCTACGGACGGCGAGCTTGGCACCGTCAAAGAATTCTACTTCGACGACGATACGTGGGCCATCCGTTACCTCACCGTGGAAACGGGCGGCTGGCTGGGCGGCCGGGAAGTGCTGATCTCGCCCATCTCCGTCGCCTACACGGATTGGCAGACAAAGCGGCTGAATGTGGCCTTGACGAAAAAACAGGTCGAGAACAGCCCCGACATCGACACGCACCGTCCGGTTTCGCGGCAGCAGGAGGCCGCCTACCTCGGGTATTACGGGTATCCCTATTACTGGGGCGGTCCCTATCTGTGGGGCCCGGCGTTCTACCCTGCGGGACTGGCCACTCCGAGCAGGGCATCGATGGAAGAGCTGGCGGACAGGATCCGGCGAGAGCCAACGGATTCCCATTTGCGGAGCACGGAATCCGTCGCCGGCTATAACATCGACGCGGTTGACGGAGACATCGGCCACGTGGACGGGTTTGTCATGGACGATGAAGTGTGGTCCATACGCTACGTTGAGGTAGCCACGCGGAATTGGTGGCCCGGCAAGAAGGTTCTGGTTTCTCCCGCGTGGATTGAGCGGGTAAGCTGGATGGATTCCAAAGTCTATGTGGGCCTGACGCGGGAAGCCATCAAGGGCGCCCCTGAGTACGTGGAAACCGTGCCGATCACTCGTATATATGAGAACATGCTCCACCACCATTACGGCCGGCCGCCGTATTGGCTGCAGGAAGCCCAGCACGAGTCTTCACTTTCCCTGAGCGGCGTTTAACCGGGAAACGGTCCGCTGATGACTGATTCGGAGACAGTGCCGCCGGGAACGCCAAAACGCATCGGTATCGCCGCGGACCATGGGGGATTTGAGTCGAAGAAATACCTGACCGGGATGTTGCGCGAGGGTGGCTATGAAGTGATCGACTTTGGCGACCGCCTGCTGAACCCGGAAGACGATTATCCGGATTTCGTCGTGCCTCTGGCCCGGGCTGTTGCCTGCGGCGAAATGGATCGCGGCGTGGCCATCTGCGGTAGTGGGGTGGGCGCGTGCATCGCCGCCAACAAGGTGCCCGGTGTGCGGGCATGTCTGATCCATGAGATGTTCTCCGCGCGTCAGGGTGTGGAGGACGACAACATGAACGTGATTTGCCTGGGCGGCCGCGTGGTCACCAATGCGTTCGCCTGGGAATTAGCCGGCGCGTTTCTCCAGGCACGTTTCAGTGGCGTGGAGCGTCACCTTCGCCGTCTGGCCAAAATCGCCAGGCTGGAAGGCGGAGAGGCAGTGTCATGAAAATGCCCGTCACCACGCTGTTTCTGGACATCGGCGGTGTGCTGCTCAGCAACGGGTGGGATCACATTTTCCGCAGACGGGCCGCGGCTCACTTCAAGCTGGACTGGGCGGAGATGGAAGAGCGGCATCGCCTGACCTTCGAAACCCACGAAGAGGGAAAGCTCACTTTCGAACAATACCTGGATGGAGTGATCTTCTACGAAAAGCGCCCGTTCACCAGAGCTCAGTTCCGGCGCTTCATGTGCGCGCAATCGAAGCCCTGCCCCGAAATGATCGAGCTGGTGGCGCGGCTCAAGATCCGGCACGGGCTCAAGATCGCCGTCGTCAGCAACGAAGCGCGCGAGGTAAATGCTTATCGAATTCGTAAGTTCAGGCTGGACCGGTTTGTGGATTCATTCATTTCTTCCTGCTTCGTCCACGTCCGCAAGCCCGACGCCGACATCTTTCGGCTTGCGCTGGATATCGCCCAAACGAGAGCCCGGCACGTGCTGTACATCGAAAACACGCCGATGTTTGTCAAGGTCGCCGAAGGGCTGGGGATTCGAAGCATTCTTCACACCGATTACAACTCCACCCGCGCGAAGCTGGCTTCGTTCGGATTGCAGATATGAATTCCGGCGGCTCATACATTCTGACGATTAACGGCGGTTCGTCGAGTATCAAGTTCGCCGTGTACCGGGAAGGCGAACCGCTCCGGCGAGGACTTTATGGGGCGGTGGATCGCATTGGCATGAGCGGTACGAATCTGACGTTCCATGATCCGGCCGCGAATCGGAAGGAAACCCGTAACCTGACGGCGTTCGATCATAAGTCGGCAGCGGTCCCGCTGATCGACTGGCTCGAACAGCAGCACGGCTTTGCGTCAATCCGAGCGGTGGGACATCGCGTGGTCCACGGCATGCGACACGCGGCGCCCGAACCGGTCACCCAGGAATTGCTGGATGAACTGCATCGCATCAGCCCGTACGACCCGGACCATCTTCCCCGCGAGATTGAACTGATTGAGACGTTTCGCCAGCGTCATCCACAACTGCCCCAGGTAGCCTGTTTCGACACCGCGTTTCACCGCACTATGCCGCGCGTCGCGACGATGCTTCCCATCCCGCGCCACTATTACGCGCAGGGAGTACAACGCTACGGTTTCCACGGTTTGTCATATGCATACCTGATGGAGGAACTCGCGCGCCTCGGCGATCCGGCGGCAACCACCGGCCGCGTCATCCTCGCCCATCTGGGCAACGGCGCAAGCATGGCCGCGGTGCGCGACGGCAGGAGCATTGACACCAGCATGAGCTTTACTCCGACGGCGGGACTGGTGATGAGCACCCGCTCCGGCGACCTGGATCCCGGTCTCGCGCCGTATCTGGCCCGAACCGAGCAGATGACCACAAAGCAGTTGTACGAGATGGTTAACCACAAGTCCGGGCTGCTCGGCGTTTCGGAGATCAGTTCCGACATGCGGGACCTCCTCACACAGGAAGCTCAGGATACCCGGGCGGCGGAAGCCGTGGCGCTGTTCTGTTATCAGGCGAAAAAATGGATCGGCGCGTTCGCGGCCGCGCTCGGCGGGCTCGATACGTTCGTGTTCGCCGGAGGCATCGGCGAGAATGCGCCACAAGTACGCGCCCGCATCTGCGAGGGACTGGGCTTCCTCGGCATTGAACTGAATGAATCGTGCAATGCGCGGACCGCGGAAATCATTTCCACGGATGCAAGCCAGGTCACGGTTCGCGTGATTCGAACCGACGAAGATCTGATGATTGCGCGCTCGGTGAAGCACCTTCTCGAAGCCGGCGCGACGAATAAAAAGGAATGAACCATGCAAACCAACACACTTACTCCCGACGCCGGCGCGATTGACGCGAGGGACCCGACCGCAAGAACCAACACGCTTACGCCGGAGTTGCTCCACCGGATGAATTCCTATTGGCGCGCCGCCAACTATCTGTCGGTTGGCCAGATTTATCTTTACGACAATCCGCTGTTGAAAGAACCGCTGAAGCTGTCTCACGTAAAGCCGCTGGTTGTCGGGCATTGGGGCACCACGCCGGGTCAGAACTTCATCTACGTGCATTTGAACCGGGTCATTAAGAAGTATGACCTCGACATGTTTTATATCGCCGGTCCCGGTCACGGCGGTCCCGCGATTGTGGGCAATGTGTATCTCGAAGGCACCTGGAGTGAAGTGTATCCGAACGTCACCCAGGACGAGGCCGGTCTCAGGAAGCTGTTCACGCAGTTTTCATTCCCCGGCGGGATCTCCAGCCATGTTGCGCCGACTACGCCCGGCTCGATTCACGAAGGCGGCGAGCTGGGTTACTCGATCAGCCATGCTTTCGGTGCGGCTTTCGACAATCCCGAGGTGATTGTCGCGTGCGTCGTCGGCGACGGCGAGGCGGAAACGGGCCCGCTGGCGACCGCCTGGCAGTCCAACAAATTCCTCGACCCCATCACCGACGGCGCGGTTCTGCCGATCCTGCACCTCAACGGCTACAAGATCAGCAACCCGACCGTGCTGGCGCGGATCGAGCATGAGGAATTGGAGCAATTCTTCCGCGGCTGCGGCTGGGAGCCTTTGTTTGTGGAAGGCGACGATCCGGAAACCATGCATCAGCTCATGGCCGCCACGCTCGACAAGGCCATCGAAGACATCCGGCAGATCCAGGAGAATGCGCGGAAAAACAACGACGCCGCTCGGCCACGCTGGCCAATGATTGTCCTCAAATCGCCGAAGGGCTGGACCGGGCCGAAAGTAGTGGACGGCCTGCAAATCGAGGGCACTTTCCGGTCGCACCAGGTGCCACTGCTGGTGGATTCCGATCATCCCGATCATGTCCCGCTGCTTGAAAGCTGGATGAAAAGCTATAAGGCCGAGGAGCTGTTCGATAAAGATGGCCGGCTTATGCCGGAGTTGGCCAATCTCGCTCCAAAGGGCAACCGGCGGATGGGCTCCAATCCACACGCCAACGGAGGAGTTCTGCTGCGCGACCTGCGCATGCCGGATTTCTGCGTCCACGCGGTGAACGTGCCTGCGCCCGGCGCCGTTGACGCACAGGATACGCAGGTGCTGGGCAGCTTCCTGCGGGACGTAGCCCGGTTGAATCAGGATCAGCGTAATTTCCGTGTGTTTGGCCCCGATGAGACAGTCTCCAATCTCCTGGGCGCGGTCTTTGAAGTTACCAACCGTCAGTGGGACGCGCGGGAGGTGAAGAATGATGAGTTCCTTGCGCCCGCCGGACGCGTGCTTGATTCGATGCTCAGCGAGCACCAGTGCGAGGGATGGCTGGAAGGATATCTGCTGACCGGCCGGCACGGGCTGTTTAACAGCTATGAGGCCTTTATCCGCATTGTCGACTCGATGTTCAGCCAGCACGCCAAGTGGCTGAAGGTGACGCTGGAGCTGCCGTGGCGCCGCAAGATTGCGTCGCTGAACTATCTGCTCGCCTCCCACGTCTGGCAGCAGGATCACAACGGCTTCACGCATCAGGATCCCGGTTTTCTGGACCACGTGATCAACAAGAAGGCCGATATCGTGCGCGTTTATCTGCCGCCCGACGCCAATTGTCTGCTTTCCGTATTCGATCACTGCCTGCGCAGCCGGCATTACGTGAACGTGGTGGTTGCCGGCAAACACGCCCTTCCGCAGTGGCTGACCATGGACGCCGCGGTGGTGCATTGCACCGAAGGGGTGGGTATCTGGCAATGGGCCAGCAACGATCAGGAGAGTGAGCCGGACGTGGTGATGGCCTGCTGCGGCGACACGCCCACACTGGAGATTCTGGCCGCCGTTTCCATCCTTCGCCAGCATCTGCCGGATCTGAAAATCCGCGTGGTCAATGTGGTCGATCTCATGAAGCTACAGCCGAAGAGCGAGCATCCGCACGGACTGGATGACACGGACTACGATTCGATTTTCACTAAAGACAAGCACATCATCTTCGGCTTCCATGGATACCCATGGCTGATCCACCGGCTCACTTATCGCCGCACCAACCGGAACCTGCACGTCCGCGGTTACAAGGAAGAGGGCACCATCACAACCGCCTTCGACATGCGCGTGCAGAACGACCTGGACCGCTTCCACCTGGTGCAGGACGTCGTCGACCGGGTGCCGAATTTGGGGTCGAAAGGCGCGTACCTGAAGCAGACTATGCAGGACAAGCTCATCGAGCACAAGCACTACATCGACAAGCACGGCGAGGATCTGCCGGAGATTCGCAACTGGAAATGGAGCGGCGCCAAATGAACGCGCAGGAGCTCATGGATACAGCCAGAAAAATGGTCGCTGACGACAAGGGCCTGCTGGCAATGGACGAAAGCAATCCGACCTGCAACAAACGATTTGCCCCTTTGGGCATTCCCCAGACCGTGGACGCCCGGCGCGCATATCGGGGGTTGATTGTAACCGCAACCGGTCTCGGTGAGTGCATCAGCGGCGCAATCCTCTACGATGAGACGATCCGCCAGCACAAGAAAGATGGCACTTCTTTTGTCAAAGCCATCGCCGATGCGGGAATCATTCCCGGCATCAAAGTCGATACCGGCGCGAAGGAACTGGCCGGTTATCCCGGAGAAAAGATCACCGAAGGTCTGGACGGATTGCGCGATCGCCTGAAGGAATACTTCCAAATGGGCGCTCGCTTTGCGAAGTGGCGCGCGGTGATTGCCATGGGTGAGGGAATTCCCAGTCGGGGTTGTATCGAGGCGAACGCGCAGGCGCTGGCTCGCTATGCCGCGTTGTGTCAGGAAGCCGGACTGGTCCCCGTCGTCGAGCCGGAAGTGCTCATGGCCGGCGAGCATTCTCTGGAGCGCTGCGGCGAAGTGACGGAGGAAGTTTTGCGGACGGTTTTCCTTCAGCTTCACGAACAACGGGTGATGCTGGAGGGCATGATCCTGAAACCCAACATGGTGCTTCCGGGATCGGCGTGTCCCCGGCAGGAAGCGGTGGACGAGGTGGCGGACGCCACGGTCAGATGCCTCCTGCGAGCCGTGCCCGCCGCCGTTCCGGGTGTCGCGTTCCTGTCGGGCGGCCAATCCTGCGAGCTGGCGTCGGCGCGTTTGAATGCGATGAACGTCAGATTCAAATCGCGAATGCCCTGGGCACTGGCGTTTTCATTTGCCCGCGCCATTCAGCAACCGGCGCTGGAGATTTGGCGAGGCGAAGAGTCCAATGTGCCGGCGGCGCAGCAGGCGCTGCTTCATCGGGCCAGGTGCAACCGCGCCGCGCGCCGTGGCGAATACCATGCCGCGATGAAACGGACATCCGCAAATACTCCGCGACTCACGAAATCGGCGGCGTAGCATGAATGAGATCAGGCACAGTAACCACGGAAATGAAGGACCGGAACACGAACATGTCCGGCATGAGCCGCGTCCTCCTTACTGGAAGCGTGCGCATCAGGATTGGCGTGTCTGGGTCGCCGTGGTCTTTTGTATGATCGCGATCACTATTTATGTGTTGAGCGATGACCTGGCGTTGCTGCCTCGCCACCAATTGCCACCGCCGCAGCCGGGCGCGGCAGCAAGATAGCGCACCGCCCCATGTACCCTCTACGATTCGAACCGATCTATCAGTACCGGCTTTGGGGCGGGCGGCGTCTGGCTGGCCTGCTCACCGCACCGCTGCCGGACGGCCCTGTCGGCGAAGCATGGATTCTGAGCGACCGTGAAGACCACCAGAGCCGTGTTGCCGATGGACCGCTCAAAGGGCGAACCATCGCCGAATTGCTGGAGCAGTGTCCGGAGCAAATACTGGGAAAGCTGGCCGGGCGATTCCAGCGATTCCCACTGCTGCTGAAGTTTCTCGACGCCCATGAAATGCTCTCGGTGCAAGTGCACCCGGCGGGCGATGCCGGAAAGACGGAAGCATGGGTCGTGCTGGAGGCGGGGGCGGACAGCCGGATCTATGCGGGCCTGAAGCCGGGCACCACGGAAGCGGATCTGCGAGGGGCTCTCGCGGATGGGACGGTGGCCGATCGCCTCGCCTGCTTCACTCCTACACCCGGCGATGCTGTTTTCCTGCCTGGGGGCACAGTTCATTCTCTCGGTGGCGGCATCGTGGTGTTCGAGATCCAGCAGAACAGCGACGTGACGTTCCGCCTTTACGACTGGAATCACGTCGAAGCGAAGACGGGCAAGCCGCGCGCGCTGCAAGTGGATCAAGCGCTCGCCAGTATCGACTTTGCGAGAAGTGCGGGCGGGCTTGTGGCGCCGGTGATGGAGGAAACCGCGCCGGTGCAGCGCGAGCGGCTCTTCCAATGTGAGTACTTCCGGTTGTGGCGCAT
>JBEKFB010000213.1:0-18406 GCA_050013535.1 Bryobacteraceae bacterium | reverse complement strand
TCGGTCATATGATCCTGATCCGCCCGGGCTACCAATTGATCTCCGTAACGGCGGCCCATGTGGGCCATGTCGATGCCCAGAACCCATAACAGACGGTCGCGCTCCCGCTCGGCGATTTCGCCCAGTTCTCCGAGAAAACGCGCCACGCCATCGTTCTGCTCCGGCTTACCACCTTGGTAAATGCTGCGCGCGTACGGGCCGCACAGAATCGGCAGAATGCGAATCTTCGGACCATAGAGGTACTGCAGGAACAGAACCTGAAACTCGATGGAGTGTTCGATGGCGTGGCAGTAGTCTTCCATGGTGACCGCAGCACCACCTTTATCCGCAAGCCGGTTTACCAGATCCACCTCGGTAACAGCCTCGCCCAGCGGGGTCACGAACGGCTTGCGCGTCAGCCCGAACTTCTCCGGCTCGCCATAGTGCGACGTTCCAAGAATGACGAAAATGCGTTCGGCATGATCGGGCGACAGCTTGTTATATGCGTCGCGATAGGATTCCCATCCGCCGAACGGACTCACATGCGGAGCGGCAATGCCTACCAGGCCATCGGATGCCGCCGTCAACGCATGCGATCCCATATAAACGTCGAGTTGGCGGCGTGCTTCGCCGGGCTCATCGGGATACGCCGTGCCGGCATGACGAGCCTCGCGCCGGTCCGCCTGAGCGAACTGCTTCATCGATGCATCGCGCAGCGCCAGAAATCGATCGTCGATCAGAAAGCCGGCCTGGCTCAGCGTCTCCACCAGGTGCTTCTCCAGTTCGCCCACCTGAATTTCGCCGGTGGCCTGCACAAGGCTCTGCCGCAGGTCAAGCTCCGTCTGCTCACCATCGAAGCACGCGAGGCTGGCCACCAGGGGAGGGGGAACCAGCAGCATCGAATCACTGAAGTGGTAGGGATCGCGAATGAACAGCCCCGGCCGCTCGGGATCGGGTGAAGGTGTGAAATCCAGTTCCATGCGCAGACGCGGCAACTGGTGAGGCATTATCATCAATATCGCATGGCTATTCTGGTAACCGGCGCAACGGGCGGGCTGGGACCCGCGGTGGTGAAGGCTTTTCTCGACGGCGGGGGCACCGTCTTCGGGGTGGCGCCTTCGTGGGACGGACGCAGCCTCCCTCCGGGAAACTTCCATCCCGTCGAGGCTGACCTGACCACGGTGGAAGGTTGCCATCGCGCCGCGGAGCGTGCGCGGCCGGTGGATGTGCTGGTCCATGTCATGGGCGGCTTCGCGGGAGGGGCACCCGTGGGTGAGACCACCGACGATGTGTGGGACCGGATGATGGATCTGAACCTGAACTCCGCGTTCTATCTGATCCGCGAGGTGTCGCCGCCGATGCTGGAAGCGGGC
The DNA here is from genome assembly GCA_050013535.1 of Bryobacteraceae bacterium. Taxonomy (GTDB): domain Bacteria; phylum Acidobacteriota; class Terriglobia; order Bryobacterales; family Bryobacteraceae; genus CAWACP01. The sequence goes on along the minus strand of JBEKFB010000213.1, from coordinate 17,054 downwards.
AGCGGACGGATCGTCGCCGTGGGATCGCGCACGGGCCTGGAACCGGCGGCCAACCTCAGCGCGTATGCAGTCTCCAAGGCCGCGCTGCACACGCTGATCCGCACCGTCGCGCTGGAAGTGGCGGGCAGCGGAGTAACGGCGAACGCGGTGCTGCCGAGCACCATCGACACCTCGGCCAACCGCAAAGCCATGCCACGCGCCGATTTCACGAAATGGGTAAAGCCGGAGGCGATCGCCGAGGTGATTGTCTGGCTGGCATCAAGCCAGGCGGCCGAGGTGAACGGCGCACTGGTCCCGGTGTACGGGGGGGCGTGAGAGCACGTTCTCAGCCACGGCCGATTCGCAGCCGGTCGCGTCGGGCCTAATGCAGATGAAACGCTGCGCCGGCAGTTCTGTCAGAAAGATCTATCGCCTTGAGGGATTGGGCGGCTGAGAATCGCATTCTGGTAGTGGGAAGTCTGCTCCCTGCTTGACGCGCTCAGCTTGCAGCAGATGGCGGCGTTGATGTCTCGAGACGATTTCCAGCCCGGTTCCGACGGTGAAACGCAGCAAGGGAATAAATGGATTCTTAAATCGGATTCGGTTTACGTCGTGATCACTGGCGCGACGAACAAGCTCGCGTGCCGCTCGGTTGCTGGTGAGGAAAAGATCAAGAATATGAGGATCGACTTTGGTACCCGGCGCAATCTTTTTGGGAGCACGAGCTCGTTTGGATTCTGACGATGGTTCGATATAGTTGCGAATGAACCACCGGCCGAACCAGCCTGGTGTGATGTCCTCAACCGCACCGAGTTTGCGAGCTGTCAAGGGAGCCGCTATCGCTGGAAGATAGACTTCGTTGGTGACGCGCAGGTGCTCAAGACATTGCCCGACACTCCACGCGTCTTCATTCGGCTTCCAGTTGAGCTGGAGTGGAGTTAGCCCATTGGCCAACTCTTTGGCGCGCTGATCGGAGGTATCCAGTTCGGAAATGAGTCGTATCGCCCAGGAAGTCGATGGAGGATCAACTCGCTCGGCCATGCAAGACAGTTTACCGTCTCGGGCACGTTGATTGATCGGTCCCGGGTGCAGGATGAAATCGTCCCCCGTTTCAGGCCAAATAGCGCTCCTGGAGAATCGCCACGTGATGTGCGACGTGGCCGGCGGCAACGTAGGCCAGCGCCCGTACAGTGAACGGGTTTCCGCTGGCGACGCCGGTTCGTGGCCAGGCTTCCGCCGGGAGATTGCGAAAGAAGGCCAGCGTGGCCAAACGAACCACGCGGAATTCCTCGATGTGCCTGGCCCACGAGATGTCGTCCGCCTTTGCGCCCGCCACGGCGATGTTCTGATCGAAACTTGGTAACGGCGTATCGAATCCTCGGGCGAACCAAAACGCGCGCGACACGAAGACCCTCTCACAGTCACTTACATGGTTCCACGACTCGCGGATGCTCCATTTGTCCGGCGCGTAGCGATGCAGGGAATTCTCCTCGGAGATACTCGCCAGAAACGCGGGGAGTTCCTCCGACTGCCGTTCGAGCACGCTGATGACATCGTCACTCGCGATGCGGTCGATATAGGTGAAATAGTAGGGCGCGGCCTCGTCGTTTCGCGGACGTTGCGTCATTCGCCCAATTTATCAGATGCCATCAAACGCTGATTACCGGGCAGGGCGATTGCCGGATGATGCCGTATGCGTTGGCGCGAAGCCGTCCGCCCAAATGTGCATCGGTGCTTCGGCCGATTACCACCAGGTCGGCGCCCTCATCCCTCGCGGTGCAAGCAGTGCAGGTGATTGGCGACCCGGTGCACGTCTTCACCTCCGCCTTCGCCCCCAGTTCGGAGCACAAACCCGCCAGTTGCGCGGCGGCCATCTCCTCCAGTTCGGAGAACCACTTCGGGTCAACCGAGTAATCAGTGGGCAGGAACGGCATGGGCAGCGCATGTAAGACGATGAGTTCCGCGCCAAAGTCGGTGGCGAACGAGGCGGCCCATTCAAGGACGCGGCGGCAATCCCGCTTCAGGTCCACCGCGCAGAGCACGCGGTCAAAGCGGATTTTACCGACAGGAGGGGCCTCCTCCAGATGCACGCCGGTGAGCACCGGGCAGGAGACATCGTGCAGTACTTTGGACGTTACCGAGCCGATCAGCAGCCGCCGGAACACGCCGTAGCCGTGGGTAGGCATGGCGAGGATCCCCGCGCCGGACGCGCACGCCGACTCCACAATCTTCGACGCTGGATTTCCCTCCACCACCGTAGTGGTCACCGGCGTTTCCGGGCATGCTTTGCGCGCGAATTTCTCGAGACGCGCCTCGTGTTGCCCTTTCCACTCGGGCAGGACCGGGTCGAAGGCGGGCAATTCCAGCCCTGCTCCGGGTACTCCGTAGCTGGGAGTCTCAATAACGTTGAGCAGGTTGATCTCGGCGTGGTAGCGGGCACCCAGCTTGCACGCATAGTGGACCATGCCGAGCGAACGGCGGGAAAAATCGACAGGCACCAGGATCTTCGAAAAGAGCATAGCGCCTCCTTCTACCCGGGTTTAGGGCAATTCAGGAGCCATGGCGCGGCCGTGTCGATTACACGGAGAACGCCGCGGCATGCGCGAAATTCCTCGCCCGATGCGCGAGGTGCCGCAAAAATCGCGAGAACTCCCGCCCCCGCGCCACTACATGGGCGTGACTCTGAGTTCCCCCGACCGTGCCGCGCGGCAACGCGCCATTGACACCGCCCTCAGCCAGATGGACAAGCAGTTTGGGAAGGGCAGCGTCCTGCGCCTCGGCTCGCGCAACACTCTGCCGGTGACTGTCATCTCCAGCGGGTCCATCTCGGTGGACGCGGCGCTGGGCGTTGGAGGCTTTCCGCGCGGGCGGGTGGTGGAGATCTTCGGGCCGGAATCGTCGGGCAAAACGACATTAGCTCTGCAGGTGATCGCCGAAGCCCAGAAGCTCGGCGGGACGGCGGTGTTTATCGATGCCGAACACGCGCTGGACCCGGCTTATGCCAGCAAGCTGGGCGTGATGGTGGACGATCTTCTGGTGGCTCAGCCCGATCACGGCGAGCAGGCGCTGGAGATCGCGGCCGCTCTGGTGGGTTCCGGTGGAATCGACGTTGTCGTGGTGGATTCGGTGGCCGCCCTGGTTCCCAAGGCCGAGCTCGAGGGAGAAATGGGGGACAGCCACATGGGACTGCACGCGCGCCTGATGTCGCAGGCGCTGCGCAAGCTCACCGGGACGGTATCCCGCACCAACACGCTGTTCATCTTTATCAATCAGGTGCGCGAGAAGATCGGCGTCATGTTCGGCAACCCGGAGACCACCACCGGCGGCCGGGCATTGAAGTTCTACGCCTCCATTCGAACCGAGGTCCGCCGCGGCGCGGCGATCAAGGAAGGCGACACGGTGCTGGGCAACCGGACAAAGATCAAGATTGTGAAGAACAAGGTGGCCGCGCCTTTCCGCGACGCTGAGGTGGACATACTATACGGACTCGGCATCTGCCGTGAAACCGATCTACTGGATGTTGCGGTGGCCAACAACCTGGTGGAAAAGAGCGGCTCATGGTACAGCTTCAAGGGCGAACGCATCGGTCAGGGACGCGAAAACGCGCGCGTCTTCCTTCGTGAGAACGCTGCCGTGCGGGACCAGATGGACGCCGAAACGCGTCGTGCGCTGGGTTTGACCGGCCCGGACGCGGCTCCCAATGAATCGCCGAAGCCAGCCGCCAGTGAAAAGGCTCCGGCGGCTCTCAGCGCGAAGACTGCCTGAAAACGGCCGGCCGGCGCGCGGGCCGTTTGCAAGCCACGAGACGCTATCCCGGCCAATCGGACCCGCTGCAACATTTCACAAGCGGCATGTTTTGGAGGTTTTTGGCTCCGGTAAGCCCCAAACCCCTGCCAAACGGGGTCTCGGGAGCACCTGCTTGCAAAAAACAGTGCAAAACGGTAGTTTTTTGCGTCTTCTCTCTTTACAAGCGTGCGACGCGCGGCTATCATTCAGGTGTAAACAAAACTGATGGGTTTTGTTTCAGCCTCCGGGCAGAGACGAATAAGGAGAAGAGACATGGCAGCAGCAACGAAGTTAACGCAATCGCAGGTGATCCGCGAACTGGCTGAGTCCAACAACGTTTCCACGAGGGTCGCCAAGGAGTTCGTGACCAAGTTCGCGGACCTGGCGGTTCGCGAAACCAAGAAAAACGGCGTATTCATCATTCCGGGTATCGGGCGCCTGGTCAGAGTGGACCGCAAAGCGCGCATCGGACGCAATCCGGCCACCGGGGAAGCGATCAAGATTCCGGCGAAGAAGGTGGTGAAGTTCCGCGTCGCCAAGGCCGTGAAGGACGCGATCGTCCCGCCGAAGAAGAAGTAGGTCTTTCAACCGTCGCAGAAACAACAAACCCCGCGAGAATGCCTCGCGGGGTTCCGTTTTTGAGAATCGTCAAATCCGAGACAGTTCGCGTGAAGCCCTTCCCGACGCCTTATCCCTGCTTCTTGGACTCGGCGTCATCGCCCTCGGTCTTCACGGCATTTTTGAAATTCCGGATGCCCTCGCCCAGACCCTTGGCCATCTCCGGGATCTTCTTGCCGCCAAAGAACAGCAGGAAAATCACCACGATTACCAGGATGTCCGGGGGGCTGAAGAGATTGCTGACCACGAGCGGCGGGAATGCGGTGGCGCTGAACATGTGGCCTCCTTATGGGCTGATACACTCACATTGTAGCGGAATTCATGGCCAGGCAGCGTAAGTTCGACCAAAAGAAGGAAGTACGGCGTCTGGCGCGCGAGCGGGTGGGCCCTGTTCCGGCCAGCCGGACCATCCAACCGAAAACGCTCCGCAGGAAACCAAAACATCCCAAACCGCCGGGCGAAGGCGAAGACGCGGTATAGAATGCGGCTGGGTTCGGTCAATTACTACGATCTGCTGCAGATCAATCCCCGCGCCGAAACCGAAACCGTGGAACGGGTTTACCGGATGCTGGTGACCCGCTACCATCCCGATAACCCCGAAAGCGGCGATCCCGAGCGTTTCCGGCTGCTGCAGGAAGCGTACGACACGCTGAAAGATCCGGCCCGGCGCGCACGATATGACGCCGAACTCGAGCAGAGACAGGCCTCGCCGCTCGCGATCTTCCTCGGCAAGGAATTCACGGATGGAATCGACGCTGAGGCGAAAATTCGCGTAGGCGTTCTTTGTCTCCTCTACAGCAAGCGCCGCGCGAATCCCGATTTCGCCGCGCTGTCCCTGCTGGACATGGAGAATCTCATGTCCTTCCCCCGGGAACGGCTCTTGTTTGCCATCTGGTATTTGCGCGCCAAGCGCCACATCGCGCAGGATGATCGAAGCAGCTTCATCATCACCGCCGAAGGCGTGGATTTTCTGGAGAGCCAGTTACCCACCAATCAGATCCTCTATAAGATCTTCCGTGCCTCCGAGTCGGGCGTGATGGTGTACCCGAAGGCGCTGGCCGGCAACATCGGCTGATTTACATCACCAGTTGAATCAGGGCCTGCTGCATCTGGTCGTTCACGGTCAGCAACTGCGAGTTCGCCTGATAGGCCTGTTGGTAAACCATCAGGTTGGTTAGTTGAGTGCTCAGATTCGTACCGGACTGCTCAAGGGCCGCGCCGTCAATCTGCGTGCCCGTATCGATGGCATCGCCGAAATACGGAGCGGCGCCGCTGGCCGAACTGAGGGCCTTGTATCCCATCGTGTTCGCTGTAACTGTGTAATCGCCGTTGCCGAGCGCGGTCATCGAATCCGGATTCCCGACCGTGGCGACTGCTAGTTGCGCGACATTGATAGTGCTTCCATCGGCGCACTGAGCGGTGACTAATCCGCCGTCTGCTATGGCATAGCCGGTCACCGTGCTGCCGTCAGTCCCATTCTGTCCGAACACGGCCGCTCCTGAAGGTGAAGCGTACTGAGTCAGCATGCCATTGCCGTTGGCGTCCGTCAGAGGCATGGCGATGGTCTGGCCGTTGTAACTGATGTCGAACGTTCCTGAAGTTGTCAGGTTCCCTTGCGCATCGAACTGGAGTTGTTCGGAACCCTGGGTGGCCTGGCCATCCACCTGAGCAGTCAGCGTCCAGGCTCCGGGTGTCGTGCCACGCGTGAAGTCCAGCGTAAGCGTGTGGGTTGTGCCATCGGCGGCGTCGATGGTCTGGCTGAACGATGTTTGGGCGCCGGCCGGCGCCGATCGCGTAGCCCTGCACGGCGTTCCCGCTTTGGGACAGCAGCACGCTGTTTCCCGCCGCGTTCTGGCCGAGCTGGAAATCTCCGGCGCGTGTGTACACCGGGCCGCTGGCGCTCTGGGTGACAAAGAACCCGTTAGGGTTATTAGCGATCGCCGCATCAAGCGACCCCTGGCCCGTTTCCACCTGTCCCTGTTGGAATTCTGAGAACGCCGCAGGATCTGAGGTGCCGAGAGCGGTAGTCATCCCCGGCACGTCCATTTCGCTGGCCAGCAGGTCGCTGAAGGTTGCGGTTTGGCTCTTGAACCCGGTTGTGTCGATGTTGGACAGGTTGTTGGCGGTGATGTTGATCGCTGAACTATTCGCCTGCAGGCCCGTCAGCGCGGTTAGATATGCACTTCCCATCGCGACAGGATGCACTGCATCTTGCACACCACTGCGGCAAGCTCGGGGAATTAACGCCTTACGCCCCTCGTGAGAACCTGCAAGAACCAAAATGGAAGGCGCAAGTTCCGTTTCGGAGCCGCTCAGATTCTCCCGCTCAGACTCTCAACGACGCGGTCACCACCAACGCCTTCGACGACGTCCGGGCCATCGCGCGATAGGAATGCGGCGCCGACGAATCGAAGTACACACTGTCGCCGGGGTGCAACACGTGCTCCTGATCGTTGTAGCGAATGGTTACGCTGCCCTCGAGCAGGTGGAAAAACTCCGTACCGTCGTGGCTATGATGTCTGACCGAAGTTTCGGGTACACGCACGATTTCCGCCATATACACGTGCATTGCCCGCTCGCCGCTCGAACTCGCCAGGCACTCGAAGAAGTAGTTCGGCGTGGGATTCTCGGGACTATCGGGAAAGCGAATGCGATCTTCCTTGCGGACCACGACAAATGGCCGCTCCTGGTTTCGTCCCGCGAAGAAATACTCCAGACCGACATCGAAGGCCATGGCGATGCGGACGAGCGTAGGCAGGGTGGGGATAAGCCGGCTATTCTCGAGTTGACTCAGCATCGAGGCGGAGAGGCCCGTCTGCCGGCCGAGATCGACCAGCGGAATTTTCTTTCTGAGCCGCAGTTTGCGCAACTTGGCGCCGATTTCATACGACGACAAAACGCCGCGGATAGAGTCGTCGCAACAGTCAGGATTTCCAGGACTCATGGAACTCGCTCTAAATGGAACTCGCTCTATTATGCCGCGAATCTTCTCGATTTAGGTTTTGATGACACTGAAAGACTTAAGAAGGCAAAAAGAGAGTCGCGGCGTCGCGTTGTCGCAGCTATTCGATTTTTTATCTACTTCGCATCGCGCCAGTTTTCACCGATGCCCACGTCCACCAGTAGTGGTACGCCTAACCGGTACACCTGCTCCATCGCGCTTTTCACCGCATCAGCAATGCGTTCAGCGTCTTCGGGCGGAGCTTCGAAAAGCAGCTCATCGTGTACCTGCAGCAGCATGCGCCCGCGCTCACCGGCGAGGAGGGCGTCGATGCGAATCATGGCGAGCTTAATAAGGTCTGCCGCCGTTCCCTGTAACGGCGTGTTAACGGCGGTGCGTTCGGCAAAGGACCTTGCGTTGGGATTACGGCTGTTCATGTCGGGGATGGGCCGGCGGCGGCCGAACATCGTGATTGCGTAGCCATCGCGCCGCACGCGTTCAATGGTTTCGCCGATGAACACCTTCACGCCCGCGTAGGTTTCAAAATAGCGGCGGATATATTGCTCTGCCTCTTTGCGATCGATGCCAAGCTGCGTGGCGAGGCCGAACGGAGTCTGTCCGTAGACGATGCCGAAATTCACGGCCTTCGCGCCGCGGCGCATGTCCGGCGTCACCATCTCGGGCATCACGTGAAACACTTCGGCGGCGGTGCGTGTGTGGATGTCTTCGCCGGAGCGGAATGCTTCCACGAGGACCGGGTCATGCGACATGTGGGCCAGCAGCCGAAGCTCGATCTGCGAATAGTCGGCGACAATCAGTTTCCATCCCGGCTCCGGCACAAAAGCCGCGCGAATTTCGCGGCCCAGTTCGCTGCGTATGGGAATGTTCTGCAGGTTCGGATTCGACGACGAAAGCCTGCCGGTGGCCGCGCCAATCTGGTTGAAGCTGGTGTGCAGCCGTTCCGTTCGCGGATGAATCAACGCCGGCAGCGCGTCGACGTAAGTGCCCTTCAGCTTCGAGAGCTGGCGGTAATCGAGAACCTTGCGCGCGATTTCGTGATCGGCGGCGAGGCCTTCCAGCACATCGGCCGCGGTGGAGATTGTCTTGCCCTTGCCGTACTTGAACGGCGGTGGTAGGCCCAGGTCTTCAAACAGAACCTTGCCGAGTTGTTGCGGTGAATTGATGTTGAACGGCTTTCCGGCGAGGGAATGAATTTCGCCCGAAAGGCGGATCATCTCGGCGTCCATGCGCTCCGAGAGAACAGCCAGTTGCGCCGGCTCGATGCGGATACCGGTTCGCTCCATGCGCGCCAGCACGGCGGCCAGCGGCAGATCGATGGTTTCGTACAACTCGCGCAGACTGTGGATCTCGATTTCTGGAAGCAGTTTGTCCAGCAGCGTGCGAGTAGCGTCGGCCTGTTGATCGGCGTCGCGATTGAGTTTGCGGTCGAGTTGCCTCTCGGCCAGAGCTTCGGCCGAACAACCAGTCGGTTCAGCGCACAACAGGAACGCATAGAGCATCAGGTCGTGCGCGAAGCCCTTTCCTTCGATGCCGAGTTCGGACAACGCCGCCAGCGTGGCGCGAGTATCGTGTGCGGCTTTCACGCGGTGCGGGTCTTCCAGCAGCGATCGGGCCTCGCCAATCAGGGCGACATCGAAAGCCCGCCCCTGACCCGGTTGCGCGGAAAGCCCCACGGTGGTCATGGGTAGTTCCCCCTCGCGGGCGGAATCGATGGCCACCGCTATTACGCCGTCTTCCGGCAACTCGGCGAGCCAGGAGTGAAGGTCATCGGCATTCTCAAACCTCGCGTAATCGCGTTTGGCCGAGTCCTCCACCGGCCCGAGTTCCCTGGCCAGGCTGAAAAACTCCAAATCCTTATATATCTGGCGAAGATCGTCGACGTGCGGCTCGCGCGTCTTCAGGGATTCGAGCGAAACTTCCACGGGAACCGTTGTGTCGATGGTTGCCAGGCGCTTGCTCAGCAGGATGCGCTCGCGGTTGTTTTCGAGGCTCTCGCGATACATCTTGCGCTGAACCTCGGACGCGCGATCGAGCGCCGCCTCCACGCTGCCGAACTGGGCGAGCAGATCGCGCGCGCCTTTATCGCCGATACCGGGTGCACCGGGAATGTTGTCAATGGCGTCACCCTTGAGCGCCAGCAGATCGGCTACCTGGGTGGGTTTCACGCCCATGAATTTCTCGGCGGCAGCCGGGTCGTACCACTCGTCTTCCTTCACCGGGTTGTACATGGAGACGCGGTCGTCGACAAGTTGCAGCATGTCCTTGTCGCTGGAGACGATCACCACGTCCATCTCCGACTCGGCTTTGCGCGCCAGCGCGCCGATTACGTCGTCGGCCTCATAACCCTGCGATTCCAGAACCGGCACGTTCATCGCCTCGAGCAGGCGGCGAATCCACGGGATCTGCTCGCGCAGGTCGTCGGGCATCTCCGTGCGGTTGGCTTTGTACTCGGCAAATTCCTGTTCGCGAAAGCTGGGGCCGCTTTCGAAAATCGCCGCGATGTAATCGGGATGGTATGACGCGCGCAGCTTCCGCAGCATGTTGTGGAAGATGAAAATGGCCTCGGTGGAGAGACCAGTGCTGGTGCGCATGGGCGCCGCGGCGCTGCGGGCACGCGCATGATAAGCCCGAAAGACGAAGCCGAACGAATCGATGAGAAACAACCGCGGGCGGTTCTGCTTTGCGGCGGGCATGCGGGAAACCACAAGGATAGCAATCGCCATCGCTTCCCGGGCTTGGCGTTAATCCGCTATTCTGAAAGCACCTAAAAAGGTGCTGCGTTAGGACCAACCCATGCTCGACTTCACGAAGGATATCCAATCGCTGACGACGTTTCGCCGCCGGTCCGGCGACTTCATGAAACGGCTCAGGAAAACCAAGCGGCCCATGGTGCTTACTGTGAAAGGGAAAGCCGCGGCGATCGTGCAGGATGCGGAAGCCTACCAGCACCTGCTCGACATCGCGGCCCACGCCGACGCGCGAGAGGGCATCGGGCAAGGTCTGGACGATGTGAAGCGAGGCAGGATCCGGTCGGCGCGGGAGTTTTTCGAGGATTTCGAAACTGGACGTGGTTTACCTCGTTAGTTTTACCGCCCGGAGTGAGCGCGATCTCGCCTGGCTATACGATCAACGCCGAGCGCTCAGATGCTGCCCTGAAGTGGTATCTCGGGCTCAAACAGGCAATTCTCAACTTGGAACAAAACCCGAATCGGAGCCCGTTGACACCTGAGAGAGCGATAAGTTCAGGCATTTGCTGTATGGCACCAAGCCGCAGGTTTATCGAGTGATCTATCGCGTATTAGAAAGACAGAAAGAGGTCCAAGTGTTGCACATCCGCCATGGCGCAAGGCGGCCTTTGAAGGGGTCCGATGTTGAGTAGCATTACCGGATTCGCTACTTGCCCACCCAGGCTATCCGCCAGACACTGCGCGATCCGTCATCGGTGACGTAGAGATCTCCGTGCGCGCCCACCGCGACTCCTACGGGCCGTCCCCACACCTGTCCGTCTTTTGTGACGAAACCGGTGAGGAAGTCTTCGTAGCTGCCGTCGGCATGGCCGTTATGCATAGGGATGCGAATGACTTCGTAACCGGCACGATTAGCCCGATTCCACGAGCCGTGTTCCGCGGCAAAGGCGTCGCCGTCATATTGTCCGGGAAAGCCGCCTGAAGATGGGTAGAAGGTCATCTCGAGCGAAGCCATGTGCGGCTGCACCAGCACGTCGGGCGTGATGACCTTTGAGGCCAGATCGACGCGCCTGCAATCTTTCGTCTGATTGGCGGTGAGCGCGAGCGCTTGCGGATTGGGGCCGGTGCCGCCGGCGCAGGGCTGAGGGAGCCGCGGGTCCTGGTGGCCGCCCATGTAATACCACGGCCAGCCATAGAAGCCGCCTTCCTTAATAGAAGTCACGTAATCGGGGACGAGATGATTGCCGAGATTGTCCCGCTCGTTGGTGGAACACCAGAGCTGGCCGGTAGCGGGGTTGATCGCTTCACCGACACAATTCCGGATGCCGTGCGCGTAAACCTCGATGAACTTACCCTCGGGCGTGTATTCAAGGATGTCCGCGCGATGGAACTCGCGGGGGTGAGTGTCGGGGTCGTCGATGTTGGAGCCGGAACCTACCGAGACCAGCATGTGCCGGCCATCCTGGGTGAAGACGACGTCGCGAGTCCAGTGTCCGCCACCCTTGAGTTGGGCATAACCGGGAATGTCGGGAACGATGGTCTCCGCAGGACCAGAAGCGTGCAGATCGCCGGTCCTGTAGGGGAAGCGCTGAATGGTGGTCGCGTTGCCGACGTACACGTACCGTGGATTCTCCGCCGGATAGAAGGCGATGCCGAAGGGATGATCGAGGCCGGTGGCGAACTTCTCAATTTGAGCGGCCTTGCCTCCCGAACCCACGCCGCGGAGCACGAAGATAGTTCCCGCGCCGGAGTCGGCCAGGAAGAGATCGGCGTTGGGAGCGGTTCGGATGAGACGCGGCATAGTGAAGGTGCCGGTGCCGATTGCCATGTGTTGCTTGTTGTCGGCACGCTCTTGTTGTCGGCACGCTGCATCGGCGGAGCATCCCCGCCGGCGTAAAGTGTCACCTTGAAACCGGCCGGTGCGAGCGGCCACGCGTTGGCCGGACGCTCAATGACGTGAGCGGTGTTGTCGACGGCCTCCCATGGTTTGGGTTCGGGAAGATCGGCAATTGTGATTTTGCGGTGGGCTCCGGGCTGCTGCTGGCTCCAGTCGGCGAAGGCGTCCTGGCCGGTAATCAACTTATCGGCGAGCACGTTCGCGGGGAAAAGCGCGGCGGCTGCGGCAAACGCGGCGAGTGTAGGGAATCTCATGGCTGTTCGCTTCGAATTCGGCGTCATTAGATAGATCGAATTCGGCGTCATTAGATAGACTCGCTGGGGGCGGCCACTGTTATCGATTGGTGAAGGCCTTCGAAGATTCAGACGGTTAGCCCTGTCCTGTTCCGAACGGAGCGGTCGCAGAACCGGACAGTTGCCGGTCTGGTCACGCTTGACCGCCGTTGGTTTGTAAAGCTTTAGCCGGGGCGGTAGACTTGCCAACATACCCTTATCACTCCGAGGGAGAAACCGGCATGATGGAGCAGCTCGCGACGTTTCTGCACGACCTGAAATTTGCGGCGCGTTCGCTCGGCCGCGCCAAGGGCCTAACTGTGACAGTGGTGTTAACCCTGGCCCTCGGCATCGGCGCCAATGCGGCAATGTTCAGCCTGGTCCGCGGGGTGTTGCTGCGTCCGCTGGTGAACCGCGACGAGGACCGGCTCATCTACATCTGGCAGAGCGCGCAGGGCGCAGGCATTTCCAATGCCTATTTTTCGATGCCGGAGATCCGGGATCTGGAATCCCGCCTGAAAACACTGAACGCCTTCGGCGATTTCTCAGAGATCGGGTTCACCATGGTCGGTCTGGGAAAGCCTCGCGAGGTAGTCGCCGGGGTGGCTGGCGGGTCGTATTTCGACGTGATGGGGCTGCATCCCGTTCTTGGCCGTCTGCTGAATGTACATGATGACGGACCTGCTGCCGCCGGCGCGGTGGTCCTGACCTACCGGTTCTGGTCAACAACGCTGAAAAGCGATCCCTCGGTGCTGGGCAAGACTGTGCGGCTGGGTTCCTTCGGCGGTTCCCGCCCGGCAACCGTCGTGGGCGTGCTGGAGCCATGTGTTCCCTATCCCGACGATACCGAGATCATCGCCAACGTTGTGACCAGCCCTCATCATCTCTCCGCGACTATGGTGGACGGCCGTATCCACCGCATGACCAACCTGTTTGCAAGGCTCGCGCCCGGCGTCGACATCGACAAAGCGCGCGCGGAATTGCGCACGGTATACGGAACCATGAAGCGGGAACATCCCGAAGCCTATTCGCGCAAGGCGGACTCCAGAATCAATGCGGCTCTGTTGCGCGACCAGCTCACGTCGAAAGCGCGAACCATACTGCTGGTGCTGATGGCGGCCTCGATTCTGGTGTTCGTGATCGCATGTTCGAATGTCGCGAACCTGATTCTGGCGCGTACGGTACGCCGGGAAGGCGAACTGGGCATACGCGCCGCGATGGGGGCGAGCACGGCCGCTTTGCGACGCGTACTGTTGGCTGAAAGCCTGCTGCTTTGCGTCGCCGGTGCGGCAATCGGTCTGTTGATCGCGCAGCCGATGGTGACCGTCCTTGCCCGGTACGCATCCCGCTATTCGGCGCGCGCCTTGGATCTGACCATTGACTCCAGCATGCTGTGGGTGGGAGCGGTGCTGGCGGTGCTCGCGGCGGTGCTGTTGGCGTTCGTTCCGCGCCTCCCCCAATCGGGTGGCGAGCAGGGATTCAATCTCTCAAGCAGCAGCACGCGCGTTACCGGCAGCGCGAATCGTCGTCTGCGCGTGTTCGCCGTGACGCAGATTGCCGCGTCGTTCGTGCTGGTGGCCGGAGCCGGAGCAATGGTGACCACATTGATGGCGCTGCAGTCGGCGCAGACCGGCCTGGACATGCGCCATGTGCTTGCCGTCAATGTGCCCATCATGTCCGAGGGTAAAACGCCCACTCAGGTCAGCGATTTTTATAAGGAAATGATTCGGCGCATCCGTCAGTTGCCAGGCGTCGACAACGTTGCCATCGGCACGGCCGTTCCGTGGCGCGACACCGGCTTCGGTTTCGGTCTCGAATTCTCGGCTGACGGCCATGTCCGGGGCCCGGGCGAAGAAGATCCTCGCGCGAAATTTCGCGTGATTTCTCCTGGATTCTTTGCAACGCTTGGATTGCCCATCGTTGCCGGGCGCGATTTCGACGACGCCGACCGCAAGAGCGGCGAACTTGTGGCCATCGTTAGCGAGAGCGTGGCTACCCGGATGTTCCCGAATGGCGATGCCCTGAACCATCACATGATGTGGACCGATCCCGTGACGAAGTTCATCGACGTCACCAACGCGCCACGGAGGATTGTGGGGGTGGTGGCCGACATGGACGACGAGCACGTGATTCCCGGCCCGGCGCTTAGCGTTTATCATCCGGTGGATCAGCAGGGGAACTGGGCGGGACGGCTGTTTGTTCGCGCGCATTCGGACCCTCACGGTTTGGTGACGCCGATCGCGCGGATCATTCACAACATGTCCGCGGATCAGGTGGTGGAACAAGCCGCCACTCTGGAAGAGGTTCGCGCGCAGGTGCTCACGCCGGATCGCCTCAATGCCATGGTGTTCGGTATCTTTGCGGGTGTCGCCCTGCTGATCGCCGTGGTTGGCGTGGCCGGCGTGCTGGCGTTCTCGGTGAGCGGACGCACTCGTGAATTCGGCATTCGGCTGGCTATCGGATCTCAGCCGCGGCATCTGCTTACCCGCGTGATCGCCGAAGGCGCGGGGATGGCCGTCGGCGGACTTGCGGTCGGTTTTGCCTGCGGGTTTGGGCTGGCCCAACTCGCCGGCAACTATTTCGGAGATCTCAAAACGCCCGGCTTCTTACCCGTGGCCAGTGCGGCATTCGTGCTGCTGCTTGCCGCGGTGATTGCGTCGGTGATCCCGGCCGCCCGCGCCGCCCGTGTCGACGTGATGCAGGCGCTTCGGACGGAATAGGCACTCTCGCTCGCAAAGCGTGTCTAATACGCGACACTAAATGTGTGCTTGTGGTCGTTCGGCCACAGTATCCCTCTTACAAGTCTTTGCATCTCAGTCGCTTGGAAACTATCCTGCACTGATACAATAACCATTTGCCCATGCGCGGAATCTAGAACTACAGGAGGGGCTATTTGCGATTTGAGACGACCGTGCAGCGCCCGGTGGAAACCCGTGGCGTGGGACTGCACAGCGGCGTGCCGGTTTCGGTTCGCATCGTTCCCGCCCCGCCTTCCACCGGCATCGTTTTCCTTCGTACCGATCTCGACAACACCCCGGTCCCTGCAAGCTGGCGTTACGTGGCGCGCGTGAGCTACGCCACCAGCCTCATGTGCCGCAGCGTTCTGATCTCCACCACTGAGCATCTGCTCAGCGTGTTCTACAGCATGGGCCTCGACAACGCCTACGTTCAGATCGATAACCTGGAGGTGCCGATCCTCGATGGCAGCGGGCTGCCGTGGGTTGAGCTTCTGGCCGAAGCAGGCATCCGGCAATACCGCCGACGCCGCCGTTATATGCGAATTCGCCGGCCAGTGACCGTTGAGAACGGTGATAAACGCATTTCCATTCTGCCCTCCGATCAGTTTCTCCTCACCTGCGACGTCTTCTTCGATCATCCGCTCATCGGCCGCCAGTGCATGGAAATGGAAGTGACCCCGGAACGCTACGCGCGCGAGATTGCGCCGGCGCGCACGTTCGGTTTCGAACAGGATCTCGACGCCATGCGGCAGATGGGCCTGATCCGCGGCGCGTCCATGGATAACGCGATCTGCTTCCGGAAAGGCGACGTGCTAAATCCCGGCGGCCTGCGCTTCCCCGATGAATGCTGCCGTCACAAGGCGCTCGACCTGATCGGCGATCTCGCGTTGATCGGCCGGCCGCTGCTGGGGCACGTGGTGGCTGAGCGCGCCGGCCACGCTATGCATGCCGCCCTGGTGGCGCGCATCATGTCCGATCCTTCTTTGTATGAGATCCTGAGTTTCGATCAGCTTGCCACGCGAGTAGCGCATGCGCTGGTGTCTTAAGAGCTGGTCCCGTCACAATTGACACGCAATCTGCCGAATCTGCTCACGGCGCTTCGCCTGGCGCTGGTTCCCCTCATTGCTCTCACTGTCCTGTACGGCCATTTTCGCGCGGCGCTGGCGGTCACGCTTCTCGCCGGAATCACCGACGGCTTGGACGGTTCTCTCGCTCGCCGCTATTTCTGGACGTCACGGCTCGGCGCATGGCTGGATCCGCTGGCGGACAAAGCCTTGCTGGTGACGCTATTCGTCGTATTGGGGATCGTCGGTGCGTTCCCGTGGTGGCTGGTGGCGCTGGTACTGGCGCGTGACGCGGTGATTCTCTTAATGGCGGGCATTGCGTTCGCGTTCACCGCGATTCGCGATTTTCCTCCCTCCATTTGGGGAAAACTCAGCACCATCGTTCAGGTGGGCGCTTGTGTGGTGGCACTGCTCATGCGTTCGGCTGCTGTGAACTCGCCGGCGATGAGCCTGTTTGTGATTGCCGTGACCGCTCTGGCAACGGCGTGGAGCGGTATCGACTACGTTCGCCTGGGTGTGCTGCGCTGGCGGCGCGAACATCTAACTAAAGTAGCTAAAGCGCGTTCGTAGGCGATATGTCGCCATTTGCGGCGCTCGCGCCGTCTGCAAAACGCGGACCCTGATCCATAAGGTGTTCGCCAGCACTCCCAGGAGGATAACGTAAAGAGGAGCAACTTCCTCGCGATAACGGTTGTGGTCGCCGGCGGAGAAAACGATGGTGATCGCCGAATCGTAGACGATGTTGAACACGAGGAACAGAATCGTCGCGCATTGCGCCTGAGATTCGCTGGTCCAGCCGGCGCATTTCGAAAACGTGCGGACTGCGATGATCAGACCACCCGCCAGGCAACCTGGCAGCAGAAAGACATTCAGCCACGCAATTGGATCGTCGTCTGAGTCGGTATCGACGAAAAACTCACCGGAGGTGATTCGCTCGTACCAATGCAGGAAAGGCCGCAGGCGAGTGGCATTTCGGTCACCACCGAAGGCCACAAGGTCTGTTGCCGGCAGCAGATAGGTACGCAGATTCGCGCGGATCTGCAGCCACTGC
>JBEKFB010000212.1:0-8486 GCA_050013535.1 Bryobacteraceae bacterium | reverse complement strand
CCGATCTTCACGGTAACCGCGCTCGTGGTGTTGCAGGCCGGATTGCCGGACGCAGGCGCGGATTCGCCGCTGGCGGGCTGATTGTTCACCGGACCCAGCCCGTTTGCGTAAATATTCACCACGGTGCCGTGCGTTGCGGGATTCGCCTGGTTCAGGATCGCATTGGTGCCGCCCGCCAGCGCGGCAACGACGCCCGGAGTCCACTCGAAAAGACCCGGGGCGTACGCCTGGATGGGAACTGTAACCACATTGCCCGGCGAATAATCGATGGTCACCTTCACGAACGCGGAGGTCTGGCCCTGTAGTTCCCACGGCACCTGGACGTTTACCTGCGTGGGACTCACGTACGTAAGATGGCCAGGGACGCTGATTCCCGCCGAAGGCACGTCGAAGCTGACATTGACGTAGTCGATGGCGAGGGGAAGCCGCGTGGTGTCGTTGGGCACGTCGATATTGCCGGGGTCGCTCAGGGCGGCGCCGAAAAGGGCCACATACGAGCCCGCCGCAACGGTGGTGTCAAAGCTGGCCGCGTTCAATACGGGGTTGCTGGTGCGCAGCGCGGGCAGGACACGCGCGTTGCCGCTGAACGTGTTAGCTACGACAGAGTTGGTGCATTCGCTGACGAGCGGGGTGGTGGCCGTGAATGAGTAAGTTCCGGGTTGCAGGCCAAGAACCACCTGATTGATCCCGGCCAGTCCGTACTGGTCTGGTCGGTCACCGAGTCGGCGCTGACGATGGTCGGTTCCACGGCCGTGCTGCTGCTCACGCTCCAGGTGACGGGCACGCCAGCGATGGGTACGCCGAAGTCGTCAATCAACTCGAAGCCGGGTTCTCCGAATGCTGCGGGAATATCCTGACCGACGTTGCCGTCAAAATCGTCACCGAAGGCCAGCATCGACGGGCACGCGGCGTCAATTCCGTCCCCAACCACGTAAGCGTAGGGCACCACAAGTGAGACGCCGCTACCCTGAATGGTCACTGAGCCTGTATACGTGCCGGGTCCGGAGCCTGCGGTCAGCGTGGGCGCGGTTCCCGATTGAGTGATGGTGACCATTTGGGACGCGTGCGGCGCGAGCGTCACAGTCGCCGGACTGGGCGTCAGTGTAAGGCTGCTGGCATAATCCCAGGTGAGGTTCGGGGACACCGCGATGTTTAGCGCAACGCTGGATGCGCCATTGTTGGTGATGGTGAATTGCTGCGCCGAGGGGAGACTGTTGAAGGCGATGGTGGCCGGACTGACGGTAACGTTGCTGGCTACCGCGGCGCCGGTATTCAGCAAGCCGGATCCGATCTCGAATACATCCACACCGTCGCTCGCATGCAAATCATCCGTAGTGATGGTTTGGGAAGTGTTGTTGATCAGAGCCGAGCGCACGAGCGCTAGTTTGTCGGGGCCGGTAAGACCCGGATTTGTTTTGAGCGCGTTCTGAAGAACGAGCGCGGCCGAGCCGGCAGTCAGCGGCGTGGCGAAGCTGGTGCCATCGGCAGCTGCGAACCCGGTGGAGCTGTACAGCTCACCGAGCGAGTCGTAATTCTCGGCACCCATGAGGATGCCGCCGTAATAGGGCGAGTTTGGGTAGTTTGCGGAAAACGGGTTCGGTTCTTCGCCCGGCGCAGTCAATTCGGGCTTTACATACAGCGTTCCAACGTTGGGACCTTCGGACGAGAAAGACGCCAGCTCGTTCTCATCGGCGGTGTCCTCTTGTTCAGCGCCGTTCGGATTAATGGTCACCAGTTGGTTCGGGTTCGCATCGATGTAGCTCTTCAGGGCCAGACCGTCGGTCTGCCCGACGATGACGACAGGCACGAAGCCGGGGATCTCGGTGGAGGGGTCGGTGGTGCTCACCACGAAAATGGGCGGAGTTCCTCCCGTGAGCGGCGTGGAGTCCGCCATGTAGAGAAGGACACCCAGCGCCTCGGCTGCCTGGGCGTTGTTGACCTTCACATAGAAATCGCAGCCCCCTCTCTCGATCAGTGCGATGTGGCCAGCCAGCGACCAGGCCGGCAAAGGATTGCAGGCGGTGCCGGGATCGCCGAGCGTGGTGACGTCGGTTAAAGGAGCCGTGATTGAACCAATGGTCTGGCTGTCGCTCGGACCGGCGGCGATGTTGAGCAGGTTCGATGGCGCTCCCGCTCCTGCCGCGGAAACCGTGGGTGTGAAATAGTGCGAATTTGTGCTGGCGGCGGGCGTAATCACCGAGGGAGCATCGCCGGGGCTGTTCATGGTGCCCAACAGATTGCCGCTGTTGCCCGCTGCAACCACGATAATTGTGCCCGCTTCGGCGGCCATCTCAAACGCGTAAGCAGCCGGGTCGCAGGGCACGCCCGCGGGATTGCCGCAGATGGCCCCGGTATCCAGCGCGCCGCTCAATGCCGGTCCACCGCTGGAAAAATTAATCACATCCATGCCGTCAGCGATGGCGTCGTCGAGCGCCGTGATGATTGCCGCGTCAGTGGTGGTGTCGTTCACTTCGGGAGAGCCGTACACGCGGTAATTGCCCAGGTACGCTTTCGGGGCCACGCCACCAATGGATACGCTGCCGCTACCGCCCGCCGCGACTGCCGGTGTGACGGTACCGGTGAGTCCCGCCGCACAGGTGGCGACGGCGGTCCCATGACCTTCGTGATCGCGGGGAGTGATGTCATCAGGCCGCGAATCGAGCTGGGGTTCGCTCGGATTGATGGTCCCTCCGGCCGCCAGCAGACCCACATAGCTGCGGGCGACGATGACTTTATTATTCGTGAATGCCGGCTGGTTGCAGGTACTGGGCGGATTGGACGGATTGCAGACCGGGTTGAAGCCCGTGGGCGCGGGCAGAGACGGATCCTGAAAGGCCGGGTTATTCTGATCGATCCCCGTGTCCATGACGGCGATCTTGATGCCGGCTCCGGCATCGGACGTTCCGCCGAGCGCGCTCCAGGCCGCGGGGGCGTTGATCAACTGAGTCGCGGCGTTCAATTGCTGATGGTAGTGATGCGCGGGCACAACGCCAAGCACTCCGGGAAGGGTCTTCAGTTCGGCAACGCGATCGGGTGTGGCGCTGACGAATACGGCATTCAGGGTTGTGGAGACACTGCCGAGCACCCGCACGTGCTTCGACGCAAGCTGTTGACGCACCAAAGCCTGTTTGGCGGCGATCTGCCCGCGATAATGTCCCGCCTCCGCCGTGATCATGGCCTCCCGTGAAGGAAATCGCGAGGCAACCGGCGCATCTTCGAGAATCAGCGTGTATTGCTTCGTGGAACCCTGCGCGAAAGCGATGGAAACGATTGACCAAAAGACGGGAATGAGCAAGCGCATCAGGAGGCGGAAGTTCCGGCGTATCACAAGCTTGTGGACGTAAGCCTGGTCAGGGCCGTTACGTCCGCGCTGGTAAAGAATTGTACTTAGCGGCACGTACATCATGATACGCGGCTCACTCGTCAGCAGAACCACGACGGGACCTTAGTACCAGATAAGCCTCTAACCCGAGCGTCCAGCTCACGATAACTAAATAGACATGATGCGGACAGCCGTTGGGACGGATTCTCGCGAGCGCGTGCTGGACACGCTGCAACAGCTTCCGCCCTATTCGCGCACCATGACCAAGCTGCGCGCGGCGCTGGCGAACGAATGGGTGGACTTCCGCACGCTGGTGCCGCTGGTGGAAGCCGATGTGGTGATCGCGAACACGATACTGCGCATCGCCAATTCGGCGCTTTACGGGCGCGGGTCGATGGCGTCGATTTCGCGGGCCATGGCCATGCTGGGGTTGAGCCGACTGCGCAATCTGATTCTGGGGCTGGGCCTGAACCAGATTTGCCACAGGATTCCCACGCCACCGGGCTGGCCTGCCAAGCGGTTCCATTTCCACTCGCTGGCGACGGCGGTGGTGTGCGATCTGCTCGCGGTACGGGTTCCCGTGAACGGCGTGGATGCGGCATTCAGCGCGGGATTGTTTCACGATTTCGGCAAGCTGCTGATTGTTACCGCGCTGCCCGAGCAGTTTGTGCGCATTCGTACGCTGCAGGGGACCAGCGGGCTCACCGGCGAGGAATGCGAGCGCGAGGTTCTGGGCTTCACGCACAGCGAGATTTCGGCGGAAGCGCTGCTGCGCTCGGGAATGCCCGCGGAGCTGGCGACGGCGGCGCTGTATCATCACCACCCCGGGGACGACACGACGGCCTGCGAACCGGGCAAGCCAATCCGTCTGAGCGAGCTGGTGCACACGGCGAACGGCCTTGCCAGCGGACTGGGTTACAGCATCTTTCCAGTGGAAGCGGTAAAGCCACAGGAGGCTCTGGAGCGGGCCGGTGCGGCGCTGGCGCCCATGCAATCGCGTTTGGTCAACACACCGGAACTGGCCGGCGAATTTCAGGAATTATTCGGCAGTTTGACGGCTGCCATGGGGATCTAAATGGAAATGGCCTTGCCTTGGTTACGATTTGACAGGTCGAAGGCCGAGTCCGCCGCGGAACTCCGCGTACGGCTGGAGGAGCATGCGGCGTGGCTTCGCGAGGAATCCACGGGGCGGCGGGCGGATCTGCACGGGTGGGTATTGAATGGCGCCACGATGGGCGCGGTGGACTTGCGTAAAGCTCTCTTGCGGGCGGTGGTGTTCGCCGAAGCGGACCTCACCGGCGCCAATCTCAACGGCGCGGACTTGGAAAGCGCGGACCTGCGCATGGCGCGGCTCACCGGCGCGGACCTGGGCGAAAGCGTTCTGGACCGTGCGCGGCTGGATTCCTGCTGGCTCACCGACGCGAGCATCTCCGAAGCGACGCTGATTGAGACATCGCTGCGGCGCGCCACTCTGACATCAGCCCGTTTATTCGATAGCCGGTTGATCCGCTGCAAGATGAGCGGAGCGAAGTTCGACGAGGCGAGCCTGCACCGGATATTCCTGGGCGAGTGCGATTGCGATGAGGCCAGTTTTGAAGACGCAGTGTTGCAGCGCGCGCGGGCATCGTGGTCGCGATTCACGCTGGCCAACTTCAGCGATGCCAACTGGACCGATGGCGCGGCGCAGAATTGCACGTTTGCCGGCGCCGACTGCGATCGCGCCCGCTTTACCCGCGCCAACCTGAGCCATTCCGGGTTCCAGCGAGCTTCCCTCCGCGGGGCCGATTTTAACGGCGGCAATCTCACCAGCACAGATTTCGAGTGCGCCGATCTGACCGGCGCGAATTTCCGGGAGGCGGTGATGATGGCCGCCCGCTTCGGCGGCGCAAATCTGAAGGGTGCTCGCGGCCTGACCGCCGATCAACTCGTCCAGTCGATGACGACGACGGACACCATCCTTCCCAACGGATCCCACGGGCCGTACCGGCGCTTCTCCGGCGCGGAACGGCCGCTGCATGTAGGCGGATAAGGGCCCCCGTTCAGCCATTCGCTTCCTCGTCCGACGGTTCGGCGGCCAGCCAGTGGGTTACCTGAGGAACGTCTTCTCCGATGTGAAATGAGTTCGCCCGGGCTTGTATCACGCGGTCTGCGCGGGTCACGCGGTCGTGCTGGCGCAGATGCTGTGACATGCGACACAGCTACGGCGACAGTAAAGATTCCGTGAGAAAAACTCGGGTCATGGCGCACTACGAACAACTCGGGAGGGCTCCAAAGAAACTATCCTAACGGCCCTTGAGAAGTGGTGGGCGGTGCGGCAGTGGCATAAGAAGCCCCAACCGTCGTTATAACTGTGATGTGCGGTACAGTCAGAACAGGGGCCTAGGGCGTCTACTCTGTTGACACGCCGCAACGTTGTCGATAGATTGGCATCTGACCACAGAATGGGGCGCATGTATGGCAGTTCCGATGGTGCTCGGCACGGCAAGCTGGAACGCTGATGCGCTCGAAGCGACGTCGATAGCTTATCGTGCGTCTTCGCGCATCGCTGGTGCGGTCGATAACCGGCTAACGCTTTTGGCCCTTGCCGGGAAGTTGTGGAAGTTGGATTCACACCTGAAAAATCTTCTGGAGAGTTTTTACAGGGAAGTGGAGCGAAATGAGAAGAGGCAGAATGCCACCGAGGATCAAGTCCGCGCCGGTATCGGGACTCTGCGCAATCTGGCAACACAACTAGAAGCGCTGTACATCCAAGGCAGAAGTGCTCGACTGACCAATCGCACCTTGGTGGGGACCGTTCTCAATTCTGTTCGGGTTCGTGCCGATGAATTGTTTGATATCGCCGAATCGGTCGAACTGGCCATGAATCCATCTTCGGGTATCGACGAAGTATTCCAGCGTTCATTGGATGAGTACCAGCGCGGTGAAAGCCTAGAACTGTCCAACATCAACTGACCCCCGTGCTTGAGCCGCGCATTTCACAAAGCGCTCAGAAGTACGTGAGTCAGTTGGACGCCACCACAAGGAAACGTATCCAAGGAAACGTATCAAGGATAAGATCATTGAACTGGCCAGAGACCCATTCAATATCCGAATCTCCAAGCCGCTGAGGAACAGCGACAAAAGATCAGCGCGGGTCGGAAGTTACCGAATTCTCTTCATCGTGATCCCCGGCGACAACGTCCTACTGGTTTCTGCCGTCGGGCCAAGGAACCAAATCTATCGGGAGGCCTGACGTTACACAGGCCCGCTCAATCATTCGCTTCCTCATCCGACGGTTCGGCGGCCAGCCAGTGCGTTACCTGAGGAACGTCTTCTCCGATGTGAAATGAGTTCGCCCGGGCTTGTATCGCGCGGTCGAGACCGGTCATGCGGTCATGCTGGCGCAGATGTTCCGCCCAACTCTCCACCAGGAACGATTCGCGCATGCGGCCGGGGGACGCGGCATCTTCGAACAAGTGCCAGCGCATAGCGCCATCGCGCCGCCGGATCATCTTCATCCCCTGCATGACGCCGATGAACTCTTCGCGCTGGGCAAGATCGATTTGATACTCGATGGCCACCAATACAGGACCGCGATCGAGTGGGATGTCGAGGGCCATCGTCGGTTCGGGCCAGTGCGGCTTGGAGACCGCGTCGGACGGTTCGGACGTGCCCAGCCTCAACCGGAAAGTTGCGAAGGCCGAAACAAACAGCGTCAGGCCGGCCGCAAGCAGGGTCATGCGAGTGCCGAACCGTTCCGCAATCGCACCGGCCACCGCGCTGCCCACGGCCATGGCCGATTGGAACACCAGCAGGTACATTCCCAGCGCGCGGGCGCGAACCCACGCCGCGGCGGTGGTCTGCGTAGCAATGTTCAGGTTGGAGTTCACGGTCATCCATGACATGCCGCCCACCAGCAGCACCAGTGCGACGAACACGAAATGATGCAGCCAGTAGATGGACGCCGAGACACAGCCGAATGAGATTGTAGCCGCCGAAACGAGCAGGTTCGGACTGAAGCGCTCGCGCAATCGCGAGAGCACACTGGCGCCAAGGATCGATCCCGCGCCGAGGCAACCCAGCAGAACGCCGTAGCCCGTGCTGCCCAGCCCCAGATCCGTTTTCGCCAGAACCGGCAGAATTGCCCATAGCGCGCTGGCCGGCGCCACAAACGCGGCCGAGCGGATAAGCACGGAATGCATCGGCGGGGCGAAGCGAACATAGCGGATTCCCGCGAGCATCGCGGACGAGATATGTTCCTCGGCATGCGATTGCTCGCGCGGGCGACGCCGCCACATCCACAGCACCACCATCACGCCAACGAACGAGACAGCGTTCAGGATGAAGGCCGGTCCCGCGCTGGCAGCCGCAACCACCGCGCCGCCCAACGCTGGTCCCACCGCCCGGGCGAGATTAAACCCAGCAGAATTGAGCGCGATTGCCGCCGGCAGTTCCGCGCGCGGCACCAACTCCGGCATGATGGCCTGCCATGCCGGTCCGTTCATGGTGGAGCCGAGACCCAGCGCGAAGGTGAGCAACAACAGCGACCATGGTCCCGTGTAACCGGCCATGGTCATCACGCCGAGGATCGCCGCGGCCGCGAGCATCGCGCCCTGCGTCCACAGCAGGAGCTTGCGCCGGTCCACGATGTCGGCCAGGGCGCCGGCGGGAATGCCCAGCAGGAAAACCGGAAGGCTGGTGGCGCTTTGCACCAGAGCCACGTAGAGCGGCGACGGCGTAAGCAACGCCATCAACCATGCCGCGCCCACGTTCTGCATCCACGTGCCGACGTTCGACACAACGGAAGCGATCCACAACCAGCGAAAGGTTACATTTCTGAGCGGCGCCAGCGTACTCCGGCGCTGTGCGGTGGTCTCCGGCAAGTCTCTATTGTCGCAAGTGGGCTTATTGGCCCAACTGCGCGATCCGCCTCGGCCGCCGCACGAAATAGTAGATCAGCGCGCCGACGATGTGCGTGAAGACGATGATGACAATCCACACCAGCTTGTCGTTGCCTTCGCTCGGTTCTTTGGTCGCGCAGTCGATGATCATCCAGATCCAGAACGCGCAGCCGAGGAGGACAGCGGAAAGTATTATCACATGGGGCAGCACGTCCGTTAGCGAAAACGAAACCAGCGTAGCAAACATGAGTCACCTCTGAGCCGGGCTCAGTATATCGCCGAGT
>JBEKFB010000211.1:0-7843 GCA_050013535.1 Bryobacteraceae bacterium | reverse complement strand
CTCCGGTACAGCGCCGCATATTGCCCGGCTGAGTATTCCCACGAGAAATCCTGCCGCATGCCCCGGCGCACGATCTCCCGCCATCGCGATTGATTCGCGTAGACGCTGAGCGCGCGCCGCACCGCCGCCAGCAGGGCCGTTTCCGTGTAGTCGCGAAACTTGAAGCCGGTGGCCGCGCCGCCCGCGGCGGCGCCGTCGTCCACAATGGTGTCTTCCAGCCCGCCCACCGCGCGCACGATGGGCACCGTGCCATAGCGCAGACTGTAAATCTGATTCAGGCCGCACGGTTCGTAATAGCTCGGCATGAGGAACATGTCGGCGCCGGCTTCGACGCGGTGCGCCAGCGCCTCGTCATAACCGATCTGGACTCCCACTTTACCGGGATGCGCGGCCGCGAGATCGCGAAAGAGCTTTTCATACACGAGGTCGCCGCTGCCCAGAACTGTCAGCGTGATATCCTCGGCCAGCAGGTCCTTCGCGGCTTTTTCCAGCAGGTCGAAGCCTTTCTGGGTGACCATTCGAGAGACCATTCCAATCACCGGCCGGCTCAGGTTGGTGGTTGGCAGATGGAACTGTTCCAGCAGCGCCCGCTTACACACCTGCTTCCCCTGAAGATCGTCGACTGAGTAGTTTCGCGCGATATTGACGTCGGTCTCGGGGCTCCACGCCTTATAATCCACGCCGTTCACGATGCCGCTCAGCCGGTTCGCGCGAGCGCGCAGAAAACCATCCAGACCGAACCCGAACTCAGGCGTTTGAATCTCCCGCGCATAGCCTCGGCTCACCGTGTTGATGGCGTCGCTGAAATGCATGCCGCCCATCAGCAGGTTCACGCGGCCAAAGAACTCGAGCACGTTCGGCCGAAACGCATCCCGGCCGATGCCGAGATCATACAGCGCCTCGGGCGGAAACAACCCCTGATAGCCGAGATTGTGGACGGTGAACAGGACGCGGATGCCGAGAAACGTCGGGTCGCCGCGAAACGCGTAGCGCAGGTAGATGGGCGCGAGCGCGGCCTGCCAATCGTGACAATGCAGTATGTCGGGCAGGAAGAGGTGACGCGCGACATCGAGCGCGGCGCGGCAAAACACGCCGAAGCGAATATGGTTGTCGGGATAATCCGTGGAGTGTTCGCCGTACAATGCGGGACGGTCAAACAACGGTGGGCAGCAGACCAGGTAGAAGGTGACGCCGCCTTCCGACGTCTCGAAGATGTCGACGCGATAATCGCGCGGTCCGATATAGACGCGCAGATCGCGAAACGCTTCCTTCGGCGAAGAGGCCAGGCGAACGCTTCGATACCACGGCATCACCACCGCCACTTGCTGGCCGGCTGCGTGCAGGGCCGCGGGAAGTGCGCCGATCACGTCGGCCAGGCCGCCGGTTTTCGCGAAAGGTGTGGCTTCCGAGGCCACCATGAGGATGCGTGCCATCAGGTAATCGCTTCCTTGTTCACCGCGTCGAGCACACCGTTAATGAACGGCACCGATTCGTCGCCGGAGAATCGGCGCGCGAGTTCCAGCGCCTCATCGATTACGACCGCCGCGGGCGAAAGATGTTTCGTCATTTCGTAAATCGCCAGGCGGAGAATGTTGCGGTCGACGATACCCATGCGCTCAATGGTCCAGTTCTGGGCTTTGGCGGTGATGCGTTGATCGATTTCGCCAGCCATTCCGGCGGTGCCGGTGGCCAGTTGCTCCATGAAGTCGTCACGCGCGGGCCGCTCTTCCAAACCCGCGCCCACGCTGTCATACCAACTCTCGATGGCCTCGTCAACAGGACGCTTGGCGAGATCCCATTGGAACAGCACCTGGAGTGCGCGCTGGCGGGAACGATGGCGGCCTGCAGACATGGGTCAGTCCACTTGCCGCTGAGCCGGGGCGCGCGATGTGATCATCATTACTCGCCCGTCTTGTCGAGACGCCGCCGAAGACTGGCCATCTCGATCGCCGTCATGGCTGCATCGAAGCCTTTGTTGCCGCTCTTGGCACCGGCGCGGTCGATGGCTTGTTCCACCGTGTTCGTTGTGAGCACGCCCATGGCAATAGGGACACCGGTCTCCGTGGCAACGCGAGAAAGACCGCTTACCGCTTCGCCGGCCACGTAATCGAAGTGTGGCGTCTCTCCGCGAATCACCGCGCCCAAGGCGATGATCGCGTCATAACGTTCCTTCTTCGCGAGCGCCCTGACGACGAACGGCAGCTCCCACGACCCGGGAACCTTGACGACATCGATGTCGCTCTCGAGGCAACCAGTGCGTATCAGCGCGTCCAGCGCGCCCGACAGCAGACGATCCGTGATGAAGCCGTTGAAGCGGGCCACCACGATGGCAAACCTCAATCCGCGTGCGTCGAAAACGCCTTCCATCACATGTGCCATGGGATAATCGTTAGTTCAGGCCCATTTTACCGCATGGATCCGCGCTTCATTCGGAACTTCTCTATCATCGCGCATATCGATCACGGCAAGTCGACGCTGGCCGACCGGCTGCTTGAGTTGACGGGCGCGCTCTCGCAGCGCGAAATGATGGAGCAGGTGCTCGATTCGATGGATCTCGAGCGCGAGCGCGGCATCACCATTAAATCGCACGCGGTGCGCCTGGATTATCGCGCGGAAGACGGTATTGACTATCAGTTGAACCTGATTGACACGCCCGGACACGTCGATTTCAGTTACGAGGTTTCGCGCAGTCTGCAGGCGTGCGATGGAGCGCTGCTGGTGGTGGATGCGTCGCAGGGGGTGGAGGCGCAAACACTGGCCAACACGTATCTGGCGCTGCAGCACAACCTTGAGATCATTCCGGTAATCAACAAAATCGACCTGCCCGCCGCCGAGCCGGAGCGCATTCGCGAGCAGATTGAGCAGGTGATCGGCCTGCCCGCGGACGACGCGCTGCTGGTGAGCGCGAAGAGCGGCCTCGGTATCAAGGACGTGCTGGAAGCGGTCGTGCATCGTGTGCCGCCACCCAAAGGCGATCCAGACGCTCCACTGCGCGCCTTGATTTTCGATTCATGGTTCGATCCGTACCGCGGCGTGATCATCCTGATGCGCGTGTTCGATGGCAGGATCGCGATGAAGCAAAAGATCCGCCTGTGGTCCAACGGCCGAACGTTCGATGTGGAAGGGTTGGGATTCCAGACGCCGAAGCCGGTGCCTTGCAATGAGCTGTCGGCCGGCGAAGTCGGGTTCCTGTTCGCGAACATCAAGACGGTGGCTGACGCGCAGATCGGTGACACCATAGTCGACGATGCGAACCCGGCGTCGGAGCCTCTGCCTGGTTTTCAACCGGTAAAGCCGATGGTTTTCGCCGGGCTCTATCCGGTGGAATCTCACGAGCATGGCCGCCTGCGCGACGCTTTGGAGAAGCTGCGCCTGAACGACAGCGCCTTCAATTTCGAACCCGAGAATTCGGTGGCGCTCGGCTTTGGGTTTCGTTGCGGGTTTCTTGGCCTGCTGCATCTGGAGATCGTGCAGGAGCGGCTGGAGCGCGAATTCGAAATCGACCTCATCACTACGGCTCCCGGCGTTCGCTATCGCGTCACGAAGAGCGACGGCGAAGTAGTAGAGGTGGACAACCCGACGCGTTTTCCGGATCCAGCAGGCATCAAACAGATCGAAGAGCCGGTGATTGAAGCGACGGTGATCACGCGCGAGGAATATGTCGGCGAGATCCTGAAATTACTCGAAGAAAAGCGCGGCACGCAGAGGAAATTCGAGTATATTGGCACCGGCCGCGTGCTCCTCGGCTACAGCCTGCCGCTGAACGAGATCGTGCTGGATTTCTACGACCGATTGAAATCGGCATCGCGCGGCTACGCTTCGCTCGATTATCATCTCGCCGGGTATCAGGTGTCGCCCATGGTGCGGCTTGACGTGCTGGTGGCGGGCGACCCGGTGGACGCGCTGTCCATGATCGTCCATCGCGACAGTGCCTTTGATCGCGGCAAGGCCCTGATCGAGCGGTTGCGTAAACTGATTCCCCGGCAGATGTTCGAGGTCGCTTTGCAGGCGGCCATTGGCAGCAAGATTGTCGCGCGTGAGAACATCCCGGCCATGCGCAAGAACGTGCTGGCCAAGTGTTACGGCGGCGACATTTCGCGCAAGCGCAAACTGCTGGAGAAACAAAAGGAAGGCAAGCGCCGCATGAAGCGCGTCGGCCGCGTGGAGATCCCCCAGGAAGCATTCCTTGCTGTGCTGAAGGTGACGGGCGGGGACGAAGGATAAGGAGTGTGTTGTACGTTTGAGCTACAATGTAGCTCAGAGAAGATTGGCGCCATGCCTGACAATTCCGTTGTTCGCGCCCGCATCGACGAACGTACCAAGAGGGAGGCCGCTGCGGCGCTAAAGAAAATCGGGCTCACCGTGTCCGATGCCTTTCGCCTGCTGCTGGTGCGCGTCGCGGCGGAAAAGGCTCTGCCGTTCGAGCCGCTCAATCCCAACGTCGAAACCGTCGAAGCAATGAAAGCCGCGCGCCGCGGAGAGTTGGTCAAGGCCGGCAAGCCGGACAAACTGCTCCAAAGTCTGAATGCGAGAGGTTAGATACACCACCCGTTTTCAGCGCGACTACAGGCGAGAAAAGTGCGGCCGGCACAGCAAGAAACTGGACGTTGTGCTGATGGATGTCGTCAACCTGCTGGCCGCCGACACGCCGCTGGCGCACCGGAATTTCGATCATCCCTTGTCCGGCGAATGGAACGATCACCGCGATTGCCACATCAGACCGGATCTGATTCTTATCTACCGCAAGCCCGATGGCGATAGCCTTGAACTTGTGCGACTCGGTTCGCATAGCGAGCTGGGCATGTGAACACCCTTTGAGCCGACCAGCCTCACCCCATTCCTTCCCCCGCCCCTTCTGCGTATTCCACCCTACAGAACTCCTCTCATCCACTCGCGGTCACCCGGAAACTTTCCATCGCCGCCGTAACTTCTTGCCGGTATCTAACGAATCGATGAACACTGCGATACATCCGTTGCATTTGGGCGTCTCGTATAGGACAATGCGGGGACCTGGTGCCGGTTCACTCACTCAAGGCCGGACCGGGGACCAGGTAGTCGACTTAAGACAGAAATGAGGAGAGTTGTTCCATGAAGATTTCCAAGAGTTCTCTGGTTCTAACGGCCGCGTTCACCGGGTTGCTGGGCGGCACGATGGCACGCGTGAATGCCGGCACTTTAGCTTCCACGAATTCAGGCTCCAGCGTGAGCTCAGCGCGGACGGCGGCGGGTTTGCTCGCCGGCTCCGTGGTGCATGATGACGATACCGACAAACACGCCTGCAAGGGCAAGAACTCCTGCAAGGGGAAGGGCGGATGCAGCACGGGCGACAACGGCTGCAAGGGCAAGAACTCCTGCAAGGGCAAGGGCGGCTGCGCCACCGACGGCTCCAAGCTGTAGTTCGCAGCGCGATGTGATTTCTCGGGGCCGGACCATGAAGCGTCCGGCCTCATCTTCAACGCACCATCAACATTCATGCCAGCAAATCGATTCAACGGCTTCACCGAATACGGCGTTGGCATCGGCCTGCGCATCCCGCATTACCGCCACATCTTCGAGCACAAGCCCGTGGTCGACTGGTTTGAGATCATTTCGGAGAACTTCATGGTGGACGGCGGGCGTCCGCTCGCCGTGCTCGATCAGATTCTCGAACAATATCGCGTGGTGCAGCATGGCGTGTCCATGTATTTCGGCTCGGCCGATCCGCTCAATCGAGAGCATCTGCGGCGGCTGAAGACGTTGGTGAAGCGCACGAAGACGCCCTGGCTCACGGATCATCTCTGCTGGGGCAGCGTGGATGGGCGCTACACGCACGATCTGCTTCCAATGCCCTACACGTTCGAAGCGGCAGATGTTACCGCTCAGAAAATTCGTGAGGCGCGCGATTTTCTTGAAGTTCCCATCGCGGTGGAAAACGTCAGCAGTTACGCCGAATTCCACGTGTCTGAGATGACCGAATGGGAGTTCCTCAACGAAGTGGTGGAGCGCGCCGATTGCGGAATCCTGCTGGACGTGAATAATATCTATGTCTCGTCGCGTAACCATTCGTTCGACCCGTTCGAATACGTGAACAGCGTGCCAGCCGAACGCGTAGCGCAAATCCACATTGCCGGCCACTCGAAATTCGAGAAGTACATTCTCGACACGCACGATCACCCGGTGATCGACCCCGTGTGGAACTTATACGAGCAGGCGGTGCGGCGCGCGGGACCGACGGCGACACTGCTGGAATGGGACGATCATATTCCGTCGTTCGACGAGGTTCATTCCGAGGCGCGCAAGGCGGAAAAGCACATTCCGGTTCCCGTGGCGGCGGCCTCATGAATCTGCAGGAATTGCAGCGGCGCATGGGGGCTGCGGTGATGCGGCCGCTGACGGCGTCGGACAACACGCGCAACCGGCACGGCGATGTCGAGTTCGTCAAACCGAACGACCGTCTGACGGCGCTGGAGCGTCTTGAAATCTACAATCGCCAATATTGGTTTCGCATTCTCGATTCGTTCGCCGAGGATTTCCCGGGCCTTCGCGCGATTGTGGGGAAGCGCGCGTTCGACCGCCTGTCGCGGGCGTTTCTCACGGAGTGTCCATCGCAGTCCTTCACGCTGCGGAATCTCGGATCGCGGCTGGAGGGATGGCTGCGGAACAACCTGCAATATGCGGGTACGGCGCCCGAGCTCGCGATCGACATGGCCCGTCTGGAATGGGCGCATATCGAGGCGTTCGACAATGCCGCTTCTCGTGTACTCGGACCGGAGGACCTGCTGGAACTCGGTCCGGATTTTCGCGCAGGGCTTCAACCGTACGTTCGATTGCTTCACCTGCGTTATCCCGTGGAGGAACTTAGGATTCGCGTGAATGCCGATTCCGAAGATCATGGAACAGCCAGCAATGCCGTGAGCATGAATCGTGAACGCGCGACCAGACGGCACACCGGGCGCGCGAAGGCCGAAGAAGTCCATCTCGCAGTGCATCGTGTGGACACCGTAGTGTATTATCGGCGGCTCGCCGCTGAGGAGTTCCGTCTGCTGGAAGCGATTAACAAAGGCGCCTCCATCGGCGAGGCGATTGACTCCGCCTTCAGCGAGACCACGTTGGCGGCGGACGATATCTCTCCGCTGCTCGAAAAATGGTTCGCGGTGTGGGCCGCGCTCGGCTGGCTCTGCCGGCCGGAAGAAAGCGAAAGACCGCCGTATGATTGAGCTCATCCGCAAACCCTACGCGCTGCTGATCGCCGCGGCGTCCAGTCTCCAGTCCGTGCTGTTGCTTGCCGTCCGCCTCTATTGGGGCTGGCAGTTCATGCAGACAGGCTGGGGCAAGCTGCACCGTCTGGACAAGGTGACGCAGTTCTTCACCAGCCTTGGCATTCCCGCTCCTGGGCTCAACGCGAGTTTCATATCGAGTCTTGAGCTGATGGGCGGCCTTCTGCTGGCAGTGGGTTTGGCTTCAAGGCCGATTGCGCTGCTGTTCGTCGGCGATATGGTGGTGGCCTACTTCACGGCGGACCACGAGGCCTTCATATCGTTCTTCTCCGAGCCCGACAAGTTCGTCGGCGCGGCGCCCTGCACCTTTCTCTGCGCGTCTTTGCTGATTCTGATATTCGGGCCGGGCAGGTTCTCCCTGGACGCGCTGCTGGAGCGGCGATTCACTAAGCGATGAGCGATTCCCACGTTGCCGAAGCGTGGGCCATCCACGACCGCATCAATCGCTACTTGCTGGCCGCGATCCCCGATGAAGCGCTCGTCGCTGTGTCAGCGTCGAAGGGCCGCACCGTCGCCGAGCAGTTCGCGCACATCCACAATGTCCGCCTGATGTGGCTGAAAGCGGCGCTTCCGGCGTTGCTCACCGG
>JBEKFB010000210.1:0-13567 GCA_050013535.1 Bryobacteraceae bacterium | reverse complement strand
GGCACCACGCCCAGGATGAACGCGAAGGAGGTCATCAGAATGGGCCGCAATCGCAACCGCGCCGCTTCCATGGCTGCGTCGACGACGGACTTCCCCTCCTCGTGGCTCATGCGCGCGTACTCCACAATCAGAATGGCGTTCTTGGCCGCGAGGCCGATGAGCGTCACGATTCCAATCTGCGTGTACATGTCATATGGATAGCTGCGCATCCACACCGCCAACAGCGCTCCGAACAGCCCCAGCGGAACGGCCAGCAGCACGGCGAGGGGAATGGTCCAGCTCTCATACAGCGCCGCGAGACATAGAAACACCAGCACCGCCGCGAACCCGAAGATCACGCCCTCGTGGCCCTGCGCTTCCTTTTCCTGGTACGTGGTGCCGGTCCACTCAAAGCCGTACCCAGCGGGCAGCACATCGGCGGACAGCTTCTCCATCGCGCTGGAGGCCTCGCCACTGCTGTGTCCCGGCGCGGGACCGCCCAGCAACTGAACGCTGCGAAACCGGTTGTAGCGATAGATGACATCGGGTCCGGTGGTGGGTTGCACGGTGGCCAACGTGCCCAGGGGCACCATGTCGCCGTCATGGCTGCGCACGTAGAAACGGTTGATGTCGGACGGCCCGGTGCGGAACTCGGGCTCGGCCTGTACCAGCACTTGCCAGGTGTGCCCGAACGAATTGAAGTCGTTCACATAGAGGCCGCCGAGAAACGTCTGCAGGGCGTTATAGGCGTCGCTGACGGGAACGCCCAGCGTCTGCACTTTGGCCAGATCCACATCCACTTTGTATTGCGGAACGTCCGGACGGAACGTGCTCAGAATGGTCCCCAGTTCAGGGCGCCCATGGGCCGCCTGCACAACAAGGTCGGCAGTCTGCGCGAGTGCGCGCACGTCGCCGCCCAGACGGTCTTCCAGCATGTATTGAAATCCGCCGGTGGCGCTCAGGCCCAGAATGGGTGGAAGGCCGAAGGCAAATGTGAAGGCCTCCGGCACTTTCGCGAACTCCTTTTGCATGGCCCCGAGGATCGACGCCAGTTGCAGGTTCTTCGCATGGCGCTCGTCCCACGGTG
This sequence comes from Bryobacteraceae bacterium, assembly GCA_050013535.1. Lineage (GTDB taxonomy): Bacteria > Acidobacteriota > Terriglobia > Bryobacterales > Bryobacteraceae > CAWACP01. The sequence goes on along the minus strand of JBEKFB010000210.1, from coordinate 12,501 downwards.
TGAGCCGCGCGATGATGGTGGCGACGTTCGAATTATTGGTGCGCGTGGCGATGTCCAGGCCGCCCAGCGTCAGCGTACCGGCAACTCCGGGAATCCGGCTGACAATGCTCTCGATTTTGCGCGTGGCCGCATCGGCGCGTGGAACCGAAGAGCCGTCCGGCAAGCGGATGGAAATGAATACCGCGCCCTGGTCTTCATCCGGGAGAAAGCCGTTGGGCAGGTGATGGAAGATCGCGCCCGCCGCGAACCAGAAACACAGAAGACCGGCCAGCGCCAGCACCGGCTTCCGGATCAGCCCCATCACCCCCGCCAGATAACGGTTCGTCACCCAGCCGAAGCCGCGATTGAAAACGCCGAAGGACGCAGCCAGCGGCCCATGTGCCTTGCTCTTCGGACGCAGGATCAGGGCGCTCAGCGCGGGGCTCAGTGAGAGAGCATTGAAAGCTGAGAGCAGCACCGACGCCGCGATGGTGAGCGCGAACTGGCGGTAGATCTGTCCGCTGATACCGCCCAGAAATGCCACCGGGATGAACACCGCCGCCAGGATGAACGCGATGGCGGTCACCGGCGCCTGCACTTCCTTCATCGCCTGGATAGTCGCCTCGCGCGGCCGCATACCTTCGTCGATGTGGCGCTGCACGGCTTCCACCACCACAATGGCGTCGTCGACAACGATGCCGATGGACAGCACCAGGCCGAACATGCTGGTGATGTTGATGGAGAAGCCCAACAGCGGGAACAGCGCGAGCGTGCCGATCACAGCCACCGGAACCGTGAGCAGCGGAATCAGCGTGGCGCGCCAGCTCTGCAGGAAGATGAAGACCACCAGAATCACCAGGCCGATGGCCTCGAACAGCGTGATCATCACATCCTTGATAGCCGCGTTCACGAACATGGTGGAGTCGTAGGAGATGATGTAATCCATGCCCGCGGGGAAGCCAGCCTTAATCTGGTTCAGGTATCGCCGCACGCGCGCACCGGTCTGCACGGCGTTCGCGCCAGGCGACAGGTACACGATCACGTTACCCGCGTCGCGCCCGTCCACGCGATTGAAACCGGTGTACGTCTGCGCTCCGAGTTGCACGTGGCCGATGTCGCCAATGCGGAGCAGGGAGGCATCGGGACTCGCGCGCAGTACGATGTCCTCGAATTGTTGTGCCTCCAGCAGGCGCCCCGGCGCATTCACTGAATACTGGAAATCGGTTCCTGGCTGTGCCGGGGGCTGTCCGAAAGCGCCCGCCGGATTCTGCCGGTTCTGCGACTGGATGGCCGAACTGATATCGCTGGCGGTGATGCCGAGCTTGGCCATCTTGTCCGGGTTCACCCACACGCGCATCGAGTAAACCTGATTGGTGCCAAGACGCGATTCCCCCACACCTTCGAGATTGCCAATCTGATTTACCAGGTTAATCTGTGCATAATTCGTGAGAAACAGAGAATTATAGCGATTATCTTTCGAAAACAGACTGATGGCCATCAGGAAGGCGCTGGAGACCTTCTTCACAGTGACGCCCTGCTGCTGCACTTCCGGAGGCAGCCGGGGCATAGCGATGCTCACGCGGTTCTGCGTCTGCACGGTGGCGATGTCCGGATTCGTCCCCAGTTTGAACGTCACCTGAATATTTAGTGTGCCGTCGTTGGCGCTGGTGGAGAGATAGTAGAGCATGCCGTCAAGGCCGACGAGTTGTTCTTCGATGGGCTGGGCCACCGTTTTTTCGAGATCCTGCGCGTTGCCGCCAAGGAAGTTCGTGGTGATCTGCACCACCGGCGGCACCACTTCCGGATACGCGGCCACCGGAAGATTGGGGATGGCCACCGCGCCAAGGATGACCATCACGATGGCAATCACCATCGCGAAGACGGGGTGATCGATAAAGAATCGCGCCATCGGTCAGCTCCCCGGCTTCGCTTCGTGATATGGCGTGGGCTGCACGGCGGCGCCCGGCCGCACCTTCAACTGCCCTTCCACAATGATTCGGTCGCCAGGTTGCAGGCCCTGCTCGATCACCCAAAGCTCACCGACGCGATTTCCCGTGGTGACCGCGCGCATGAGAGCCTTGTTATCCGGGCCCACCGTGTACACCGTCTGCATGCTCTGGATCTGCTGCACGGCCTTTTGCGGGATCACGATGGCATTCCTGCGCTCGTCCACCTGCACGCGGATGCGGCCAAACTGGCCGGGCAGCAGCGTGTGCCGCGGGTTGGCGAAGCTGGCCTGCAGTTCCAGCGTGCCGGTCTTCGGGTCAACCTGATTCAGTGTGTCGGTGATGCGGCCCTTCGAAGGGAACTCGGAACCGTCGGCGAGAATCAGGGTTAGTTCGCCGGCGGGCGACTTTTGGCCGCGTTTGGCCCAAGCGAGGTATTCGGCCCCCGATGGGTGCGCGAATGGTGCCGTATTCGAGATTCAATTCGGCGGTGTGGAGCGCTCCCTTGTTCGATTCCACTTTACCCGCGGTGGAAGCGATCTGCGTTCTGGTGGACAAGGCGGTTTGGTCGACATTGGCCTTGTTCGCCTTCACGGTTTCTTCGGCAGCGCGCAACGCGGCGACGGCGGCGTCCAGATCCTGCTGGGAGGCTGCGTCGGCCTGCACCAGCGGTTTCAGCCGGTCGTCGTCCTGCTGCGCCTTTATCAGGTTCGCTTCCGATGTGGCCAGGCTCGCCTGTGCCTGCAACAGCGAAACCTGCTTCTGTGCGAAGTCGAGATCGGCCTCGCTCTGCTGCAGATTGCCGCGCGCCTGCTGTACGGCTGCTTCAAACGGCCGCAGATCGAGCACGTAGAGCACCTGGCCAGCCGCCACCTCTGCGCCCGGCTGAAACAGCCAGCGGTCCACATAGCCTTCCACGCGGCTGCGAACGTCCACCATGTTGCGGGCGTAGGTCTGCGAGGCGAAATCGGAAAAGATAGGAACGTCGCGCGGTTGGACTTCCATCACGGTGACCAGCGGCGGCGGCGCGCCAGCGGGTCCCGTCTTTTCGGCTGAAGCGCTACAGCCTTGGAGGGCAACGGTTAAGAGAAGGAGAGCGATAACAGCGTAGACCGAGCCATCGGCCCGCCATTTGGGAACTGGCATAAAACTCTATTGTCGTCGATTGGCCAGTGGGAACGACAAAGGAAGGACACGCGGCGCCAGCCGCGCTCTCGCCTTGTGTCACGAGAACGCGGCTGGCGCAGCGTGTCCAGAACTTCTTACGCTTGCACGGTTTTGAGCTTATCGCGCTGCTCGCGCAGGACGGCTTTGCGGCTCAGCTTGATTTTGTTACCTTCGGTCGCCAGAACCTTCACAAGGATCTGATCGCCTTCCTTCAGCTCATCCCGAACCTGCTTGATGCGGTTCTCCGAGATCTCGCTGATGTGCAGCAAGCCGTCGGTTCCGGGGAAGATCTCCACGAAAGCCCCGAACTCGGCGAGCCGAACTACCTTACCCAGATACGTTTTGCCGACCTCGGCCACCGCGCCGATGTCGGTGACGCGCTGAATGGCCTTTTTGGCGGCCTCGCCGTCGGAAGCGAAAATGTTCACCGTGCCGTCGTCGGACACGTCGATCTTTGCGCCGGTTTCGTCCACAATGCTGCGGATCATCTTGCCGCCGGGACCGATCAACTCACGGATCTTGTCCACCGGAATCATGACCGTATAGATGCGCGGCGCGTAGGGCGACATCTCCGCGCGCGGTTTGTCGATCACCGCGACAATCTTGTCCAGAATGAAGAGCCGTGCCTTGCGAGCTTGTTCTAGTGCTTCCGTAAGGATTTTCGTGGAAACGCGCGGCACCTTAATGTCCATCTGCAGGCCGGTGATGCCCTCGCGCGATCCGGCGACCTTGAAATCCATATCGCCGTAGTGGTCTTCGGCGCCGGCGATGTCGGTAAGGATGGCGTATTTCTCGCCTTCCATCACCAGTCCCATGGCGATACCGGCAACCGGAGCGGTGATCGGCACCCCCGCATCCATGAGAGACAGCGTGGCGCCACAGACCGTAGCCATCGAGCTGGAACCGTTCGATTCCAGAGTGTCGCTCACAACGCGCAGAGTATATGGGAATGCCTTCTCATCGGGAAGGACCGCTAGAATCGAGCGTTCCGCCAGTGCGCCATGGCCGATTTCACGGCGGCCCGGTCCGCGCATGAAGCCAACCTCGCCGACGCTGAACGGTGGGAAGTTGTAGTGCAGCATGAAGCGCTTGTTGGTGACGCCGGGATCGAACATCTCCAGGCGCTGCTCGTCTTCCTTGGTGCCCAGCGTGGTGCTTACCAGCGACTGTGTTTCGCCGCGAGTAAACAACGCCGACCCGTGCACGCGCGGCAGCACGCCTACTTCAATCGAGATGTTGCGGATCTCGTCGAACTTGCGGTTATCCGGGCGGCGATGCTTGTCCAGCATCTGCTCGCGGAAGATGCGCTCTTTCAGAACGTCGAACACCTGAGCCGTTTCGGCCTTCTGCTCGTCGGTTGCCGCCTCCACCAATTTCTTCTTCGCGGCGCTGATGCGGTGATGGCTGTCTTCCTTGGAGTACTTCGCCGTGTCCATCGCGTCCGTCAATTCGGCACGAATGCTCTTCGAGACCTGAGCGAGCAACTCTTCGTTGAACGGCGCAGGCGTGAATTCTCTCTTCGCCTTGCCCGCCTTGGCCATCAGTTCGCGAATAGCCGCGGCGACCTTCCTGCAGCATTCGTGACCATACTCGATGGCCGCGATGACCTCGGCCTCGCTCGCGTGATTGGCGCCCGCTTCAACCATCACGATACCCTCTTCCGAGCCGGCAACCGTGATGTTGATCTTCGAATCACGGCTCTCGTTGTAGCCGGGATTGGCCACGTGCTTGCCGTCAATGAGGCCTACGCGCACCGCGCCCAGCACATGGTGAAACGGAATATCGGAAATCGCCAGCGAGGCCGCCGCGCCCACAATGGCGAGCGTGGCCGGGTCGCGTTCGGGATCGGCGGACAGCACCATTCCGATGACCTGGGTTTCGTAGGCGTAGCCTTCGGGGAACAGCGGCCGAATAGGCCGGTCGATCATGCGGCTGGTGAGAATTTCTTTTTCGGAGGGACGTCCCTCGCGTTTGATAAAGCCGCCCGGGATTTTTCCGGCGGCATAGGTGTATTCGCGGTAATCGACGGTGAGCGGGAAGAAGCTGGCGCCGGGCTTAGGTTCGTCGGCCGAACATGCCGTGACAAGGACTACCGAGTCCCCGGAGCGAACAACCACCGCGCCGTTTGCCTGCTTTGCTATTTTTCCTGTTTCAAGAGTGAGCTTGCGACCATCCAGGTCGATTTCAACTGTGTGGACCATCAGGGTTTCCTTTAACCTGGGCGCTCGCCTTTCCGGCGTGCGCCGTCTGCGATTAAGAGGGAGACTGGAGTGACTGAAGTGCGGTGATCGCGTCCACCGGGACACGTGGCCACCTGGCCCCGGACCTGCCTAGCGGCGGATTCCGAGACTCTGAATCAGGGCCTTGTACCTCTCCGGAGTTCTGCTTTTCAAATAGTCCAGCAAACGGCGCCGTCGAGCAACCATCGATAGAAGTCCCCTGCGGGAATGATGGTCCTTCTTGTGCGTTTTGAAGTGGTCCGTAAGCTGGAGAATCCTCTGGCTGAGGATCGCTACCTGAACTTCTGGCGAGCCGCTGTCATTCTTGTGCTGCCGGTATTGCGCGATAACCTTCGTTTTCAGTTCAGCCGCCAGTGCCATTCTCGGATGGGTACTCCTCGTCTTTATCTTAATCCTGTTTATGTACCCATTCAGAATAACACAGCGGGAAGCGAGCGGTCGCGGCCTTGAAACGTTGAAGCTGAAACGATGGGCCGGCCGGACCGGCGCAAAGCCACGCTACACTGAGTTCATGACCCACGCCGAGCGCATCGAAGTGCTGGAACGGGAAACCGCAGCCTCGAAAGAGCGCATGGATCATGCGGAAAAGTTGCTGCTACAGGTCATCGAAGCGAACAATCAGACCGCGCAAACCGTTGGCCTGCTGGCCGGGAAAATGGATCGGTTCGTCGACGCTGACGAACCAGCGCCATTCGGCCCGCCTCTGTCGAATCGGTTAACATAGTAAAGTTCCGCGCTGGAGCGAGAACGTCTTACCCCGCGACGCGTAACCACGCGCATGCGCCACGTAGCACCAAAAGACACCGAGTGTGCGTGGATGAGGATCTGACACATGAAACGGATCGGGGTCCTGACCAGTGGAGGCGACGCGCCGGGCATGAATGCCGCGATCCGCGCCGTAGTGCGCATGGCTCTCAGCAGAGGCTGGGACGTCACCGGTATTCGTCATGGGTTTGGCGGACTGCTCAATGGCGATGTCCGGCCGCTTGGGTCGCGCGATGTCGGCGAGATCATGCAGCGGGGCGGCACCATGCTGGGAAGCGCCCGCTCTCCGGAGTACGATGCGCCCGATGCCCGGGAGCGCGCACTCGACAGGTTGCGCACCGAACGGATACAGGCGCTGATCGTTATCGGTGGCAACGGTTCCCAGGCCGGGGCGCACGCCCTTTCCTGCATGGGCTTCCCGGTGGTTGGAATTCCTTCCACCATCGATAACGACGTCTACGGATCGGACATGACCATCGGCGTGGACACCGCCCTGAACGTCGCGCTGGAGGCAATCGACCGGCTCAAGACCACCGCATCATCGCATCGCCGGGCTTTCCTCATTGAAGTAATGGGGCGCGAGTCCGGATATCTGGCGTTAATGGCGGCGGTCGCCGGAGGCGCGGAAGCAGTGGTGCTTCCGGAGCGAAAGACCGATCCGGAGGACGTGGCGCTGCAGATCCGCGAAGCATGGGAGCGCGGCAAAGCGCACGCGCTGATTGTGGTGGCACAGGGGGCAATGTACAACGCGGCGAAGCTCACCGAGTATTTCGACCAGCACCGCGAGCGCATGGGGTTCGATCTGCGCAGCACCACGCTGGGCTACGTGCAGCGGGGCAGCGACCCCACCTACGCGGACCGCATGCTGGCGACTCGGTTTGGCGCGGCGGCCGTCGATTGCGTCGCCGAGGGACACTGCGGGGTTTTGGTGGGCCTGAAGGGGGCCAGCCTGAGCACCACAGAATTGAGCGAAGTGGCAACTCATCGAAAAACGCTCGACAGCGAAATGCTGGCTCTCGCGGAAGTGCTGGCAACCTGATGACGGCCACCGCTCAATCGGAGAGAGACCGCAACCACCGGCGCACGCGCATCGTGGCGACGCTGGGGCCCGCTTCGAATTCGCCGGAGATGATCCGCACTCTGCTCGCGGCCGGTGTAGACGTATTTCGCCTCAATGCCTCGCACGGGATTCAGACCACCGGAGGTCCGCTGATTCGCACGATTCGCGAGTGCGCGGAGGCGGCGGGCACTCATACCGCGATTCTGCTGGATCTGCAGGGTCCAAAGATTAGACTGGGCACGTTTCCGGAGGGTCCGGTCCGGCTGGAAAACGGCGATGCGTTCACCATCACCGTTGAAGAAGCGGCCGGAAACCGTCTGTTGGCCTGCACCACATATGCTGAGTTTGCTAAGGACGTGCGCGTGGGCGATCGCGTCCTGCTGGCCGACGGTACGGTGGAGCTGGTAGCGATTCGATCGAACGGAATTGAGGTGCAGTGCCAGGTGGTGCGCGGGGGCATGATCTCCGATCGCAAAGGCATCAACCTGCCGGGGACATCGGTGAGCGCGCCGTCGATGACGCCCAAGGATTTTGCCGACCTCGATTTCGGTCTGGAACAAGGCGTCGACATGGTGGCGCTCTCGTTCGTCCGGCGCGCGGCCGATGTCATTCGGCTTCGCCGGCACATGGAAGCAAAGGGCTCCACTGCGCCGATCGTCGCCAAGATTGAAAAGCCGGAAGCTTGGGGCCGCATCGACGAAATTCTGCATGTCTCCGACGGCGTGATGGTGGCCCGAGGCGACCTCGGCGTGGAAGTGGCGCTGGAACACGTCCCGCACATTCAGAAAGGCATTATCGACAAAGCCCGGCAGCGCGGACGGTTTGTGATCACCGCCACGCAGATGCTGGAATCGATGATCGAATGCGCCGTGCCCACGCGCGCCGAAGTGAGCGATGTGGCTAATGCCGTGTATGACGGCACCGATGCCATAATGCTGTCGGCGGAAACCGCGTCAGGCCGGTATCCGGTGGAGGCAGTGCGGACCATGTCCGAGATTGCCTGCGCTACCGAGACCCACGCGGTGTTGCTTTCACCGCCTTTGCTCGAGGCGGCCCATCCCGGTCATCGCGAAATCATCGCGGATGCCGCCTGCCGTGCCGCGGGAATGGCGGGAGTGAAGGCGATTGCCGTGTTTACCGTTTCGGGATCCAGCGCGTTTCTGATTGCCAGCCGCCGTCCACCCGTGCCCGTGTTCGCTTTCACCACCACCGAAGGCATCGCACGGCAGCTCTCCGTCTGGTATGCGATCACCCCGGTGGTTGCACCGGAGTTGCACACGGTGGACCAGATGCTGGCGTGGATGGACCGGGCGCTGGTGGAACGCGGCCGCGTTGCGCCGGGTCAGCATATATTGTTCGTCGTCGGCGATCAGCCGCAGGCCCCCGCCGCGACTAATACGATGAAGATCCACGCAGTGGCGGTTTCGTAGGCAATACCTGGCTTAATGGCATTTCGCGGTTCCGGATGTCCGGACTTGTCTCACCGTGCGTTTTTTACCGCTTCCGTCGAGTTTCTTTAGCACGCTGATCAGGTCATCACGCCATCCAGTTGCTTCCTCGGTGGGCATCTCAAACCGTATCTGTCGGTGTAGGTTCCTTCCCGATTCATTAATGGTTCTGAGGTAATCGCGGGCACCCAGGGACGCCGCCTTGAGTACGGTCATTTCCCGGAGCTTAGGGTCCGACCACCTCTCGTGCCGACCTTTGTGTGCGATCGCGACCTCCTGTGGATACGACGAGATGAAGCTACGATCAGGCGTCTTCGCGAAAACGATATAGTTGCCGGCGAACTGTAAGCCGGCGCTGCCTGCCGCAGAATCGGGAAAGTAGCCCTCATCACGAATCTTCGAATATTTCTTGTTGAACTTTGCCTGAGCGATTCCGCGATGATAAGCCATTCGCCACAGCCAGTCTTTGTGCCGCAAGGCCGCGGGTCTGTCAGTTTCGTCGTAGCGCCAGCCACCGGCCTCCGGGACAATCAGTCCGTTGATATAGAGGCGTCGAAATGGGTAGAGCCGTCGGTCCCGGTGGATAGCGCGGTGGTCAACCTTGTCATCGACGGTTGCGACCGCGCACAGTCGATACAGAGTCTTATCATTTACTAGTGGGGTGAAAGAGAAGAACACGACGATGCTGCCCCTCGCTATCGCGTCCCTAAGGTCCTGCCGACAAACGCCCCAGGTGAGCCGACCACCTTGGCGAGCGACATAGAACGAGGGATCATCGCCGTTGTCGTACGGCCATTCGTCTTGAAGGACAGCTGAGTCGACTTTGCAGTATTGTCCGGATGAGCCTGTCAAATCCTTTGGTTTCTCAGAATGAAAGCAAACCAGGTAGATCGATGTCGTGCCAGCAGTGGCGCGCATGGCAAAACGATACCACCATTTGTCCGGAAAAACAGTACCTGTGAGGTCACTTCGTTCCCACCAGCCGATCGTATTGCGCGTGTGATCCCACCCAGAACCACACCAACGTATCCTCGTGTTCCACGGCAAGCGCGCGGAAATGCAGGCCGACCCGTGCGGACCAGAATCGTCCAATCTTCTTGAAATGCAAAGAAGGATGTTTGGGATCGCGGCGAAGCAGCCGCCAGGATTCGTCAGCGAGGCGACGAACATCTTCCGGAAGCTTGCGATAGCAATCCCAGAACCTTGGGTTGGCGCGGTGCCTCACCGCTCTGTGCAGCGGCCCGCTCGCAGATCCTCGAGGGCTTCATTCTCCAGTGAATCCAGTCGCCCGGAAGCGGCATCGCGCTCGATCTGACGGTCCCACGCTTCTCCGTCCAGTTCCGCGAACCACGCGCGGAATGCGGCCAACTCGGCTGCGGAGAGCCTCAGAACAGCTTCCTCAATCTCTTTCACGCTGCTCATGATCCTTACGTTTTCCCCGGCAGAACCGTGCCGTATGAAAGCGGCCCGACCTGCTGTACGACGTTCATCCCGGCGGCTGTCAGCGTATAGGTTTCCACGGGATGGCCGCCCGACGTGCCGTACACATGATCGTCGGAAAGCAGGAAATCGCGAAACTCGATCTGAACCACGATCTGACCACCCTTCGACACAATCAATGTCGCCGAGGGCAACCGTTTTTCCGCGTTCACGGCGTTGATGATCGGCATGGTGCCCTTGCCGGTCTTCATTTGGAAATGGATGCTGTTCAACCCGGGGCTGCGCTCCGCGGTGAATGACAGCAGCTGGATACCGCCCTCCAGCGGGGGCTGCGTATACTCGCCCTGGATTCCGTCAATGCGCAGTAAACAGATGTTGCTGTCCGCCGTCGCCACAGGTTCCTCCCGATTAGTCTTGCCGATCTTCGATCATCTGCCGCACGCGGTCCAGTTCCTTCCGCAGCCGGCTCTCGCGCATCGCGATGGAAATCACGTAGCCGAGCACGATGACCCACGCCGCCAGAAAACCGTAGAACATGAAAGCAAAATTGCGAGCGTCCATACAAACTCCTAAAGCGCGTGCGCGTACCGGCGCAACGCGTCAAGTTCGCGGCGAATGCCTTCCTGGCGCATTCGCAGCAGGATCAGGCAGGTGGCCACCAAAGCCATGGCCAGCACGTTCCACCACAGCGGCGATTCCATCCCCGGCGCCATTCCGCCGCCATTGCGAATGCTGAGCACCGGCGCGGGATGCTGCGTCCGCCACCATTCGATCGATTTCCATACGATGATGACATCCACGAACGAAAAAATAGAAAGCACCGCGGAAAGGCGGGCGCGTTGCGTGGGTTCGTCGGTGGCGCGCCGAAGCATCAGATAACCGGCGTAAAGCAGCCAGCAGATGAGCATCGAGGTGAGCCGCGCATCCCACGTCCACCAGATGCCCCAGATCACCCGCGCCCATATGCTGCCGGTGACCAGATTCACGGCCGCGAAAACCACGCCTACCTCGGTCACCGCGGCGGCCACCGAATCGAATTTCAGATTCCGCGTAATCAGGTAGAGGGCGCTCATCACCATGGCGACGAAGAACCCGACCATTGCGGTGATCGCGGCGGGCACATGGAAATAGATGATGCGGTAAATGGCGCCCTGGTTGGCCTCATCCGGGAGCACCATGAAGATGCGATAGAGATCCCAGGCGATCAGCCCAATGGCGGCAATGGACAACGCGTAGATCAGCTTTTCACGCATGGTTCACCCGATGAGCACAATCTCTACCAAACCAATTCCCAGGATAGTGAAGATGATATCGAAACCGACGAGCAAACGCAGCCATATGGCATTCTCGCTGCCGGGGGGCGCGCCGGTCATCAGCACTGTGGTCAACTGAATCGCCGCCATGAGAGCCGGTACCATCATGGGATAAACCAGAATTGGCAGCATCAGTTCGCGCAAGCGCAGATTCACCGTCAAAGCGCTGAACATGGTTCCGATCACCGTGAGCGCCCAGGTGCCGAGTGCGAAAACCACCGCCAGCCAGCCCGCCTGCCGCGTCCACGCAACATTATAGAAGATGCCGAACACCGGCAGGCACAGCGCCTCCACAGCCATCAGCAGGATGAAATTCGCGATGCACTTCCCAAGGAAGAGCTGGCTGCCGCTGGTGGGAGAGGCCAGCAGCGAATCGAGACAGTCGTTCATCAGCTCGCGGGCGAAACTGCGGTTGAGGATCAGCGCGCCGGCGAACGCGAATACCAGCCATAGCAGCCCGCCGGAAATATCGCGGACGGTTTCCGCGCCGGGGTCGAAGGCGAAACTGAACAGCAGCAGGATCACCAGGGCGAACGAGAGTGAGGCGTTGATTGTTTCCTTGCTGCGCAATTCCGCGCGCAGATCCTTACCAGCGACGGCGAGCGTCTGGCGCAGGTACAGAATGGCCGCCATTTACGCTTCTCCGTAGTTGCGGTAGAGCCAGCCTGGATCGTCCAGCATTTCCTGAGAACGCGGCCCCCGGAAGGCCAGCTTGCCGCGATTTACCAGGGCAACGTCGGTGGCCAGTTCCAGCGCCTCGCGCAACTGATGCGTGGACATGATGATGCTGCGGCCATCGCTTTGCGCCTGCTTCAGCAGGGACTGCAGGACGCCGATGGCGCGGTCGTCAAGGGCGGTAAATGGTTCGTCGAGGAGAAGCAGCGCGGGATCGTGCAGAAACGTGCGGGCCACCGCAAGCCGCTGACGCATGCCCCGTGAGAATTCGCGAACCAGCCCATCGCGAACCACGGAGAGACCGGTGCGCTCCAACCATTCCAGAGCGGTACGCGTGGGATCCGGCATGCCATAGAGACGTGCGAACAAACGCAGGTTCTCGAGCGCGGAGAGCTCTTCGTATACACCGATGGAATGCCCCAGAACTCCGATGCCACGCCGGGTGTTTTTGTCGCGCGCGTTCTCGCC
>JBEKFB010000209.1:0-8581 GCA_050013535.1 Bryobacteraceae bacterium | reverse complement strand
CCATGCCGCACGCCGACATACTGGATCAAAACGAGTCGCTGCGTAAGCCGCTGGTTGTGTCAGTTGTCTTTCACTTGAGCTTTCTTGCGCTGGCCGCCGTCTATACCCTATGGATGGCTCACACCGGTCATGAAGTCTGGGGCAGCACTGTCGCCGGCGGCGGAAGCGTTGATGTCAACCCGGTCAAGACCATTCCGATCCCAGGGAAGAACGGCAGGGTGAACCCGCTGGCTCACGACACGGAATCGCAGATTCCCGAACCTCCACCCGAGAAGAAGGTGGCGAAGCCGGTCCCGAAACCGGACCTGAACGCGATTCCTCTCTGGCGCGATCAGCCGGTGCATCCGAAGCCGCAAAGCGTCGCGCAGCGCAATCTCCCGCCGCAGAAATGGCGCGACAACCAGATCTACAGCACGGAAGGTCAGGAAGCTGCCAGCCCCATGTACAGCATGCCGCACGGCGGAGGCAGCATCGGCGTGGGGCCCGGTGTGTTCGGGCAGCAATACGGCGCTTATGCCAGCCTCATCATCCAGCGAATCGCGGAGAAGTGGCTTACGGCGAACCTGGACGCGCGGTCCCAGCGTGCGCCCGCGGTTGTTTCGTTCGACATTCGCCGCGATGGTTCGGTAAGCACTCCCACCGTTTCGCAAAGCAGCGGAAATTACAACATTGACCTCTCGGCGCAACGCGCGGTGCTGACGGCGGCCCCATTCCCGCCGCTGTGCTGACGGCGGCCCCATTCCCGCCGCTTCCACCGCAATTCAGCGGCAGCAGCGCCACCGTGGAGATCCGATTCAATCTCAAATGAAACGATACCTTTTCCTTCTTTCGATACTCGCCGCGAGCAGCCTGTCCGGTGCGCCGGCCGATGGGCAGCAAGCGAACATCAGCGGCTCGGTGGACAAAACGGGCGGCAAGGCCTCCATCGCCATACCGGATTTCCGCGGCTCGGGTGACGCGCAGAGCCTCATGGCCACGTTCAATACAACCCTGTCCGGCGAAATCCAGAATTCGGGCATCTTCAACATGGTTCCGAAGACGAGCATGCCGCTACAGACTCCGCAGCAGCCGGGCGACTTCAAACAAGCGCCGCAACCGGGCGCGCGAGGCAACGGCTATTACTTCTCGGACTGGTCAGGCCCTCCCACCAACGCCACCTGGCTGGCTTTCGGCTACACGGCCGCGCAGAACGCGCAGATTGTGCTCTATGGCTGGCTGTACAACGTGCAACTCGGGAATCAGGCATTCGGCAGGGTTTATACCGCGACGCTGGATGAAGCGGGCGTGAAGAACGTGGCCCAGCAGTTCGCGGCCGACATCCTGAAGCAGTTTGGCGCAACGAGTCTGATGGGAACGAAGGTTTATTTTGTGTCCGACCGCACCGGCAGCAAGGAAATCTGGTCGATGGATTACGACGGTTCGAACCAGAAGCAGTTCACGCACTACGGATCCATCTCGACGTTTCCCTGCGTGTCGCCCGACGGGAGCAAGGTGGCCTTCACCAGCTATGTGCATGGGCAACCTGAGATCGTCGTGTTTTCGACCGCCAGCGGGCGTAAGCTGCCGTACTATAACCAGCACGCGTCCATGAACGCGGCTTCCGATTTTACGCCGGACAGCCAGCGTCTGCTGATCTACTCGACAGCGGCGGGCGGTTATTCGCAGGTTTTCGAGACTAATGCCGACGGCGGCAACCTGCAGCGGATCACATTCGGCAACTCCATAGCCGTGGAACCGAAGATCAACAAGACCGGGTCGACCATTGTATTCGTCTCGGACCGCTCCGGACTGCCGCAAATATATACAATGAGTGTGGACGGCGTGAACGTATCGCGATTGACTAACGGCGAAGGTGAGGCGGTGAACCCGTCATGGTCGCCCGATGGCCAACACATCGCATTCGCATGGACGAAAGGTTTTGCACCGGGGAATTACAACATATTCGTCATGGACGTCGCCTCGAAAGACATCACCCAGCTTACGCACGAAGAAGGACGCAACGAGAATCCGAGCTGGGCCCCCGATGGCGTGCACATTGTCTATTCGTCCCGGCAGGGCAGGAAAACGCAGATCTGGACTATGCTTGCCAACGGCACCGGCAAGCGGCAACTGACCACGGCAGGCAACAACGAAAAGCCGGTATGGAGCCGGGGCGGTTATTGAACAATCGATTTTATTTGCTGTATCAGAGGAGAAACAGGATGAGCCGCAGTTTAAGATTGCAGATTGCAAGGATGAGCGCAGTGCTTCTCGCGCTGTCGCTGGTATTCTTCGCGGCAGGATGTAAGAAGAAAGCCCCGCCGCCACCACCGCCACCGCCGCCGCAGCACGAGGCGCCCCCACCGCCGCCGAAGGCGATGATTAACAGCTTCACCGCTGAGCCCTCCACCATCGAGGCTGGCCAGTCGGCTACGTTGCGCTGGTCCATCAGCAACGCGACCGATATGTCCATTGATCAGGGCATTGGCGCGGTACAGAGCGAAGGCTCCAAGCAGGTTTCGCCAACAGCCACGACGACGTACACGCTGACCGTGCATGGACCCGGCGGTGATGACACGAAGACCGCAACCGTGGAAGTGAGCGCCGCGCCACCACCGCCTCCGCAGCAACCTCCGACGCATACGGATACCTCCGAGGAAATCATCAACCGCGACGTGAAGGACATCTACTTCGATTACGACAAGAACGACATTCGCGGCGATGCTCAGACGGTGCTGCAGGGTGACGCTGACGTGTTGAAGCGGGTGTTCAGCAATGACCCGAACATCACGGTTCGCGTTGAGGGGAATTGCGACGAGCGCGGCTCGGCCGAGTACAACCTCGCGCTGGGCGACCGGCGTGCCCAGGCTGCCAAGGATTATCTGGTACAGCTCGGCGTCTCGGCCGACAAACTGAAGACCGTCAGTTACGGTAAGGAGAAGCCGGTGTGCACGGATGCGACTGAAGATTGCTATCAGCGCAACCGTCACGATCACTTCGCTCCCGTTCAGCCGTAAACCGGCAGGCGAGTAAATTAGGCGGGTCCGGTGCGCAACCGGGCCCGCCCCCCAGAGAGGCGCTATGAAACTGATCCGTGTTCTGTTGATTGCCGTTCTGACTTTGCCCGTTGCCTCAGCGGCGAGCAAGGAGATTGTCGAGCTGCAACGCGACGTGGAGCTTCTGCAGCAACAACTGCAAACCCTGCAGAGCTCGCAGGACCAGAAGATCGCGTCGCTGCAGACGCTGATTCAGCAGACACTGGATACGGTGAACCGGCTGAACACGTCGCTGGCGCTGCTTGGCAACAACATCGAGACCAACGCGAACAAAACCACGCCCGCTGTGGCCGCGCTGAACGGGCGTCTAGACCAGGTGGCGCAGTCCTTCAACGACGTGCGCGATAACGTGCAGGACATCAGCGCGCGCATGAGCAAACTGGACGCGGCCATTGCCGATTTGAAGAACACCATCAATCTTTCCGCGCATCCGGCCCCGCCGCCCGCGGGAGCCAACGTGAATCCGGACGTGCCGCAAACGGGCGCGGCAGCCGGTGGACCGCCGGCCGGCATGAGCGCGGAGCAATCGTACTCGAACGCCGTGCGCGATTATAAGGGCGGCCAGTACGATCTGGCGTTGCAGGAATTTCAGGATTACCTGCAGTACTTCCCCACCACGCAGTTCGCCCCGAACGCGCAGTTCTATGTTGGCGATATTCTGTACCGCCAGGCGAAATACGACAAAGCTGTGGCCGCGTTCGACGCGGTGAACGAGAAGTATCAGGATAATCTGAAGACCGGCGATGCCCACTACATGAAGGGTCTCGCGCTGGTGAAGCTGGGCCGCCGCAACGATGCGGCCAAGGAGTTCCGCGAAGTCATCGCGCGGTCATCCGACGCCGAGCTGGTGGCGAGGTCGAAAAGCCAGTTGCGCGAACTGGGCCTCTCCACGGGAGCCTCGGCGCGCCGCAAAGCGAGCCAGTAACGGCGGATTCCGGGCACTTTCACGCGAACCGATCCTATTTATTTTTTTCATTGCGGCGCCGGCCCTCCCTCCGCTAAGATCGGGGTTCCACTCTCACGTCTCTCATGCCGCCGAAGACAGCCCTGCCGAAAATCTGTATCGCGTTAGGCCTGCCCAGCACCGACAAGCTGCTGGAGAGCGCACGGCGTGAAGTGGAGGCGGGGGAGAGCTTCTTCGAGTTCCGTCTGGACTACCTTCCCGATCCTTTGGAGGGCGCGCGGGCCATTCGCCGTTTCCTCGGCGAGTTTCCGGATTGCCTGATTCTTGCCACCTGCCGCCGTCATCAGAATCAGGGCCGCTTCAACGGCAGTATTGAAGACCAGATTCACGTACTGGAGTGTGCGGTGGATTGCGGTGCGCGCGCCGTGGATGTGGAAGTGGAGAGCGCGGCAGCTCTGCGGGGCCGCCTGGAGACTTTGCGCAGCCGCGCGATGCTGGTAATTTCGTACCACAACTTCGAGAGCACGCCCGCGCTCGATGCGGTGGTGCGTCGCTTGGTCCAGTTTCCCGCCGATGCGTACAAGATCGTCACCACGGCGCGGAAGCAGTCTGACAATTACCGCGTTCTCTCCCTTTCCGCGAGTCATGCGAGAACGCCCCTGATTCTGTTGGCTATGGGCGAGACGGGATTTCCCACGCGCGTCCTTTCGCCGTTGCACGGTGGACTGTACACCTTCGCGGCTCCGGCGCTTCACGAAGGCACTGCTTCAGGGCAATGTGCCGCGCGCGCGCTGCGTAGTTTATATCGCGTGGAGAAGCTCACGAAGTCGGCCCGGGTGTACGGTGTGATTGCCGACCCGGTACGGCATTCGCTCTCGCCGGCCATCCATAACCGTGCGCTGCAGGCTCGCCGGATCGACGCCGTTTATTTGCCGTTTCTGGTCCCGCCCGCGGGCCTCAAGGATTTCTTCACACTTGCGGGGAACCTTCCCGTGGCCGGCTTCAGCGTCACCATTCCGCATAAGCAGCGAGTGATGCGGTACCTGGACATCATCGATCCGCTGGCGCGTCGCATTGGCGCGGTAAACACGGTTTGGAAGAAGGCGGGCAAATGGCGCGGGACGAACACGGATGCGCGCGGGGTCACGGTTCCGCTGGAACGGCGGATGCGCTTGGCGAAGGCGTCGGTGCTGGTGGTGGGGAACGGAGGAGCCGCGCGAGGAGCTGCCTGGGCGTTGTCCGACGCGGGCGCGAAATTATCCGTGACCGGCCGCAACCCGGATCGCGTGCGAGCGTTTGCGCGAGCCTGTGGCGGCGAGGCTCTTACTCCCGAACAGGCCGAGAAACGGCAGTTCGATGCGTTGGTGCACACCACGCCATTGGGCATGTTCCCCCAGGTGGACGGCTGTTTCTTTCGCGAGCGCATTCCCGGCGAGATCGTCTTCGACATGGTCTACAATCCGGCCGAGACGGTGCTCCTGCGCCGCGCCGCCCAGCAGGGCCTTGAGGTCATCGCCGGATCGGAGATGTTTCTCGAACAGGCGGTGGCGCAGTTCGAGCTGTGGACCGGCGAGTCAGCCCCTCGCGCGGCCATGGAGAAAGCTCTGGCTGAAGCGCTGGCGAGTCACTGATCTATTGATATCAGTTTATGATATCATTTGGTCGTGAACAGGCACCAGCGCGTGCTGGAAGCGATCTGTGAGAAGCGCGCCAACATTGCCTGGCCGGACATCGAAGCGATGCTCTTGTACTACGGAGCGGAGATCTCGGAAGGGCGGGGTTCGCGCGTGCGCATCGCGCTCAACGGCGTCCGTGCTGTCTTCCATCGGCCGCATCCACGGAAAGAGACGGGCCGCGGCGCCGTCGCGTCGATGCGTAGATTCCTTGTCGAGACGGGCATCGCGGTGGAGAAGCAACCATGACGTACAAGGGATACCGGGCAAAGGTAGAACTGGATGACGAGGCCGGCGTTTTCCATGGGGAAGTGATCAACACGCGGGATGTGATCACATTCCAGGGTACTTCCGTGAAAGAACTGAAACGGGCGTTCGAGGATTCAGTGGACGACTATCTGGAGTTCTGCGCGTCTCGAGGGGAAGACCCCGAGAAACCCTTCTCCGGCAAAATCCTGGTGCGCGTGCCGCCCGAAGTGCACCGCCGGATTATGACGGAGGCCAGGCGCCAGGGCAAGAGCCTGAATGCATATGTTGCGGAGAAGCTTCAGGCTGGATCACAGCATTCAAACGCGATACCGCGACTTCCAATGAGCGGCGCGGCTGAAGCGAGACCACGGCGATAACACCCGCCCGTCCGTTGTATCCTCGTACCGATGACCCGAAGAGAGCTTGCCGCGGTGCTTGTCGCCGCGTCGGCTGTGGCGCAAACGGCCAGCGTTCCACAGTCGGCCCAGCTGTCCGACCCGCTGTCCGGCGCCAGGGACGATCTTCAAAAAGCCTCCGCCCAACTCGCGAAAGCAAAGCTGGACATCGTCACCGAGCCGGCGTTTCGCTTCAAAGCGTGAATTATGGCCGGCGACGATCTCTTCTTCAGCACCGTCGGCGAACTAAGCCAGCGGCTGCGCACACGAGACATCTCCGCGAAAGAGATTGTCAAAGCGTTTGGCGATCGCCTCGCAGAATTCGGACCGAGGTACAATGCGCTGGCGCTGCCGCTCACAAAGAGCGCGATGAAGGCTGCGCATGATGTCGACGGGGACATCAAGCTCCAGCGGTTTCGGAGCCCTCTGCAAGGCATTCCCTGGGGCGCCAAGGACCTGCTCAGCCTGAAGAAGACGACGACCACCTGGGGCGCGAAGCCCTACGAGAATCAGGTCTTCGATTACACAGCAACGGCTATTGAGAAGGCCGAAAAGAAAGGCGCCTTGCTGTTGGGCAAGCTGGCCATGGTGGAGCTGGCGGGCGGGCCGATGGGCTATCACTCCGCCGCCGCTTCGCTGACCGGCCCCGGCTTGAATCCATGGGACACGACACGCTGGTCCGGAGGGTCTTCGAGCGGATCGGCCATTGCAGTGGCGGCCGGCCTGGTCACGTTCGCGCTCGGCTCCGAAACGGTGGGCTCGATCCTCACGCCGTGCTCGTTTTGCGGTGTTACCGGCCTGCGTCCGACTTACGGTCTGGTGAGCCGCTATGGCGCGATGCCCCTCTCCTGGACGATGGACAAGATCGGGCCTATTGGTCGAAGCGCCGAGGATTGTGGGCTGGTGCTGGAGGCAATCGCCGGAGGAGATGAGAAGGATTCCGGATCGGCGGGCAAGAGTTTCTATTACGCGCCGCAGTACGCGCGCGACCTGAAGGAGATTCATGCCGGATTCGCCGCGGTGGATTTCGAGGAGTGGGCGGAACCTGCCGCACGCGCCGACTTCGCGAAGGCCCTCGAAACCCTGCGTGGCATGGGCTTGCAAATGGCGCCAGCGAAGCTGCCGGAATTCCCTTACGGCGCGATGGTAACCACCATTCTGGCCGGCGAAGCAGTATCCGTGTTTGAGCCGCTGGTGGCCAGCGGCAAGGTGAACGAGCTGGCCGACGCGAAGCAGATCGCAGGTTTTCACGCGGCGATGGAGTTGCCGGCGAAAGAATATCTCAAGGCCATGCGTTTGCGAAGCGCGCTCCAGATGGCCATGCGCGAGCTGCTGAGCGATATCGATGTTCTCATCGCGCCCGCGCGTCCGGGACCGGCGGGTAAGATCACCGACTCGTTGGATGGACCGCGCGACTCGAATCGCACGCTGCCGAAGGACCCGGGTCTCACCGCGCTCATCGCCGCCGGCAATCTCGCCGGGTTGCCGGCTCTGGTGCTCCCGTGCGGGTTCGCCGATGGCATGCCCATCGGTATTCAAATCGTGGGCCGCGCCTTCACCGAGAACACTCTTCTGGCGATTGGCAAGGAATTCCAGAACCGCACCGATTGGCACAAGCGGCGGCCGCCGATGGGGACGGCTTGATTTCGCTCATCCCGCCAGATACAGAAATCGTGCGATGAACAGCGCGGTCAGCAGGTAAACCACCCAGCTCACGGATCGCCATTTGCCACGCGCCACCTGCAGGATGGTCCACGCGGTGAAACCAAGGGCGAGGCCATTGGCGATGCTGAATGTCAGCGGGATGGCCAAAATCGTGAGAAATGCGGGGATGGCCGACAGCGGCTCGCTCCAGGGAATCTCGACGGCGTGCGTGGCCATCATCGATCCGACGACGATAAGCGCAGGCGCGGTCGCGGCACTGGGGATGGCGCCCACGACTGGCGCGATGAACATGGCAACCAGGAACAGTAGCCCAGTGGCAATCGACGTCACGCCGGTTCGTCCGCCGGCCACCACGCCTGCCGCACTCTCGATGTAGCTCACCACTGTCGAAGTCCCCGCCAGTGAACCCACCACGGTAGCCGTCGCATCAGCGAAAAGAATCCGATTCACTCGCGGAATGCGGCCGGCGCCGTCGAGCAGGCCAGCTTTTTTCCCCACCGCAACCAGCGTGCCGATGTTGTCGAACAGATCCACAAAGAGAAAGACGAAGACGATTTCGAGCGCTCCTATATGCAGCGCTGCGGGAATGTCCAGATGGAAGGCAGTCGCCGATATCGCCGAGAGATCCAGGCTTTGCGGTTGCCATTTCACGAGACCCAG
>JBEKFB010000208.1:0-7895 GCA_050013535.1 Bryobacteraceae bacterium | reverse complement strand
AAGTCGTGAGCGGGGACCGATCGCGCCGCTGAGACGATACCATCGAGCGTAGCCAGACTGGCCGAGGTGAATGTGACGTGCCCGTTTCCGGGATACCCAGCCGCCAGCTTCCACTCGCCGCTTCCGTCGAAGCGCGCTTCACGGAGATTGCCTTGCGCCGTAACTTTGAGAGTTTCGCCGGTGGTGTCCGCGATGAGCGAGAGACTGCCCGCCGGTTTGCCGTTCACGGTGGCGTCGCGGACGGTCAGCGAGCCATTCAGGGCCTGCAGGTCGAATTTACGTTTAGCAATGCGGGCGCTTCCGGCGGCGTGGAGTTCGGCCTTTCCGCCCAACGAGCCACCCAGCTCGCGTATGTGACTGATATGCTCCAGGTCGAGGTCCCTAGCAGCAATGTTGAACGCCAGGGTTCCGTCCATCCATTGGCCAACGTCATGGCGCCAGCTTCCCGAGAATTGGAAATGGCCTCCCGCCGCGTCGCTTTCGCCTTTGGTGATCTGGATTGTATTTGCCGTGTCGTTAATCTCAGCTTGAACGCTGGCGACCTTCTCATCCCATGCAGTCAGGTAGATACCGTGCACGCTGGCGTTCACCACCGGCTTGCCCCACGTGCCTTGAATAGTCAGCGATCCCGAAAAAGAGCCGGTGGCCGGCCAAGTCTCACCGGCCTCCGCGATCAGCCGCGCGAGATCGCCGTTGTGAACCTGGAAAGCACCTGCCATCTCGCTCGCGTCGGATACGTGCCAATCGACAAGAGCCAGATGACCGCTCCCGCTCAGGCGCATTTGATCGTGGGTGATGACGAGGTCGCTCGCATTGAGAAGTGAGCGCGTGAGCTGCACGTTGGCCGCGAGCCGATTAAAGCTCTGCTTGGCGTATTCAAACTGCCCGAGATCGAGACGCCCCCGCAGGCTGGGGTTGTCCAAAGAGCCCTCGAGGATGCCAGTGAATCGGGCTTCGGAGCCGCTCACCAGTTTCACCGGGACACGCGCCGGCGGATTGGCGCCAGCCAGAACAGCGAGAGGAAGCAGGTCGTCAATATCGTGTGTCACAACACTCACATTGAGAGGCTGCCCCAGCGTGCCTTCCAGCGTGACGTTGCTTTGCCCCGTGGAGAGCTGCGACGGCCCCAGGCGGAGGGCGTCCGCGCGCTGATCGTAACTTAGATTGACGTGACCGGAGACGCGGGGGCCGTCAGGTGCTGGCGCGATGTCCATCTGAGTCTCGATCAGCGCGTCGCGAATGCCTTCGCCCGTGAGAGCACCTGACGCGCGCATTGGTCCGCCCACCGTTCCATCCCACGGAAGCGGACGCCATCGCGCAGCCTCCGCAAACTGGTGGATGGAGATGTTGCGGCCCTGCCCTTCCAGACGAAATGTCTTCCGCCGGTCGATCGTCAGGCGGCCCCGAAAACTCCCGCCCATCGCGGAGAGCGCCAGATTGTTAAGGTCCGCTCGCGATTCCGTGACATCGGCGTTCGCCGAGAATGAGGCGCCGGGCAAATTAAGGCCGGCTGTCCGGAGGTCGAGACCGTGACCGGTGGCTTGTCCCAACAAACGAAAACCGGACGCTGAGAATTGCAGCCTCCCGTCGAACGCCAGATCGCCCCGATCCGGGAAGCCGGAACCAAGAGAATTCCGCACATCGCCCATCGCCAGCCGTGCACGCGCGGTAAAATCTCCTGCTGGGGCGCCCCAGTTGAGCATGTTCCCGCTTACGGCGAGTTCGGAATGTGGCATGGAGAAGCGCCCCTGTGCGACGCGCAGCCCATTCCTGTCGAGAGCGATGGACGCCGCCAGGCCGAACGTCAGATCGCGAACGGCCCCGGCGCTTATGTGCACGGCGGAGAACGAAATGTTGCCCCGATACCGCGGTCCCTTATGATCGAACAACAGAGTCATCGCCAGATTCTCGCCATCGAGTTCCAAAGGAATCCGCTGTTCGTTGTATTGCACGAAACCGTTATTAATGGCCACTTTCTTAATAGCCAGGTTCAGCACCCGTTCGACGAAATCCTCGGATTGCGGTGGGATCATCGGCAGTGGAAAATTGGTTGAGCCATCAGGGTGCACTACGATTGCCAACTCTGGTTTCTCCACGGTCAGCGACCTGAAATCGACATCGCGCCTGAGCATCGACACGATCTTCAACCCGACGCGGATGGAGCCGGCGCGGAAAAGAGGCCGCGCGGCCCGCGATTCGGTTCCATGCAGGACGAACGGAGAGAATTCGGCAGTCAGGTTCTGCCAGTCGAAACGAAACGAACCGATCTCAACGTGCCCTCCCGTGTAGCGCTCCACTTCGCTGACGATGCGCTCACGCACTTTGTCGCGAAACCAGTCAGACTGAACGATGAGGACGCCCGCGCAGGCGGCGAGCAAACAAAGCGCAATGAATCCACCCGCGAACCAGCAGACAAGCCTTGTTCGCCGGCTCATTAGAAGGCATCCTCACGGTATTTTACGTTGGCGTGCTTACGGGCCTCATCGAGCCAGGAATCGAGAGCCTGATCCACGCGCTGGCCGGCCAGAATCTCTTCAATCGAGTCGTGGCTCTGCTCAAGGGACGGAATATCCTTCTGGCCCTGGGCTTTCCATTTATCAACCTGTCGCTCGTAGTAAGCCGCGATGTCCGCTTCGGGTATGTGTATGGCCGGTTTGAAACGAAAGTCAATGAACCGCAGAGTGGTGAGTTGCCACCATAGCTCATCGAGAATATCGCCGCGCGTCAGGTTGTTTGATGTGAGGGCGGCGGCGTATGGCGACTCTCCTCCATAGAGAGCGATCACCTGCTTCTCCAGCGGTTCGGCTTCGCTCTTCTCCGGCTCCGGATAGTGCGTGGACTCCATCTCGCGGCGGATCAGCTGCTGTTTGATCAGGCGCTCCGCGCCAGCGTGTCTGGAGGCCGTGGAAATATCCGGCGTCTCCCGATTCAGGAACGCGGCCACGCGAATCTCATGCACGATCTGCTGCTCGGTAATTACGTGGTCGCCGATTGTAATCGCGATGCGGTCGATGATTTCCGCACGCAGGGCAAAAGCAAGCAATGCGAATAAGAAGAACCTCGACCATGACGTGCTCATCCGCATTAAAACGCCTGCCCCAGTGAAAAATGAAATTGAAACCGGTCGATCCGCTGCTGGACCTGCTGGCCGGTGCCAAAAAGTAGCTGATCGTAAGTCCCCTGGTAACCGAAAAAGCGCGGTGAGTTAGGGCTGAAAGCCAGGTCGAGACTCAACGGGCCGACGGGTGTGTGATAGCGGACGCCGAATCCAAGAGTCTGCACGGCATAGTTGAAGTCCTGCAGATTGTTCTGGTGATAACGCAGGCTCAGGTCGCTCAAGTCCGAGTAGACGTTGCCCATATCATGAAACAGAACGCCTCCCAGATTGTCGCCAATCAGCGGGAAGCGCAGCTCAATCGTATTCATGAGAAGCGTCGTTCCACCAATCGGGAAGCCGGTTTCCGGATCGCGCGGGCCGGCCTGATTGTCGGGGAAACCGCGGTCCGTCGTGGAGCCACCTGAAAAAAAACGCTCGGCCAAAGGAATGTCGGGTTCCCCGCCGAATCGCGCGATATCGCCGAAGTAAGTGGACCGGGCCAACACGATCGATCGAGTAAGTGGATGATAGGTGGCATTTCGGAAGATAATCTTTCCGTAATCCGTATTCGATCCGAATAATCCTGCCGCAACGCTCATATCGAGAGTGGTGTAAATGCCGCGGTGGGGATCGACGAGATCGTCACGGCGGTCGTCGATGATGCCCAGCGCAAGGCTGCCCACGCGCACCGGCTGAGCGAGCAACGGTATGAGCTCGGGCGAAATCAGCGGCGTGCCAATAATATCCGATTTGCGAAACAGGAACCGGTATTGATAGGTGAGAGATCGAGAATGATGCTGTGAGAGCTGGATCGATGCTTCCTCGCGGCGATTCGTAAAGGTTCGGACATAGTGCGAGTAATCGTAGAGCAGCGAGAACTGGAGATCCACCTTACTGTTGCCGCGGAATTGCGGCGCCAGGTAAGTAAACAGACCCGATTGTTCAAAGGTGGATAGTTGAGTCTGCAGACTTACCGTGTGCCCCAAACCGAGAAAGTTGATCCGGCTGATCCCGACAGTCACACGCGGGCTGAAACCAGGGGCGCCGGCGGGATTACTCAGATCCGTCGCGCCGCCGCCTATGCGCGCGATCTCGGCTCCGAAGCCGAACGTAAGCGAGTACTTGTGCGCCTCGTCCATATCGAATAACGCGTACTTATCGGGTTGCTGACCTTCTGGGTTTTGGAACGCCGTTTGGACGCGGGAGAATATGCCCAAATCGTATAGTCGTCTTTGACTGTCGTTCATCTTCGCCTGGGATGCCGGGTCGCCTTTCTGTACGCTGATGCGCCGAGCAACCAGACTTTGTTTAGTTTCATTCAGGCCGCTGATGAGTACTCCGCGAACGAAGCGGCGGTTGCCGGCATGTACGGTATAAGTGACGGCAACGCGTTTGCTCGCCGGGTCCGGGGTAGCCACGTAATCGAACGTGGCATCCTCATAGCCGTTGTCAAAGAAGTGGCTGAGTATCAGATCGCGGTCGGTGGCGATCCCGAGATCGCTATACGGCTGACCGGAACTGAGCCGCAGAACGGAGCGTATAGCCTCGCTGTCCGCGTCGGCGATTCCTTCAATATCAAGCCGCGATACGAACCACTGCGGTCCTTCCGCGACATCAATGAATACGGCAAGGTGGCCCTGCTTCCGCCGGTAATTGTCCTCTGAGTGGGCGGTGACGCTCACGTCTCGAAAGCCATTGGACCGATACAAGTCGCGAATCGAGTTCAGGTCCTGGTCGAGATACTCGTGGCTGAAGCGCCCATGATGGTAGCGGACTAACGTTGCCGGTGCGATATACATTCGTTCTCGAATCGCCGCCGTTGTGAAGTATTTGTTCCCGCGAATCTCGAGATGGGTGAGGTAACTTAGATCGCCTCGACTCACCGTATAAGTAATCACCTGCTCGCCAGGATTCGTTTCGGACCGTGCGAAGTCCGCCTGAGCCTCAAAGTACCCCTCTGATTGCAGGAACTCGACAATGTTATGGCGGCCTTCTACCAGTAAATCGTCGTCTACCGATCGCTCCTGATAAACGGGAATCAACTGCTTGAGATGTCCCCGAGACAAGTGGACGCCAGTCACTTTGATCAGAACCAGGGGGCCGGGATCGATACTCAGCTCCGGCGTTACCGTGTTCGTGGATTCATGATAGGCGACACCCGTGAGATCCACCCGCGCCATCAGTCGATCGTGTTTTTGAAAGCTTTTTCGGAGACCGTCCACACCATCATTAAGGCGCGCCTCCGTCAGTTGCCTCCAGCCGCGAAAGCCGAATGGATTACGCCAGCCAGTGGCGTGAACGATCTGCTCCATTGTGCGGCCCGGATTTCCGGCGATTTGCACGCCGTCGAATTTGGCGCGAGCGCCGGTGTGCACGATGAACTCGATATCCATCTGCCGGGTGCCTTCGTGAGGCGTCGCGCGCGCTTCGACGGATTCGTGATAAAACCCGTTTCTGCGGAGCGCGTCGTCGATATTCCTTCGCGCCTGTTGGACCTCGTCGATCACGTACGGAGCTCCCAGTTGGAGCCGTGTGGCTGTTTCCAGTTGGGCGGTTGTGGGTGGTTCGGACGCGCCGACAACCACCACCCGTCCCACGAAGAAAGCGCCGCGGGTGATGAATCGCAGGGCCACGCCTTCGCCCGCCGAACTCGCATCCACCGCGATGTCGAAGTACTCACCGGTGGAATAGAGGCGCTGCAGCGCCGCCGGGATGGCGCCTTCCTTCAGAGGCTGGCCAACCTGAATCGGCAGCATCGCTTTCAATTGGGCATCGGGCAGCGGTTGCCGTGGAGGGTCGAACAGGATCGCGGATACCTGTTTCCCCTCGTAATCGCCCGGCGCAGCCAGCGAGGGAAGGGCGCAAAACAAGCTCAGCGCCGCAAGAATACACAAATGGCGTTCTGCGAGCGCGGGCACAATCCTACATAGTATCGCAGGGATTGTTAACATCGTTACTTCATGGACAGCGGGGCGAGCGACCGGTATTCGCGGCAGATATTGTTTCCAGGTGTCGGCCGGCAAGGCCACCAACGTATATTGGACGCTTCGGTTGCCATCGTTGGTTGCGGCGCTCTTGGCAGCTTTCAGGCCGCTGCGCTGGCGCGGGCGGGCACGGGAAGAATCCGCATTGTCGATCGCGATTATGTGGAGCTGAGCAACCTCCAGCGCCAGTGGCTTTTCGATGAATGCGATGCGGCGGAGGGGCTGCCCAAGGCGGAGGCGGCGCGGCGGCAGATTGCGCGCATCAACGCCGGCGTGCAGGTGCAGGCGGAGGTGGCTGACCTAACGGCATCGAACATCGATGACTTGCTGGAGGGCGTGGATCTTATTCTGGACGGTACCGATAATTTCGAGACCCGATATCTGCTGAACGATTACTGCGTGCGGGCCGGCCTTCCCTGGATTTACGGTGGGGCCGTGGGCAGTTACGGCATCGTGATGCCGGTCATCCCCGGACGGAGCGCCTGCTTCGCGTGCCTCTATCCGGAACCGGCGCCGGGCGCGCAGCCAACCTGCGAAACAGCGGGCGTGTTGGGCACAGTCACCTCGCTGGTGGCCAGCCTGCAGGTGAGCGCGGCACTGAAGTGGATTGTCACGGGTGACATGCCCGCCTGGATCACGACCGTCGATGTGTGGACCGGTGACCTGCGGCGCATCGCGGGACCCGATCGCGATCCCGATTGCCGCGCCTGCGTCCGGCGGGAGTTCCCGTGGCTGGAAGAACGCAGACGAGCGCCCGTCAGCATGTGCGGCCGCGATGCGGTGCAGATCCATGAGATTAGCCGGCCACTCGATCTGAGCGAATTGGCGAACCGGCTGCTTCCACTGGGCCGGGTTCGCGCCAATGGGTTCGCACTGCGTTTCGAAATCCCGTCTTACGTGATGACCGTGTTCCCCGATGGCCGGGTGATCGTGAAGGGTACGACCGACGCGGGGATCGCGCGGAGCTTGTACGCGCGTTATATCGGCGCCTGACCGCGTTCAAGCGTGGCCGCGACCTGTGCGCGAACTTGTGCCGTTAACCGTTCGCGGCATTTCAGGGAGAGACCTTCTGTCGGGATCGGGTCGCCAATCAGCATACGGATGCGGCCCGGTCGCGGCAGGCCTGAGCCGAACGGCAGCACCGCACGCGTTCCCTGCAGCGTCAGCGGAACCAGAGGCACTCCCGCCTTGATGGCGATGTACGCCGCGCCTTCGCTGAACTGTCCAAGCCTGCCATCCTGCGAACGTCCCCCCTCCGGGAAGATCAGCAGCGAGATCCCCCGCTTCTGCACTGTTTCTGCGGCCATGACAAGCGTCTTCAGATTCTGACGCGCGTTGCCGCGAAACACCGGAATGTGACCGGCACGCTGCAGGTGCGTGCCAAGGAAAGGGATCATGAACAGGCCTCGCTTGGCTAAAAAGCGAAACTGCACCGGAATGTTTCCCAGCACCACGGGTGTATCCATGTAGCTCGCGTGATTGCTCGCGAAGACATACACACCATTGGGCGAGATGTTTTCAAGTCCCTCCACCTTTCCTTTGACGCCGCTGACCTTCAGGAGCGCGCGGGACCATGCCACGGCAATCCGGGCTTGCCGGCGCCCCGTGGCGTCGAACAGAGAGATCGCGACGCTAACTGTGGCGAAGACGATTGTAGCGAGAATTATCAGCGGGTCGGTGACGAGCGCGGCCCACACCGTCTGGAACATGAACCTTCATTCTACGAGCAGAGCGCGCGCTTCGCCGACGAGATACAAGGACCCGGTGACGAAGATCACGGCATCCCGGCCCGCTTTGTCTCGCGCTATCTCAAG
>JBEKFB010000207.1:0-11738 GCA_050013535.1 Bryobacteraceae bacterium | reverse complement strand
CTGGCTTCCGACAATAAAGCCACGCGGCTGGGCGTGCGCGTGGAGGGCAGCGGTCCGTCGGCGCGGAGGGTTCGCATCGCGCGCAGGACCGGGGAGCCGCTGGACAAAAAGTAAGCGCAGGATGGAGCGTAACTCGTGAAGAAGACCAAGGGAAAAGAAGCGGAGCCGGAGCAGACAAAGCAGGCTAAGAAGGAAGAGGCGGCGCCTCAGGCTTCCAAAGGGCCCAGGGGCGAAGCCAGAACGGGAAGCTGATGGATGTCGCGGTGAACGAGCTGACGCAGATCGCCGGCCAGAAGCCGGTGGTGACGAAGGCGCGGAAATCGATCGCTCAGTTCAAGCTGAGGGAAGGCAACTCCATCGGCTGCATGGTGACGCTGCGCGGCGACCGCATGTACGAGTTTCTGGATCGTCTGCTGAACGTGGCGCTGCCGCGCGTGCGCGATTTTCGGGGAGTGTCCCAGAAGTCCTTCGACGGACGCGGCAATTACACGCTGGGCATCCGCGATCAGTTGATTTTTCCCGAGATCGACTACAACAAAGTGGACAAGGTGAAAGGCATGAACATCTCCATCACCACCACGGCAAAGAACGACCAGGAAGGTCTGGCGCTGTTGCGGCAAATGGGAATGCCGTTCCGCCAGCAGTAAGAGACAGAGGAATTGAATGGCAACCACCGCGAAAATCGCCAAGGATATCAAGCTGGCCAAGGCCAGAGCGAACAACGTTCAGAAGCTGGCCATCCGCCACCGCAACCGCTGTCTGCGTTGCGGCCGTCCGCGAGGCTTCATGCGGAAATTTCAACTGTGCCGGATCTGTTTCCGGCAGCTTGCGCTGGCCGGCGAAGTTCCGGGCGTGACCAAGGCGAGCTGGTAACGAGGTAAGAAGAGGGACATGCCGACATCCGATCCCATAGCCGATATGCTGACGCGCATCCGCAACGCGGTGTCCGCGCGCCATCCCAAGGTGGACGTTCCCGCCTCGAAGCTGAAGCAGGAGATTGCGCGCATCCTCAAAGACGAGGGATACATCGCCAACTTCAAGCTCGCCGAGGACGGCACGCAGCGCTCGATCCGCATTTATCTGAAGTACACGCCGGGCAACGTTCCGGTGATCTCGCATATCGAGCGCGTATCGCGCCCGGGCTGCCGCGTGTATGTGGGCAGCAAGGAAGTGCCGCGCGTACTGGGCGGTTTGGGAATCAATATTCTCACCACGCCGAGGGGCGTCATGACCGGAGGGTCGGCGAAGAAAGAGAACATCGGCGGGGAGGTTCTCTGCCGGGTCTGGTAAGCGTCCGGCGAGGAGTTTGAACTATGTCGAGAGTTGGAAAAAAGCCGATCCCGGTACCGAAGGGCGTGAAGATCACCATCGGCAGTGAACTGCTGGTGGAAGGGCCGAAGGGCAAGCTCACGGTGCCGGTTCCGGCAGGCGTTCACATAAAGCAGAACGATGGCACGCTGGATCTCACGCGCGATGGCGAGCAATATGCCGCGCTGCATGGCCTGACGCGGGCGCTTGCCGCCAATGCGGTGCAGGGCGTGTCCGGCGGGTTCACTCGGGAGCTGGATATCGTGGGTGTCGGTTACCGCGCCGATGTGAAGGGCAACATAGTGACTTTCACGCTTGGCTATTCGCATCCCATCGAGGTGTTTTTGCCGAAAGGCGTGGAAGCGAAGGTGGACAAGCAGACTCACCTGGTGCTCACCGGTTATGACCGGCAGTCGCTTGGGCAGGTTGCCGCCAACATGCGCGCGCTGCGCCCACCGGACCCATACAAGAACAAGGGCGTCCGCTATACCGGTGAGGCGCTGCGCAAGAAGGTGGGCAAGACCGGAGCGGGAGGCAAGTAATGGCGCAGACCAATCGAAACGACGTTCGCGTGCGCATTCACAAGCGCATCCGGCAGCGCCTCAGCGGGACGGCGGAGCGGCCGCGGCTGGCGGTGTTCCGCAGCGTGAAGCATATCTACGTGCAGGTGATTGACGATCACAAAGGCCGCACGCTGGTAGCGGCATCGTCGAACGAAAAGAACGCGGCGAGTAAGAGCGGCGGCAATCTCGCGGGCGCGAAGGAAATCGGCAAGCTGATCGCGGAACGCGCGAAGGCCGAAGGCATTAAGCGAGTGGTGTTCGACCGCGGCGGCTATCTTTATCATGGCCGCGTGAAGGCGCTGGCCGAAGCGGCACGCGCAGGCGGACTGGAGTTTTAACAAAAAATGGCAGCGACTACGGCAAAGCGCATTGACGCCAATTCCCTGAACCTCAAGGAACAGGTGGTGTCCATTAACCGCGTCACGAAGGTGGTGAAGGGCGGCAAGAACCTGAGTTTCTCGGCGCTCGTCGTCGTCGGCGACCCCGGCGCGAAGATCGTCGGCTTCGGCACCGGTAAAGCGAAGGAAGTGCCGGCGGCGATCAAGAAGGGCATCGAGGCGGCAAAGAAAAACCTGCGCAAGGTGCACGTGCTCTCGACCACCATTCTGCATCCGGTTCTCGGGCAGTTCGGCAGCGGCATGGTGCTGCTGAAGCCGGCCCCGGAAGGAACGGGAGTAATCGCGGGCGGTCCGGTGCGCGCGGTGATTCAGGCGGTGGGTATTCCCAACGTGCTGACGAAATCGATCGGTTCGCACAACCCGCACAACGTGGTGAAGGCGACCATCGCGGCGCTGGAGCAATTGCGCGACAAGGCCGAGGTGGCCGAACTGCGCGGCATCGACGTGGGGCGCCTCAGGGGCTGAAGAAGCTGGCTGACGGAGCCGCGAGTGAGGAAATGAATCGCATGGCCGAAGGAAGAATCAGAATCGAGCTGTATGGCAGCCCCATCTGCACGCCGGAAAAGCATAAAGTGATTGTGCGTTCGCTGGGGCTGCGAAAGATCAACCAGGTGGTGGAGCGCCCGGACACGCCGGGCTTCCGCGGGATGGTATTGAAGGTTCCTCATCTGCTCCGCCTGGTGGAGGAAGCGAAATGAATCTCAGTGGCTTGAAACCGCCGGCAGGACAAAAGCACAAGAAGCAGCGCGTGGGGCAGGGCATGGGCTCGGGACGCGGCAAGTATTCGGGACGCGGGGCCAAGGGAGCCAGGTCCGTTACCGGTTACAGCATGATGCGCGGATTCGAGGGCGGCCAGATGCCGCTGCACCGCCGTCTTCCCAAGCGCGGCTTCACGAACATCTTTCGCAAGGAATACGCAATCGTCAACGTGGGGCGTCTCCAGCAGCTCGATGGCGACACGTTCGATCCCGGGCGTCTGCTGGACCTGGGCGTCATTCATAAACTGGAAGATGGATTGAAGATTCTGGGCGGGGGCGAATTGACTCGGCCGATTAAGGTTACCGCGCATTTGTTTTCGAAATCGGCCCAGGAGAAGATCGGCAAGGCGGGCGGCGCCGTCACCCTGATCGCCGCGGAATAGGCAACGGCAATGAAGTTTCTTGAAGCCTTTACCAACGTTTTCCGGATTCCCGATCTGCGCAAGCGCGTCGGCTTCACGCTGGCCATGCTGGCGGTGTACCGGCTGGGCGGGCACATCCCCACGCCGGGCATCGACGCGAACAAGCTGTCGGACTTTTTCGCGCGCAATCAGGGCACGTTGTTCGGGTTCGTCGACCTGTTCAGCGGCGGCATGTTCCGCCGGCTGACCATTTTCGCGCTGGGCATCATGCCCTACATCACCGCGTCCATCATTTTGCAATTGCTGGCGGTGGTGATTCCCACGCTCGAAAAGCTGCAAAAGGAAGGCGAGCTGGGCCGGCGCAAGATCACCCAGTGGACGCGGTACCTGACGGTGATTCTGGGATTGATTCAATCGAGCACCATAGCCATTGCGCTGCAAAAATCGGGCGATTTCGTCATTCATCCGGGCATCGGATTTATTCTGATGACCATTCTGAGCCTCACCTGCGGCACGGCGTTCATCATGTGGCTGGGCGAGCAAATCACCGAGCGCGGCATCGGCAACGGAATGTCGCTGATCATCTTCACGGGAATCGTGGTCGGTTTGCCCCGCGCGATGCAGGAAATCTACACCAACGTGTTCGTGACCCGCCAGTGGCCGCCGCTGCAATTGCTGATCATTCTGGCGGTGATGGTGGCGGTGGTAGCGTTTATCGTTTTGGTTGAGCGCGGCGAGCGGCGCATCCCGGTGCAATACGCCAAGCGCGTGGTCGGCCGCAAGATGATGGGCGGACAATCGACGCATCTGCCGCTGAAAGTGAACGCGGGCGGAGTGATTCCGGTGATTTTCGCGTCGTCGCTGCTGGCGTTCCCGCAGACGTTTCTGCACATCCCATTCGTCCAGTCGAACAAGTTTCTGAGCGATATGCTCGGCTCCATGGGCGGGGCTTCGCCGCTCTACTACCTGCTCTTCGTGATCCTGATCATTTTCTTCTGCTTCTTCTACGTGTCCATCATTTTCAACCCGAACGAAGCGGCGGATAACATGCGCAAGTATGGCGGGTTCATTCCGGGCATCCGGCCAGGACGCAACACGGCCGAGTACATGAACAAGATTCTCACGCGCATCACCGTGGTGGGCGGTCTGTATCTGGCGGTGTTGTCGCTGATTCCGCAGATCATGATTCAAGGCATCAAGCTGCAGAGGCTGCCGCTGATGGGCAACTGGATTGATCAGTATTTTCCGCGCTGGCTGCTGGACGGGCTCGGCGTGAACTT
The DNA here is from genome assembly GCA_050013535.1 of Bryobacteraceae bacterium. Classification (GTDB taxonomy): domain Bacteria; phylum Acidobacteriota; class Terriglobia; order Bryobacterales; family Bryobacteraceae; genus CAWACP01. The sequence goes on along the minus strand of JBEKFB010000207.1, from coordinate 7,069 downwards.
TTATTTCGGCGGCACTTCGCTGCTGATCGTGGTCGGTGTGGCCATGGACACCATTAACCAGGTGGAGGCGCAGTTGATCATGCGCCATTATGAGGGCTTTACGCCGCGTTCCGGACGGATTCGCGGGCGGCGGAGCTCGAGCGCGTAGTTATTGGATACGCGTGTACCGAACAGATTTGAGGTCGATTCGGCAATGGTTTACAATGAAAGGAGCCTTACGTGCTCCCGCCTGCCGATCCGGCCGTAAGAAAGACCGTGTGTGACTCTCAGCTTGCTACAGATGGTTCCAGGTGTTGACCGGGCGCGCATGATCGTTCGGAAGAGCCCGTCGGAACTCGAGAAGATGCGCCGCAGCGGCCTGCTGGTTTACCAGATTTTGAAGGATCTGGAAGCCATGGTCCACGAGGGAATCACCACGCAGGATCTGGAAGCGGCGGCGGAGAAAATGGTTCGCGATGCTGGGGCGAAGCCGGCGTTTAAAGGCTATTTTGTCCAGGCGGCGGGGGCGAGATTTCCGTTCGTCCTGTGTACTTCGGTAAACGACGAGATTGTGCACGGGATGCCGTCCGCGAAGCGAAAGCTGAAGCGGGGCGATATCGTTTCCATCGACACGGGCGTGCAGTTGAACGGATATTATGGCGATTCGGCGATCACGGTGCCGGTGGGCGAGGTTAGCGAAGACACGAAGCGCCTGCTGCAGGTGACCGAAGAATCGCTGGAACAGGCCATCGGGCTGGTGCGGGAAGGGACGCGGTTGCTGGACGTTTCGGGAACCGTGCAAAAGCATGTCGAGGAGAACGGCTTCTCGATTGTGCGTGAGTTTGTGGGTCATGGAATTGGAACCAGCCTCCACGAGGAGCCGCAGATTCCGAATTTCGTGGACCGGCGGAACCCGAATCCGCGCCTGAAGGAGGGCATGGTTTTGGCCATTGAGCCGATGGTCAACTCGGGGCGGCCGGAAAGCCGGGTAAAACCGGATAAGTTTACGGCGGTGACGAAGGACGGGTCGTATTCGGCGCACTTCGAGCACTGCGTCGCGGTGACGGCGAACGGGCCATGGGTTCTGACGCGCCCGTAACCGTTGCGGCCGAGGTTGTGGAATTGTTGCCGAGCGGGGTGGTTCGCGTGAAGCTGGCCAACCAGGATCTGGTGCTGGCGCACGCGGCCGATACCTCGAAGCTGAATTTTGTGCGAGTGCGTCCGGGGGACCGGGTGGAAGTGGCGATTTCGCCGCATGACCGTACTCGTGGGCGAATTACGAAATTGTTGAAGTGAAGGCGGCCAGATGAAAGTTCGAGCTTCCGTCAAGAAGATGTGCGACAAATGCAAGATCATCCACCGTTATGGTGTGATTCGCGTGACTTGCGTCAACCCGAAACACAAGCAGCGGCAGGGATAAGGAACAGATTATATGGCGCGTATTGCTGGTGTTGATTTACCGAACAAGAAGCGGGCCGCGATCGGCCTGACCTACATTTATGGCATCGGGCGCACTCGCGCGCTCTCGCTGCTGCACCGGGCATCTGTCGATCCCGAAAAGAAGGTGGCGGACCTGAATGAGGACGAGGTCAACCGGCTGCGTACGCTGATCGAGAACGAAGGCGCCATCGAGGGCGACCTGCGCAAGGAACTCTCGATGAACGTGAAGCGGCTGATCGAAATGGGCTCCTATCGCGGCTTGCGGCACCGCCGCGGCCTGCCGGTGCACGGACAGCGGACCCACACCAACGCGCGCACCCGCAAGGGACCGCGCCGCGGCACGGTGGCCAACAAGAAGAAGGCGACTTCGAAGACTTAAGGCGAAGACGTAAGGGGAATCGGGCGAAATGGCGAAAGCTCCACAAAAGACCGCAGGCAAAAAGAAGACGTTCAAGAAGCGCGAGAAGAAGAGCATCCCGGTGGGGATCGTGCACGTGCAGGCGTCGTTCAACAACACCATCATCACGTTCACGGATCAGACGGGGAATGTGGTGGCGTGGTCGAGCTCCGGTTCGCTGGGCTTTCGCGGGTCGCGCAAAGGTACGCCGTTCGCCGCGCAGCAGGCGTCGCTGACGGCAGCGAACAAAGCCAAGGAAGTGGGTATGCGCGTGGTGGAGGTCAGGGTTGCCGGACCTGGCGCCGGGCGTGAATCGGCGGTGCGTGCGCTGGCCACGGCGGGTATCGATGTGCGCGGCATTCGGGACGTAACTCCCATCCCGCACAATGGTTGCCGGCCGCCGAAGCGCCGCAGAGTTTGAGTTGAATTCCGGGTGGGCGGGTTATAAACCCGCCGCAGGATGCAATCCTGCCCCACACCCAAAACTGTTGTGAAGCAGGAAGAAAGCGCGATGCGCCGTAAACTGCACCTTATCGTCAGGAGAAGGTATTGAATGGCCCGTTATAACGGCCCGGTCTGCCGGCTTTGCCGCAGAGAGGGCATGAAGCTTTTCCTCAAGGGCGAACGCTGCCACACGGAGAAGTGCGCCATCGAAAAGCGCAACTTCGCTCCGGGGCAGCACGGCAAAGACCGCCGGCCCAAAATCGTCGGATACGGCCTCCAGCTTCGCGAGAAACAAAAAGCGCGGCGTTACTACGGCATTCTGGAAGGCCAGTTCCGCAATCTGTTCGAGAAGGCCGCCCGAACCAAGGGCGTCACCGGCGACAATATGTTGAACCTGTTGGAGCGCCGGCTCGACAACGTCATCTATCGCATGGGACTCGGCACCAGCCGCGCCCAGTCGCGCCAAATTGTCCGTCACGGCCACATTCAGGTGAACGGGCGCAAGGTGAACATTCCGTCGTTCGTGGTGAAGATCGGGGATCTTGTCGAAGTTCGCGAGAAGAGCCGCGAGAATCCCACTATCCTGAGCGCGCGCGACGCCACGGCGCATGCGCCATCACCGAACTGGATCGAAACGGATCGCGAGGCTTTGAGAGGGCGCGTTCTCAGCATGCCGCGCCGGGAAGAGCTGGTGCAGATCCAGCTTAATGAGCAGCTCATCGTGGAATTGTATTCCAAGTAATGAGCCGCGTTTGAACCATTTTCACAAGGGCAGCCGGTGGAGTCCGGGAATCAAGTATGTTTAAAGGTTTTCAGAAGCCAAAGAGACTGGTAGCAAACACCGAATCGCTCACCGAGCGTTACGGCATGTTCACGGCGCAGCCGTTCGAGCGCGGATTCGGTTCCACCATCGGGACCGGTTTGCGGCGCGTTCTGCTGAGCTCCATCGAAGGCGCGATGGGCGAGGGAACGCGTACCGCGCGCCTCACTATCGACCAGAACGGCGAAGTGCTGAGCGGCCAGATCGAAACCGATCAGGACGTCGAGGTGCTCGACCGCAACATGCACATCGCCATGATTGGCGAGGGCGGACGGCTGCACATCGAAATGCGTCTGAAAAGCGGGCGCGGGTATGTGGCGGCCGATCGAAACTACGATGAAGATCTGCCGCTCGGCTATATTCCGATCGATTCGGTCCACTCGCCCGTGCGCAAAGTGAATTTCTCGGTGGAAGCGGCGCGTCTGGGGCAGACCACCGACTATGACAAGCTGACGCTGGAAGTCTGGACCAACGGCGCGATCTCGCCGCAGGATTCCGTGGGTCAGGCGGCCAAGCTGCTCAAGGACCACATGGCCATCTTCATCAACTTTGAAGAGCTGCCGGAAACCGCCGAAGAGCCAGCCGAGCGCGCCATGAACCAGATGAACGAAGTGCTGAACCGCTCCGTGGAAGAGCTGGAGCTCAGCGTTCGTTCCTACAACTGCCTGAAGAACGCTAACATTCAAAGCATTGGCGATCTGGTGCAGAAAACCGAAGCGGAAATGCTGCGCACCAAGAATTTCGGACGTAAATCGCTCAATGAAATTAAGGAAATTCTCGGCAATCTGGGGCTCGGCTTCGGCATGAAGTTCGACGCGCAGGGCCGTCTTGTGGCGCCCGCCGGTGGTTCCAGTGCTCCGCTTCCTCCGGGGATTGACGAGAGCGAGGATTTCGACGAGGTAACGGAGTAGCGGATGCGGCACAAGAATGCGGGATACAAGCTGGGCCGCGACAAGGCCCACCGCGACGCGCTGTTGCGGAACCTTGTCACCAGCGTGATTGAACGGGAGCGCGTGATCACCACCGTCACTAAGGCAAAGGCGGCGAAGCCGCTGGTGGACCGCATGATCACGTTGGCGCGCGAGGACAGCCTGCATGCACGCCGCCAGGCCGCGCAGTTCCTGCAAACGCCCGAGTCGGTCCAGAAGCTTTTCGACAAGCTCGGTACACGCTTCGGCCAGCGAAGCGGCGGCTACACGCGCGTGGTTCGGATCGGATTTCGTAAAGGCGACGGCGCGGAAGAGGCCATGCTCGAGCTGGTTGGTTCCGAGCTGGTGAAGCGCGCGGCGGACCGAGCGAAACGTCGCGAAGAGCGCCTCAAGGCGATCCAACAGGGCAAGGAAGAGGAAGGCACGGAAGAGAAATAAGCACCGCCGATGGCTCATTGCCAGTCATGGGATCCCGCGGCATGCACGGCGTAGTGGCGAAAGCTGCTGCGCCGTTTGCGTTTTTTGAGAGCTGGATTTAGGCCTCTGTGGCGTCGAGACGCCAATCCGGGCGCAGTTCTCCATCATCATCGAAAGGCCACCATGCCTTGTCCGACTCATGAAGACCCATGCCCTTCTCCGTTATGTAAAAGTAGGTCTCGAAATACTCCTCCGGTACTTCGATGTTTGGCATGCCCTGAAGTTCAATCGCAGGCTCCCAGCAGGACAATATGTAGGCTTTGGCGAGGTCGTCTTCGATCATCCTGGATAACGCGTCAACGATCTCGCCGCGCTCGATCGTCAATCCACATTTCGCGCCATCCGCAGCAACCTGGTTCAGAATGATCTGATCGACATTCTCGCAGTCGTCACAGATCGAATTCAGCACGAACCTTAGGACAAGCTCTCGCCGGTCCACACGATCATTACAGCATCACCAGTCCGCGGCGGATGGCCTGGGAAACGGCCTCGGTCCGGCTGGAGACGCCCAGCTTGGCCAGAATCGATGTCACGTGCGTCTTGACGGTATGTTCGGAGATGAACAGGCGATGAGCGATTAGTTTGTTGCTCAGCCCTTCCACCAAAAGACCGAGCACTTCAAGTTCGCGATCGCTGAGAGGCTCGGCAAGTGTCTCGAATGCAGGCGGCGCCTCCGGCAGAAGCTGCTGGAGGAATTCAGGAAGCACAACAACAAGGCCCGCGTGGACCGCCTGGACGGCCGCTTCGATCTCCTCCGCACCGGCGTCCCGCGAGATTACGCCCCGAACGCCGGAGCGGACTGCGGAATTCACGGCGGATGAATCCGCAACATCCATTAGCGCGACCGTCGGCAGCGCCGGCGAATCCAAACTGCCCCCGTTATCGTCGAACAGCAGAACATCTGCGGAGGCCTCATCACTGAGGGCCAGTGAACCACTGGAGCGCACCATGCTTTCGAGGCCCGCCCGCACAATGGTCGACCGCGCGGCAACAGCCACGCGAATCACGCCGCCCTCACGGGCCATTTACCGTCTCTTTCCGGACCGTTCACCGGTGCGCACCGCCACTTCCTGCATGGTCCCACCGCGCAGCAATCGAAATGTGATGACATCGCCCGGTGAAACGCGGAACAATACATCGGCCAGCGTTTCGGGTCCGGTGAGCGCGTGGCCATTGCCGGTGAGCAAAATGTCGCCGATGATCAGTCCACCGGCCGCGCCCGGCCCCTTGTCATCCACGCCCACCAGCATGATGCCGCTGTCTTGTTCGAGGTGGAACTTCTCCTTCAGATTGTCGGGCACCACCACCGGCTGCAGCGCGACGCCGAGAAAACCGCGGCTGACATAGCCTTTCTCCAGAAGCGTGGGCGCAACATTATCGATAGTGCTGCCCGTCACCGCCAGCACCGACGACCGTGACAGGCCCGTGGACACGAAGCCGATCACACCGCCGCTCGCGTCCACCGCCGCGCCGCCCGCCGACGTGGGATAGGCGGAAATATCGAGACGCACGAAGGGATTCAGCCTGCCGCCCCGCCACGACTTCCACTCGCCCGCAACGCCACTAATGATGCCCAGCGACGCGATGGGGCCGGTGTTCGCCGTGCGCCCCACGGCAAGGACGAACTGTCCGGGCTTCAGATTCGAATCGGAGGCGATGTCAACCGGCGCCACGCCGCTGGTATCCGCGTCCACCAGGGCGATGTCCGTTCCAGCGTCACGCCCACGCAGTTTTCCTTCAACAGAGCGGCCGTCAGGCAGGATGACCTTAATATGTTCCTCGGAACGGATGCCCGAACTCGACGTGAGCACAATGTTCTCGCGCCAGACGATGCCGCTCATGCCAATGTAGGGTCGCGCGTGAACGGCCACCACGCCCACGGCGGCCCGCTCCACCGACGCGGCCAGTTGATCGGAAAGACTCGCCAGATGATTCTCCATGACCTCAGCATGCGCCACCCGCGCCGTGCCGCACATCGGAAGAAAGAGTGACCGCATCGGAAGAAAGAGTGACCGCGCATCGGACGTTCGGGCGATACTGTGGATTACGCCAGACCGTTCTCAGCCCGCCGGCCCCGGCCTCATTCTGGACGTGGGGTGCGGCATCAACAAGTTTCCGGGCTCGATCGGTGTCGACCGCAATCCCGCCACGCGCGCCGACGTCCTCGCCGATCTCGACCGCTTCCCTTACCCGTTTCGCGATGGAGCCTTCGCGCGGGTCCGCGCAATCCACGTGATTGAGCACGTCCAGGACGTGGTCCGCACCATGGAGGAGTTCCATCGCCTTGCGCGGCCCGGCGGCCGCGTGTTCATCTCCACCCCGCATTACACCGACTTCAGCTCCTTCTGCGACCCTACCCACCGCTGGCATCTCAACAGTTTCTCGTTTCGCTATTTCGGTGAGAACGACGGCGGATTCGGCTACTACTCGACCGCGCGATTCCGCGAGATTTCCGTGCGCGTGCGCCTACTTGCGTTATGGCGCTGGCTGGGGTTTGAGTTCCTGGTGAACCGTTCGTCCTGGTTCCGGCGCTATTGGGAGTACTATCTGTGCTACGTGGTCCGCGGCAAAGTAATGGATTTC
>JBEKFB010000206.1:0-7903 GCA_050013535.1 Bryobacteraceae bacterium | reverse complement strand
TGGCCGAGTTTCCGGCCGTGCTGGATAACATGGCTCGCAACAACGGCTGGAGCTCGGCCTTGGGCAACGCCTATTACAATCAGCCCGGCGATGTGATGAATGCCGTGCAGGCGATGCGCTATCAGGCGCAACAGGCCGGCACTCTCCGGAGCACTCCTCAGGAGAGAGTGTTCTACAACAGCGGTTTGGTGGTGATTGAACCGGTGAATCCGGCGCTCGTGTACGTTCCTTATTACAATCCCTGGACAGTGTGGGGATCGCCGATCTCCCCGTGGGGCGGTTATTATTGGGGTCCGCCGGCGGGAGTGGTATTTGGCGCGGGCATCGCTATCGGCTTCGGCGTCGGCATTGGGATCGGCCTCTTTGCTCATTACGGCTGGGGCTATCACGCGTGGGCACCGAACTGGCACGGCGGCGTAGTGGTCTATAACCATAACACTTACATTTCACGCAGCAATACGGTGTACAACCGGGGACATTTTGGCGGATACAACCGCGGCGTGTTTGAGCATGGGGGAAGGGGCGTGCCAGGCGGTTATCATGCTGCCTACGGACATCCCGGGCCAGGGGGCGCTTATCATCCTGGCGGGGGCGGAGCGTATCATGCCGGAGCGGCCGGCGAACACCGTGCGGGTGGCGCCGGCGCGTATCATCCCGGAGTGGCTGGAGATCACCATGCCGGAGCGCCGGCGTATCATCCCGCAGCGGGCGGCGTTTCCCACGGGGGAGCGGCGCCGGGACATCAACCGGCAGCGGGCGGCTACCATCCGGCAGCGGGCGGTTCTCATGCAGCAGCACCCTCTCATCAGGCCGGTCCGAGTGGCGGAGGGGCAAGGGCACCCGCGCATGCGGCAGCGGAGCATCGAAAGTAGCTGAGCGCCTGGCTCACGGAGCGAAACGATAGAGTTCCAAAGTTCCGTCGCCGCTCTCGGCGAGCAATTCGCCTTTCGACGAGAGCGCACACCGATACGGCCAGTCCTGGACATAAGGACTGGTTGAGTGCTGGACGCGTGGCTTCCAGGACGCTATCAGCTTTCCGGAACGAATATCGAAGACCACTCGCTGCCGTGGAAGTGGGAACCCTTCCTCGATGGACGGCCACAACCACCAGGTCAACAACTCGGCCCACAATGGCTCGCGATCATGCCGCCATTTGTCGGCCACAACGCGCGGGGAAAAGGCGGCCGCCTGGTTCAACTCAAAGCCTCGGACCTGTCTTGGAATGTGAATCTCCTTCCCCCCGCTGATTGCCCGGCAATCCAGCCTTTCGTTGTCTACGAATCCGTCGTCTAGATCAAAGCACAAGGCCTCGGCTCCTGCAGCCAGCATTTCACTACCGCCGCACGGCGCCTTCCGCGTCGGCCATCCGGTCAGCGTGCGGTGGGAATCGCGATCGATGATCGAGTATTGGCAGGTCAATGCTGGCGCTTGTCCTTCGACGCGCTCCAGCAGGACCCATCCTTTGGACGCAGCAACTCCGGCAATGCTCCAACCAGGCTGCAAGCACCACTGGCCGACTACCCTGCAGGACAGATCGAGGATTTCCCCCGTCGAACGGACGATATGCTGAGAATCCAACCAGAAGGCGTTGCTGACGCCGTAGCTGACGCGGCAGGTCGTACCGTCTCCGAGTCGAACGAGTGCGCCACAGACAAGAATGACGTCACTGCTCTCATTCCATGCCAGATCGATACCACAGCCCCCCGCCAGGTCAAGACTCCTGATGTTCGTCTTCGGGGCCTGCACGTCAACTACAACGGGGTGACCGTTGAACGACGCCAGCGCCAGGTATTTGTCGTCCGGGGAAAATGCCAGGGCTCGCGTGTCACTGCCGACCGGGGTCGACCACACTGGCACCCGGCGATCGGTCAGATCCTGCTTCCCGCTGTCTTTGGGTTCCGCAAACGCGAGCGCCGCGACTCCGAGCAGCACCGCGACGTTTCTTAGCTTTGTGTGTTCGATAGCAGGTCCAGAATAGGACATGCTGTGACTGCTGAGAGTGGTGCTTGTGACACTTTTTCAGGTGTCACAATCGAATCGCGGCTCAGCCCGCCAAAGCCGCCAGGACCTCGCAATAACGCCGCCCCTCAACGAAGCTCACGCTCTCGCCCGAAGCGGGCTGCTCACCGGACATCGCAGCGGCATCCACCGGACCGCCTCGCCACACGATCTCATACCCATCCGGGTAGTGACTCAGGTACGCGTCCAGCCAGTCGCCGGATTGTGCCGCGCTCATGGCCAGCGTCTCCGACTCTGAGAACCACGCTTTCAGGCAGGTCCCGTCTTCCGCCAGCGCGGCAAACCAATATCCACCGGATGCCCCGCGCTGATAGAAGATGTAGACCCTCGGCATCGGCGTTTCATCCGTTGACTGCCACTGGGCGCGGCTCGTCAACAAGTCCCAATCCGCCTCAGAAATCGCCATACGAACTTCTCCTGGCCGTGTGACGCTGGTTCGTGCCAGAGTTGCACATCTCGTCCCGTCATCCCACGGACCCTCCAAAGGGGGGCTAGCCGCGGCCGGCGCGCGGCTTGTGGGAAATGTGGCGGGCATAAAATGCGCGGGCAACTGCCCTCCTCCGTATCAAGAGCAGTTGCCCGTTTGGCCGGACCTACTGGTCCGGTCGACCTGCGGCGAAGCCTCCGTGGATCAGCCGGTTGGCCGATCCCTCCGCCGCTTCCTCCTCCGAGTCTTTATTCGTCCTCGGTTACGCCGCTACTAATGCACCCCGCGTACCAAACCATATCGTCACCCGCCGCCCAGGCAAATACAGGGGTTACCTTCGTCATCGCGGTACCAGGCCCGCGGTTTCCCCCTATCCGTTCGGATAGGTACTCACGCCGTCCGGGTGAGTTCGATATCCTGTGTACTCGGCACCACGATGAAGGGAACGCTGATCAGCACCGACGGTCCGATTCGGGGAAGCCGCTTCGAGCTGAGCGATCTGGAGACGGGCATCGGCCGGATCTCGCTGAATCAAATCGTCATCCCGAACCTGTCGGTTTCGCGCCGCCATTGCATCATCGAAAGCCACGGCGAGCGCTTCCAGATTCGCGACCTCGAAAGTCATAATGGCACGTTCGTGAACGGCCAGCCGGTCAAAATCCAGTACCTGCGCGATGGCGACCGCATCGCCGTTGGTGAATGCACATTTCTCTTTCAGACCAGCCGCGAGGAACCGCTGGCGCCGGAGCACAGTACCGCACAGCGGGAGGCCCTCACCGTCTTCGCTCCGAACGCGCCGCTGGCCCGCGAGGCTTCCGCATTGCTCCGCGTCAGCGAGGTGGTCCGCCTGGCCGCGGCCCTTTATCTGGCGCGCGAGGACGAAAAGCGGATCTCCGCCGAGCGGTCTCTCTTCCGTTCGCTGTTCGAGCTGATCCCGGCCGAACGGGGAGCGGTGCTGCTGAAGCAGGAAGATGGCGCGCTGGCGCTTCTGGGCGAGTACAAGCCGGCAGCGGAAATTGGACTCAGTACTACGGCCCGTTTCGAAATTGGTTCGGCGGCATGGGAACGCGTGCTCACGTCGCGCGAGACCGTAACCGGTGCAGGCGAATCGGGCGTCTGGCTGGCCGCTCCACTAGTCTCCGGCGAGAACGTTCTCGGGCTGGTGTGGCTGTGCGGCAGCGCTTCCCGGCGATTCCTCGACAGCGATCTCCACATGATCGGGGCCGCGGCCGGCATCATGGCGCTGGCTATCGAGAGCGCCCGCAACCTTGAGTCGCTCGAAAACGAGAACCGCCGATTGCGCGCGGAGATCAATCCGGAACACAGCATGGTGGGCGAAGGCCCACAGATGCAGAAAGTGTTCCGGTTCATAGCCAAAGTCGCGGCCGGCAATTCGACGGTACTGATTCGCGGCGAAAGCGGTACGGGAAAGGAACTGGTGGCGCGCGCGATTCATCGCAACAGCTCGCGCGCGGAAGGTCCGTTCCAGGCTATCAACTGCGCCGCCCTCACCGAGACGCTGCTCGAAAGCGAACTGTTCGGCTACGAAAAAGGCGCGTTCACCGGCGCGGCCACGCAACGCAAAGGCAGGATGGAGGCCGCGGCCGGCGGAACGTTGTTTCTCGATGAAGTTGGCGAGCTTGCGCCCGCGCTCCAGGCAAAGCTGCTGCGCGTCCTGCAGGAGCATGAGTTCGAACGTGTCGGCGGTACGAAGCCCATCAAGGTGGACATCCGTGTGATTGCGGCCACCAATCGCGATCTGGAAGCCGCCATCAAGGAGGGTTCCTTCCGCCGGGACCTTTATTACCGTCTTAACGTCGTGTCCGTGGAACTGCCGCCGCTACGCGACCGCCGTGACGACATCCCCGTGCTGGCCACGTGGTTCGCCGACAAGTACAGCCGTGCCGCGAGCCGTCGCATCAGCGGCTTTTCGAAAGAAGCGCATTCCTGCCTGCTGAATTATCCCTGGCCCGGAAACGTGCGTGAACTCGAGAATGCCATCGAGCGGGCGGTGGTGCTGGGTTCCAGCGATGTTATCGCGCCGGACGACCTGCCTGAAGTAGTGCTGGAAGGCGTGGAATCGGGCGAGCTGCCCGGCTCTTATCACGCGGCGATCCGGCAAACCAAGAAGCGCCTCATCCAGGACGCGCTCGATAAATCCGGCGGCAACTTCACCGAGGCCGCGCGCCTGCTCGGCGTTCACCCGAACTATTTGCACCGCCTGGTGACCAATCTGCAAATGCGGCGCAGCGGCACCGCGAGTTATCGGGCAGGATAAGGCCAGCCAGCGACATTCCCTTCATGAACAACTCATTTCTCACAGACCGCCGCATCGTCATGACGCTCGATGCAGGCGGCACCAACCTGAAGTTCTCCGCCATGCGCGGCGGCCAGTTGCTGGTGGGGCCCATCAGCACACCTTCGGAGGCGGACAATCTCGAACGGTGCCTCGCCCACATCTTCGGCGGCTTCGAATCGGTGAAAAGTGCATTGCCCGAACCGCCCGTCGCCATCAGTTTTGCTTTCCCCGGGCCTTCGGATTATCCGCTGGGCATTATTGGCGACCTGCTGAACATGCCAGGATTTCGCGGAGGCGTGCCGCTGGGTCCCATGCTGGAGGAAAAGTTCGGTATTCCTGCTTTCATCAACAACGATGGCGACCTGTTCGTTTACGGCGAGGCCATTGCCGGATTCCTGCCTTACGTGAATGGACTGCTCGATCAGGCCGGCAGCCCAAAACGCTATCACAATCTCTTCGGCATAACCATTGGAACGGGGCTCGGCGGCGGCATCGTTCGCAACGGAGAGCTGTTTACCGGCGACAATTCCATCGCCGGCGAAGCGTGGCTGCTGCGCAACAAACTGGACCCGACGGTCAACGCGGAGGAGGGAGCCTGCATTCGCGCGGTGCGCCGAGTCTACGCGCAGCAGACCGGCATTGCTCTCGACGATGTTCCCGAACCGCGAGTGCTGTTTGAAATCGGCATGGGCCAGGCCGCAGGCGACCGGGCCGCCGCTGTCGAGGCATTCCGGCAGCTCGGCGAAGTGGCTGGGGATGCTATTGCGCAGGCATTGACGCTGGTGGACGGACTGGCCGTGGTAGGCGGCGGAATCTCCGGCGCTCATCTATTGTTCTTACCTGCGCTGGTTGACGCTATGAACGGCACCTACGAGAATCGCGGAAACCCTCAGCGGCGCCTCGTCCAGCACGCATTCAACATTGAAGATCCCACGCAGCGCGAGGCGTTCCTGCGCGGCGAAACACGCGAAATCAGCGTGCCGGGCACATCGCGAACAATGAAGTACGATCCGCTTCCCCGCACCGCCGTTGGGCTTTCACGCCTCGGCACCAGCGAAGCCGTAGCAGTTGGGGCGTGCGCATTCGCGTTGAGCAAGCTGAGGTAGGGCGATTGTTTAGGCGTGTCTCGCCGCGTATACCAGCAACCCGAAGATCGTCAGCGGAATCAGGGCGAGCAGCGAATAGGACAGCACTCGCTTCCATAACGGTGTGCGGCGCCAGCTCCACTCGCGCAGCTCCGTGCGCGCGGAAACCTCCACGCCCTCGGGATTCTCCAGATCGCGCGCGAAATCGAGCGCGCAGGCGTAGCGTCGCCGCGGTTCGCGTTCCATGGCCCGATAAACGATCTCCTGCAATTCGGGTGTCACAGCAGGTTCGATCTCGCGCGGCGGGATGGGATTGTGCTGAAGCCGGTCGTTCATAATCGCAAAAGCGTTCGGGCCAAAGAACGGTGTTTGCCGCGTCAGCATTTCATAAAGAATCACGCCCAGCGCGTACAGATCGCTGCGCGCATCGCCGCGGCCGCCCTCCACCTGTTCGGGCGCGATGTAATCGGGCGTACCCATGATGTCGGCAAGCCGGCGAAAGGTCAACCGGCTGGGATGGGTCCATCCGGCTATGCCGAAGTCGATCAGTTTCACGCGGTCCTGCGCGTCGATCATTATGTTCTCGGGCTTCAGGTCCCGGTGCACGACACCCCGGCTGTGGATGTAATCGAGTGCGCTGCAGATGCCCACGGCGATGCGTACGGCACGTTCGATCGGCATCTTCTCCCGTCCGCGCATGACGTCGCGGAGGAGACGGCCGTCAACCCATTCCATCACCATGTACGGGCGGCTGCGATGCTCGTCAGTGAGCACCTTCATTACAGATGGATGATTCAGATCCTTCCCGATCTCTTCCTCGCGCTGGAAGCGATGGAACAGCTGCGGGTCGTCTTCCATGGCCGGGTGCGGCACCTTGATGGCAACCTTCGCGCCAGTGCGCGTGTCCGTGCACCGGAATATTGAGGCCATGCCGCTGCGGGCTGCCACACCCTCGATTCGATAATGATCGAGCTGCGCGCCGAGGCGAAGAGGAGTAACGGGCTCCTGATGACTGGTAGCCACTGCCTACGAAATTAAGGGAAAGCATATAAAGAAGGCATAAAGAGTTCGTCAAAAGAACATTAAATGGGAGGATGTTTTGCGGTGCTGAAGGGTTGCGCGAGGCCTTCGAGCCCGGCACTCCGGGGAGTATGCTGGAAACGCCATCACCATGCGACGATTCTTACCTGCTGTCGTCCTCCTTGCCTGTTGGACTCTGCGAGCCCAAACGTCCGCTCCACCCGCGACGTGGAAGCCAGTACTCGACCGGCTGGAGGCCACCGGCGTCGTCGCGCTTTCCTCCTGGCGTTTCCATACCGATGTGGCCCACCCGGAGGACCCGTCGCCCGATGATTCGGGCTGGTCCGAGGTGAAGGCCGGAGATCATTGGCATGGCGCCTGCGTGCTCCGGCGCAGTGTGGAGTTGCCTTCGACCGTCTCTGGTTACGATATTCGCGGCGGTCGTCTCAAGCTCGATCTCGGATTCGACAGTTGGAGTCAGGTGATGCTCACGGTCTTCTCGAACGCGTCCATCGTGGGACGAGTCGATTCAGACATGCTCCAGCCGATTCCGATCACCGAATCCGCACAACCCGGCCAGAAATTCCTCATCGCGATTCGCGTGGATGTCGGCGATACCGACGTCACGCTGACGCGCGCGCGCCTGTTGATAGAGCCGCCATCTGCACGTCCTGATCCCGGTTTGCTTCGGATGGAGATTCTGTCGGCATACCCGGTGGTTCATGCCTACGAGCAAGATCAGGTGGCACGCGAGCAGGCGCTCGATGCGGCCGTAAAGGCCGTCGACATGACCGCTCTGGATCGCGGCGATCAGGCCGCCTTCGACAACTCCCTGCGTAACGCCCAGACGAAACTGGAACCTCTTCGGCCCTGGCTGCAGCAATTCACCATACGCGCCACCGGCAACTCGCACATCGATATGGCCTGGCTGTGGCCGTGGACGGAAACAGTGGAGGTGGTCCGCAACACTTTCCGCAGCGCGCTCGACCTGATGCGCGAATATCCGGATTTCACCTTCTCCATGGGCTCCGCGCAGACCTTCTATTGGATGGA
>JBEKFB010000205.1:0-9311 GCA_050013535.1 Bryobacteraceae bacterium | reverse complement strand
CTTGCCGCGTGTGGCCCACTTCGCGCGCAGGATGCCGCCACGATGTGGCAATTCGCGCCGCCGGATACGAAGGCGTTCATCGGTATTCACTGGCATAACATCCAGGAAAGCCAAATCGGCCGGGCGCTGCAGCCGCAGGTCACGCAAACCGGGCTCAACGCGATGCCCTATTCCGCAATGCTCAAGCAAATTGACGAGGCATTGATTGCATCGCCGGGAAAGCAGCCGGACGATGCCGAGGACAAACAAGCCCCCGTGCTCATTCGCGTTAGCGGCCGCTTCGGCGCCGGCGAGCTGGAACATATGATGGCGAACGTGCACGGTGTCCGCACGCAATCGTACAAGCACAAGCGCGTCTACCGGCAGATGACCGACGGCGACATGGCCATGACGCTGCTGGATGACCATACGTTCCTGCTGGGTGATGCGCCGTCGATTTTTGCCGCGCTCGACCGTCTGGAGTGGCCTTCGCCGCCCGCGAATCCGCTGCTCGGGCGCGCGCAGAAGCTCCGCGATGATTACGACGTGTGGGCCCTGTTCGCGGCCGCGCCGAAGGAACTCGCCGGACGCCTGGTGCCTGATTTTCCCATGCTGGATGACGTGCAGGGGATGGATCTGGGCATCTCGCTGAAGACTGGTTTGGAAGTACGTCTCGGGCTGGATACCGATTCCCCGGATTCCGCATCGAAGCTGAGTGAACTCGTGCGAAAAGAACTGAAAATGGCCATGAAGTACATGCAGCAAACCCCCGCTGCGGCCAACGGCGCGGACCTTGCCGCAGCCGCCAAAAAGATCCAGGTCGCCGCCGATAGTTCCGACGTTCATATCACGCTGCGGCTTAGCGCGGATGAGGTCGAGCGAACCGTCGTCCAGGCCATCCGCCGGCATTCCAGCAAATCTCCCGTCGCGGTCACCATCGCACCGCATTACGTTCCTCCCCATCCGCCACCGAAGCAAAGCATTCACATCAGAGATCCCGCTGGCGCAGTAGCTTCCCGCTATCCTGAGGGCATGACCGACGGGCCGCTGGTCATCTTCGATGGCCACTGCACTTTCTGCCGGATCTGGGTGGATTTCCTGCGCGAGCTGACCGGCGACCACTTCCGCTGGGCTCCTTCCCAGGAAATGGGCGCGGACTTCCCGCAAATCTCGCGGGAACAGTTCGGCAAATCGGTGCAGCTCGTCATGCCCGACGGAACCGTGGAGAGCGGGGCAGGAGCCGTTTTCGACATCGTTGCCCGCGCGCCCGGTTACGCCTGGCTTTCGTGGTGTTACGCGCGTGCCCCCGGATTCGCCCCCGTCACCGAAGCCGCCTACCGTTTCATCGCATCCCATCGTGATTTCGGCTATCGAGCCACGCGCCTGCTTTATGGCCGAACCGTCCAACCCGCGTCTCTCCAGGTCGCTGAGTGGGTCTTCTCGCGCTTGCTTGTTCTCATTTATCTCATCGCCTTCTGGTCTTTCGCAGTGCAGGCGCAGGGGCTGATCGGCTCACAGAGCATTCTGCCGGTCGACCGATACCTTGCGGCTGTCCACACTGCCTATGGCGCGTCGGCCTGGCGAATGGTCCCCACGCTGTTCTGGTTCAACTCCAGCGATGCGGCCATCCGCTGGCTACCCATCGCCGGCATCGTCATCGCCTTCATCGCGATCAACGGTTTCGCTCAACGATTCTGCTTCGCCGCGCTCTTCGTCCTGTATCTCTCGATTTGCGCCGCCGGTCAGGATTTCCTTTCATTCCAGTGGGATTATCTGCTCCTCGAAACCGGTTTTCTGGCGATTTTTCTCGGCGGCTCGCGCGTGGTGACCTGGCTTTTTCGCCTGCTCCTGTTCCGGCTGATGTTCTTTTCGGGTGTAGTCAAGCTGAACAGCGGCGACCCAACCTGGCGCAACCTTACCGCGCTTGGGTTCCACTATCACACGCAACCGCTGCCGACGCCGCTCGCCTGGTGTATGGATCAGCTCCCCATGTGGTACCAGCACGGGTCCACGGCCATGGTACTCGGAGTCGAACTGGGGGCGCCGTTCCTGATTCTGCTGCCCCGCCGCCCGCGCATGTTCGGCGCAGCTTGCATCGTTGGTCTGCAGCTCCTGATACTGCTCACCGGTAACTACGCCTTCTTCAACTGGCTAACCCTCGGGCTGTGCCTGCTGTTATTCGACGATCAGTTTCTTCGCCGCTTCTGGCCACGGCCGATCGCTGTCAAACCGTGGGCGCGGCCACGCCGCCCCTGGAGAATCGTGCTCGCAGTCCTCACGGTGTTTATCCTCCTGCTCAACATCGCGCAGTACATTCGCCTGTACGGCAGCGAGCCACCCGCGCCGCTGAACGATGTTCTTCACGTTACCGAGCCGTTCGGCATCGTCAACAGCTACGGCCTCTTCGCGATGATGACCACCGCTCGCCCGGAAATCGTCATCCAGGGCTCCAATGACGGACTCAATTGGGCCGATTACTCGTTCCGCTTCAAACCGGGAGATCTGAGGCGCAGCTTGCCACTGGTCGCGCCCCACCAGCCTCGGCTGGACTGGCAGATGTGGTTCGCCGCCCTCGGAAACTATCAAAGCAATGAGTGGTTTCAGAATCTCATGGTGCGTCTGCTGCAAGGCTCTCCGCCAGTAACACGCCTGTTCGAACGGACGCCCTTCGGCGGACCGCCGCCTCGTTACGTGCGCGCCCTGTTGTATGAATACCGATTCACCACCGTGCAGGAACGCCGAGCCACCGGCGACATCTGGCATCGCGATCTGCGTGGCCTGTATTTTCCGGCCATTTCGCTCGACAGCATCGTAATTAGGTAATTCCACCTGGTACTATCCTGCTGTTCGTACCTTTCCTCTCTACACCACTCCAGTGTGCTAATGCGCCGAACTCGGGTGGCCGATAGAGAACTGAAAACGTCCATGAGGATTAGTGTGTACCCGCCAACGGCATCTGACGCCCATAGCATGCTTTTGAAAACCAAGGTTTTTTCGACAACTGTTCTGATCCTTGGTTCTCTCGTGCTCTTCGGCGAGTTGCTTTTCTGGCA
Organism: Bryobacteraceae bacterium; assembly: GCA_050013535.1. Taxonomy (GTDB): domain Bacteria; phylum Acidobacteriota; class Terriglobia; order Bryobacterales; family Bryobacteraceae; genus CAWACP01. The sequence continues at coordinate 6,279 of JBEKFB010000205.1, read as the reverse complement.
TCCTGAAAACAGCCTTCGGTACACGGTATATCTGGTGGCGGCACTGGTCGCGGCGCGACTCCAGGTGACGCTGTCCTCGGTGAACGGTACGGTCTCGCCGTTGTTCTTCTTCGTGCTTTACGGCGTCCTGGAATTCTCGCTGCCGGAAACGCTTTTCCTTGGAGTGTCGGCAACAATTATTCAATATCTGTATGACCGGCGGCAGCGCAATCATCCTGCCGTTATTCTTTTTCACGCCGCCTCCACTGCTCTGGCCATCGCCGCCACCAATTACGCCTTCGGCGCTCATGTATTTCGTGCAGAGAACCTGGAGCTCGTGCTCAGCCTCACGGCTGCGGCTACCGTTTTCTTCACAACCACGACGCTCCCGATGGCGGCCATGGGTTGGCTGACCGAGCGCAAGCCGCTGCTGCGCGTCTGGCATGATCGCTACTTCTGGTCGTTCCCGTATTACCTGGTTGGCGCCCTTCTCGCCGGTATCACCAGCTTCTTCGGACGGCGATTCGGCTGGCAAAGTGCGCTGGTCATCGTTCCTGTCTCTTACATCGTTTACCGCTCTTACAATCTGTACCTTGGCCGAATCGAGGCGGAAAAGAAACATGCCGAAGAGATGGCGTCCTTGCACCTTCGCACCATTGAAGCGCTTGCGCTGGCCATCGAGGCCAAGGATCACACCACGCACGATCACCTGAAGCGCGTTCAGGTTTATGCGCTCGAAATTGGCAGGGAGCTTGGCCTTACTGAAGCTGAACTGGAAGCGCTCAGAGCCGCTTCGCTGCTCCACGATATTGGCAAGCTGGCGGTGCCCGAGCATATCATCTCCAAACCGGGCCGGCTCACCCGCGAAGAGTTCGAGAAGATGAAAATCCATCCCGTGGTCGGGGCGGAGATTCTCGAACGCGTGCAATTTCCCTACCCCGTCACGCCCATCGTTCGCTCGCATCACGAGCGCTGGAACGGCAGCGGATATCCGGACGGGCTGAAAGGGGAAGAGATTCCAATCGGAGCGAGAATCCTCGCGGCCGTGGATTGCCTTGACGCTCTTGCATCGGACCGTCAATACCGGCGCGCGCTTCCACTCGAAGAAGCCATGAAGCGCGTCATGGCCGAGACCAATGTCAGCTTCGACCCAAAAGTGATCAACGTTCTGCAGCGCCGATTCCGCGAACTGGAGCAAATGGCAAAGAGCGTCGAGGTGGAGCGCACCCGCCTCTCCACCGATCTTCGCGTGGAGCGCGGAGACGCGCCCGCCGCAGGATTCGAGACACACAAGGCCACCGCAACCGGCACCGCCCATCAGGTGAATTTTCTTGCTTCCATCGCCGCCGCTCGCCAGGAAGTACAGAATCTTTACGAGCTCACCCAGGATCTGGGAAACTCGCTCAGTCTGAATGAGACGCTGTCACTGCTTTCCATTCGGCTCAAGCGCATGATCCCTTATGACGCGCTGGCCATCTATGTTCAACGCGAGAATGTTCTGCGGCCGGAGTATGTAACCGGCGAGAATTACCGCCTGTTCTCGACCCTCGAGATTCCCATGGGACAGGGACTATCGGGATGGGTGGCGGAGAATCGCAAGCCCATTATCAACGGCAACCCCGCCGTCGAGCCCGGCTACATGAACGACTCAACGCGCATCACCACCATGCGCGCCGCGCTCTCGGTGCCGCTGGTCGGCGTGAAGGGGCCGGTAAGCGTGCTCACGCTCTATCACACCGAGCGCGATGCCTTCACCAAGGATCATCTTCGAATCCTGATGGCCGTCGCTTCCAAACTGGCCCTTGCCGTCGAGAACGCGCTCAAGTATCAGCAGGCGGAAAGCTCCGCCGCCACCGATTACATGACCAGCCTGCCGAATGCGCGGTCGCTGTTCCTGCATCTGGATGCCGAGATCTCGCGCTGCCGCCGGCAGGAATCGCCGCTCGCGGTGCTGGTGTGCGATCTGAACGGCTTCAAACAAGTGAACGACCGCTTTGGCCACCTGGAAGGCAACCGCATTCTGCGCATCGTGGCTACCAAATTCAAGGAATGCTGCCGCGAGTACGATTACGTCGCGCGAATGGGTGGCGACGAGTTCGTTCTGGTGATGCCTGGCGTCCGCCTCGATTCGCTGGGCCCCACGCTGCAGCGTCTGCGTACCGCCGCCCTCGAAGCGGGCCGCGAAGTGTGCAAGGAAGACATCCTCTCGCTCAGCATCGGCCATTCGTTTTATCCCGAAGATGGCGCCGACGCCGAGCAGCTTCTCAGCGAGGCCGACCGCCGCATGTACATCGCGAAGCAGCAGCAGAAGCTGCTGACGGTGGAGCGCCGCGGATACGATTTCGATCCCGCGCCCGCGAATATGCAGTGGTAAGCACACCACCGCCCACTGCATCCGTTCGGTTAGTTGTCAGAGCCAGCTCCGGCCACGATCAGCTTCAGATCCCAGCGTTTTCATTTCCGACTGCACCTCGCCTATTATTCAAACACAAGATGCAAATCGCCGGATAATGCGTGGAATCGCGCATCCTGTCCCGTCCACGCTAGCCAGCGAGGAAAGACCAGGGCCGAAAACACCGCCTCGTTTGAGCTGATCGGCATCGGCATAGGCCAGAGCAGCCTTTTCGTAGCCTCGCCCTTCCCCGCCGCCGACAACGCCGAAATCAGCATCGCTCTTTGCTGGCCGTCCTCGCCCGGAGCAGTGGAAGCAAAGACTCGCGCCAGCACGGGAACCGCTTCCGCAGGGTGACGATCCAGGACCAGCGCATAACCGAGGGCCGTTTCGCGGAATTGCGGAGGCGCGCCGCCCAGCACCGTAGTCGCACGAGTGGTCCATTCAGCCGGAGGCGCGGACGGGAATGCCAGGAAGCGGCACATAACGGCCGCCTCGCGAGATCCGGGAGTCTGCGCATCGTGAAGCGCCTCGTCGGCATGAGTGCGCGCGCCCGCTGAGTCGCCGCTGGCAAACAGCCAGAACGCATACTGCGCTTCCGCACGCGATCGAACTTCGCCGGAAAACTCTGGCAGTACCCCGGCGATCTCCGCCATCGCCTGCCGCCGCCGTCCATACAGAAAATCCCACTGCGCTTTCCAAAGCGGCAGAAGAGGATCGCGCATCGCGTTCCGCCGCCATGCCAGAAACTGCTGAAAGAGCCGATCCGCGCTCGCGCCATCGCCCGTCATAAGCCGAGCTTCGGCCGCTTTCAATAGATCCATCCCCGACAGAAAAGCCGGACTTTTCTGGTGCGCCTTCAGGAAAGATCCCTCGGAGTCCGCATATCGCGCGAAGAAAAACTGGACCTCACCGAGCGAATCAAGCGGATTCGGATCCAGCGGAACGAGCCGTTGATACTCAGCCAGCGCGCTCTCAGCCCCGTTCGCATCATGCGCCCAAGCCCGGCAATATCCAAGCTGATTAAAGGCATTGTCGTTCCACGGTTGCAGTCGCGTTACAGCGGTCCACGCCACCGCGGCGTTGGGGAAACTGCGGACACTCGTCTCCAACTCCGCCAGCGTCTGCCATGCATTCGCGTGCATCGGCGCGAGCCGGGTCAAATCCGACAGCGCTGCAATCCGCGCCGCCGGATCGCCGGACAGCATCGCCGATAAATATCGCAATCTCGCCTGATCCATTCGACCGGCAAAGTGCGTCGCCACGGAAATCTCGCCCGCCGCACCGGCATCATGCGCCTGAATCCCAAGTTCAATCCGCGACAGCCACGCGGGAATAAACTCGGGTGCAAGCTGGACCGCCTGATCGAGCAATGCCGCGCGAGCTTTCACGTCGGTTTCCGCCAGCGCCCCACCGTACGGCCCCAACGCTGGGGCTAATCTTGCATCGATCGGAACAGCCCCGGATGCCAGCGATCGGCTGAGCGCGTTCACCGCGGCAAGCGCGCCCTCGGACGAATCGGCCTCGCGAAACGACCATCGCTTAGTGATTCGATTGCTGGCCGAATCCTCAATTTCGGCATCCAGCACCAGCGTACCCGCGTTCACTCGAAACCGCGTGTACAGGTACGAGCTCGCGTGCACGCCGAGAGCATCGTTCACATCGCCGGCCGTGAACGCCGCGAGGCCTCTGCCTGCGAAAAGCTCGTAATCGAGTAGGGCGGGTCCGGCGGCAGCGAGCCAGTCTGCACCGCCACCCGGCGTCAGATTGTCGAACGGAAGAATGGCAAGGGACGGGACACCCCGCATGGGACTTTGCCGGCAAGCGCTCGCGCAGAGCACGAAAGCGGCGGCAGCGATCGACAGCAGACTTTGCGACAGACCTCGGGTCCGCCTACAACTCACGCTGCTCTTTCTTCATCAACTCTACGAATTCGGGATTTCCCTTCAGCGCGGCGAACTCCGGCTCGTCGATGAACTTCTGGCGATCCTTGAACCCCTCTTCCAGCGCCTTGCGAATGTTTTGCAGCGCCTGGTCGTTCATGCCCGCCTGAGCGTAGATGCGCGCCATGTAGTAATGGAACAGCGCCTTGTCTTCCACGGTCTGTTCCTGCAGCAGGACACCCGTGGTGGAGGCATGAGAAAAGACATTTGGATCGAGCGACAGTGCTTTTTGGTAAGCGCCGATGGCATCGGGAAAACGGCGCATCGAGAAATAGGCGCTCCCCAGGTTGCTATACACGGTGGCCGAGTTCGGCGAGATGCGCAGCGCGGTCTTATAAAGATGGATGGCCCGGCGGTAGCTCTTGCGGCTGTAATAGACGGTTCCCAGATTGTTGAAAGCTTCCGGGTAGTGCCGGTCCAGCTTTGTCGCGCGCCGGTACTCCAGCATGGCGTTCCGGAAGTCCAGCAGTTGATGGTAAGCGATGCCCGTCTTGTTGGCGATCACGGCGGAATTCTGATCGCATCGCTCGTATTCCTCAAGCGCTTCGCGGAACCGTTTCCGCGCCATGAAGATGTCGCCCATCTGCTCCGGCGGCAGTTGTTTGGTTGGCAGGGCGGAGGCCGCGGGTTGATCCAGCGGCTTCAGTTCATCGGAAGCGGATTTCCTGGCGACGGTTCCCCCACCGGCGCCCGGCACGCTCTGGAAAAGAATCCCCGTCAGAGCGGTAACCAGCACACTCGACAGCATTGCTACGCCTTCCTTTGGCTAAAGGATACCCGAATCCATGGGCGGATTCCACCCCGTCGTAACCCCGTCCTGGAGGGATTGGACGCCGCATGGGCGAAGGCGGTTCCCGGGGCATCCTCGCGGCCTTGAAGTGACATCGAATTAAGGTGTATATTGTCTGAGCCGGAGCGGAACCAGAGGTTCGGAGTGGTAAGGCAGCGATTTAAGCGATTTGGATGGTGTGGATGGCTGTGGCTTTCGCTCCATGGCTTTGCGCTCGGCGCACCCTGCGGTAAACTACAGCCCGCCAACGGCGGGGCGCTGCTTCAGTTCACCGTCACCTCGAAAGCTACCGGCTGCACCTATCGTTATCAAGTCATTTACACGGAGGTTTTTGGCGTTCCCGGCGCGGAGTTATGGCGCTACAGTAAGTGCCTTCAAAAACCTCAGCAGGTGACGGTGCCGAGCGGCTTCACGGTCCAGGAGTACCTCCAACAGCTCTGCGGGATCGAGTGGTGGTACAGCAACCTGGGGTCATTAGCCACCTCGGAGCCAGCGCCGCTTGCGTCGCCTTGAGCTGCTCAACAGCGACGGCTCGGTTCTGAGCACCAATCAGTTCTCCACTGGTTTCTCGCCAGATCCCGACAATTCCACCATCGTCGTGGCCGACTTCAACGGCGACCACAAACTCGACCTGGCCGCGAGTAATCCGGCAACCGACGGATCGGGACCCGGTAGTGTCGCCATTCTGCTCGGCAACGGCAACGGGACCTTTCAAACGGCCACGTCGATCCAGGCGGGTCCGAATCCCGCGTCGCTCGCGGCGGCCGATTTCAATGACGATGGCAAAACTGATCTTGCTGCCGCTAGCCAGTCCTCCGCCATCATTTCCGTATTGACCGGCAACGGCAACGGCACGTTCGGCACGCCGGTCTCATATGCCACCGGTGGCGACAGCCAGAGCATCCCGTCGTCGATTCTCGCCGTCGACCTCAATAACGATGGGCATCCCGACCTCGCCGTGGCGAATCGCGGATACGTCTCGGTCGCCAACAGCAGCATCTCCGCGCTGCTCAACACCGGCACAAGCTTCCATCAGTCATCCGTCACGCCGCTCCCGCTTCCCCTCCTGCCTGATTATCTCGCGGCCGCCGATCTGAATCATGACCGCAACCTCGACCTCGTCGCCGTCTCGCAAAACGCCAGCGGTATGATCGTTCTCTCCGGCAAAGGCGATG
>JBEKFB010000204.1:0-10380 GCA_050013535.1 Bryobacteraceae bacterium | reverse complement strand
GTCGCATCCCTGGCGCGTATACATGCGCACGCCGAGCTTCGGAAATCTGCAGAGCCTTCCGGCGATGATCGAAGGCGCCCTGATCGCGGACACCATCGCGTCCATGGGCAGCATGGATTTCGTGCTGGGGGACGTGGACCGTTGAGACGTTCCTTGCTGTCTAACCAGAAGACGAACCAATGACCTTTTCGCCACAGCTTGAAGCGAAGTTCGAGAAGCTTCTGAAAATCTATCCGGCCGGACGGCAGCGCTCCGCCGTGGTGCCCATGCTGCTCTACGCGCAGGACGAAACCGGCGCGGTCACCAGCGAACTGATCGCGGAAGTGGCGCGGCGGTGCGGAGTACAGCCTCTGCAGGTGGACGAAGTTGTCGGCTATTATTCGATGCTCCATCGCAAGCCGCTGCACCAACATCAGTTGCCTGCTGGTGGGCGGCGAACAGCTCTACGAACACGCCAAGAAAAAGCTGGGCATCGGCAACAAGGAAGTAACGCCGGATGGCCTGTTCTCCCTCGAAGAAGTGGAGTGCATGGGCGCCTGTTCCTGGGCGCCGGCCGTGGAAGTGAATTTCGATTTTCACCACGACGTGACGCCGGAGAAGCTGGATAAGCTGATTGACGATCTGCGCGCGCTGCACGCGAAGCAATGAGGAACTCTCGATAGACGATGCTCTACAACGCAACCAGCCCGCTTGAAGTGAAAGTGCTCACGAAGCGCTTCGAACTTCCCAACAGCGCGTCGCTCGATACGTATCTCGGCAGCGATGGCTATTCGGCATTTCGCAAAGTGCTGGAGATGACGCCCGAGCAGATCATCGAAGAGGTAAAGACTTCCAATCTGCGCGGCCGCGGCGGCGCGGGTTTCCCGACCGGCCTCAAGTGGAGCTTCGTGCCACGGAATTCGCCCAAGCCGAAGTACGTCATCTGCAACGCCGACGAATCCGAGCCAGGCACCTGCAAAGACCGAGTGCTGATGGAGAACGACCCGCACCAGCTCATCGAGGGCATGATGATCGCCGGACGCGCCATCGATTCGCATGCCGGCTACATCTACATTCGCGGTGAATATCGATATCTGATCGAGATCATGGACCGCGCCATCGACGAAGCTTACGCGCGCGGCATTCTCGGCGACAACGTGATGGGCAGCGGCTGGGCCTTTCATCTGTACACGCATACCGGCGCGGGCGCGTACGAGTGCGGTGAGGAATCCGCTTTGCTCGATTCCATCGAGGGCAAGCGAGGCATCCCGCGGCTGAAGCCACCGTTCCCGGCGGTGGTGGGCGCGTGGCAGTGCCCTACGGTGCTCAACAACGTTGAAACATATTGCGCGGTACCGGCTATTATTCGCGACGGCGGCGCGGCGTTTGCGGCCCTGGGCACTCCGAAGAACGGCGGTACGCGGCTGTTCTGCCTCTCCGGACATGTGAACAAGCCCGGCGTGTACGAACTGCCCATGGGATTCAATTTGCTGCGCATGATCAACGAAGTGGGCGGCGGCATGCGCAACGGGAAGAAGCTGAAAGCGGTGATTCCAGGTGGATCGTCGTGCCCTGTGCTGAAGGCCGACGAGTGCGACCTCGCCATGGATTACGACACCGTCGCCAAGGCGAAAAGCATGCTCGGTTCGGGCGGCGTGGTGATCATGGACGAAGATACCTGCATGGTGAACGTGATGTTGCGCATCATGCGATTCTACGCGCACGAGAGCTGCGGCTGGTGCATCCCTTGCCGCGAAGGCACCAGTTGGCTGAAAAAAGTCCTCGTGCGGCTCCACGACGGAGGCGGGCGCGAGGCCGACATCGATCTCATGTACGACGTCGCGAAGAACATGCTGGGCCGGACCTTCTGCGCCCTCGGCGACGCTGCCGCCATGCCCATGATGTCATTCGTCGAAAAGTTTCGTCCCGAGTTCGAAGCGCATGCCCACGGACAACCGTGCCCATATGAGGGCGCCCGCGAACTGGCGGCGGTATAACTTCAATGGCTGACTTAGTAAACCTAACTATCGACGGCAGAGCCATAAAGGCCGCTCCGGGAACGCTGCTCATCAACGCGGCGAAAGACGTGGGCATCGAAATTCCTTCGTTCTGTTACTACGACGGGTACTCGCTGCAGGCGGCCTGCCGCATGTGCCTGGTGGAAGTGGAGAAGACGCCGAAGCTGCAGGTGGGCTGCACGACGCCGGTGGCCGAAGGCATGATCGTGCACACGGACACGCCGGTGGTGCACGAAGCGCGTAAATCGATGGTGGAGATGCTGCTCACCAACCATCCACTCGATTGCCCGGTATGCGACAAAGGCGGCGAATGCGAACTGCAGGACATGACCTTCCGCTACGGGCTCGGCGAGAGCCGGTTCATCGAGGAAAAGGTGCACGTCGACGAAGCACAGTGGTCGCCTGTCGTATTCTACGATTCTCCACGCTGCATCCTGTGTTACCGCTGCGTGCGCGTCTGTAACGAGGGGATGGGAGTCAACGCGCTTGGCGTGTCGAACCGCGGCGTCATATCCGAGATTGTGCCGAACGAGGGCGATCATCTCGCCTGCGACGAATGCGGCATGTGCATCGACATTTGTCCGGTGGGCGCGCTTACCAGCGGCATGTACCGGTACAAGACGCGGCCGTGGGAAATGCAGCACGTGGGCGCCATCTGTACGCACTGCGCGGACGGCTGCAAGACCACGCTGGGTGTTCGCAACGGCGAGATCATGCGCGGCAACAATCGCGATCACTCCGGTATCAATGGCGAGTTCCTGTGCGTGAAGGGCCGGTACGCCTTCGATTTCGTGCAGCACCCGGAACGATTGCAGTCGCCTCTGATTCGCCGGAACGGCAAGCTGGAGCCGGCCTCCTGGGGCGAAGCGCTGACTCTGGTGGCGAAGAAGTTTAGCGAAGTGAAGCAGCGCGGCGGGAGCTTCGGCGTTATTGGTTCCAACCACACGACGAACGAAGAGAATTACCTGCTGCAGAAGTTCGCGCGCGAGGTGCTGGGAACCGGGAACATCGATCATCATCGCACCGGTGATATCGCTACGCTGCTCGACGCCCTCAGTGGCCGCACCGAGGCCCTTGCCACCGCTGGAGATCTTTATAGCCGCAAGGCCGTGCTGATCGTCGCCAACGATCTGGCGCAGCAGCATCCAATGCTTGCGTTCCAGGTGCGGGCGAATTTCCGCCACCACGGCGCGCATGTTTATAGCGTGACACCGGGGCCCATCCGCGAGAACGCCTATACTGTGGCCGCCATCACCGCCGCGGCGGGGACGGAGATCGAGGCTCTCGAACAGCTTCGAGACAAACTCAGGGCCGAGCCTGAACTGGTTGTCGTGTACGGCGATTCGATAAAGGGCGAAGCCGTCCGCCGCTTGGTGGCGTTTGCCGATTCGCTGGGCATTCCGGTGAAGTACGTACCGCTGGTGGATTACTCGAACTCGCGCGGCGCGTCCGATATGGGCCTGCTGCCCGATCTTGGCGCCGGATACAGCGCGGTGGCACAGCCAGGCTTGGCTCTCGATCAGATCCTCGCCGAATCTTCACTGGACGTCCTCTGGGTGGTGGGCGCGAATCCGCTGAAGCGTGCGTCTCTGGCCGCGGCGAATGCCTTCGTCGTCGTGCAGGATCTTTTCCTCACCGAAACTGCGGCTCGTGCCGACGTGGTGTTCCCGGCCGCTTCCGCCTATGAGAAGAACGGCACCGTCACCAACGTCTGCGGCGAAGTGCAGAAGCAGAAGGCCGCCGTGAAGGTGATGGGAACGAAGACCGATCTCGAAATCATTGGGCTCCTGGCGAAGGAGCTGGGCGCGAATATAGGCGTCTGGCTGCCCGACAACGTTTTCGATGAGATCCGCCGCAACGTGCGCGGCTATAATATTCCTTTGCCTATAGTTGCTACCGGCGGCGCGGCGCAGACTGCTCCGGTGAATGGCCGCGTTCCGGCCAGCATCCGGCCCGAGTTGATTCATTCCGCGGGCGACACGCTGTATACGTCGGGTTCGCTTGGACGCTATTCCAAAACGCTGAACACGGTTCTCGAAGCGCCTGGCGCTCTCTATCAGGGAAAATGACGGACGCGCGGCCCGCATAAACCAGATGGACTTAACCTACATCATCGTCACGCTGGTCAAACTCATCATCGTATTCAGCGTTCTGATGACCACGCTGGCCTATCTGCAATGGATTGAGCGTAAGGTCATCGCGCATATTCAGCTTCGCCCGGGTCCGTATCGCGTTGGTCCGCACGGATTGCTGCAACCGCTCGCCGACGTGATCAAGCTCATCACCAAGGAAGGGATGATCCCTTCGCACGTGAATAAGCTGATCTACATCCTGGCGCCGTTTCTGGCGGTGACACTCGCGCTGGTGAACATCTGCGTCATCCCGTTTGGCCCGGAGATCCATCTCGATGTGCTCGGTCACCAGATCAACACGTGGCTGCAGATGACGGACCTGCGCATCGGCGTGGTCTTCGTGCTGGCCATGTCGGCGGTGGGCGTGTATGGTGTTGCGCTGGCCGGATGGTCGTCGAACAACAAGTATTCACTGCTCGGCGGACTGCGCAGCTCCGCGCAAATGATCAGTTACGAGCTGCCTATGGCTCTCGCCATCGCGTGTCCGCTGCTGCTGGCCAACACACTCAGCTTTCGCGAGATCGTGGAATCGCAGAGTGGCTACTTCTTCGGCTTCATTCCGCGCTGGATGATTTTTCAGGCCTTCCCGCTGCAGATCATCGCGTTTATCGTGTTCATAATTGCGTCCTTCGCCGAAACGAACCGCATTCCGTTCGATCTGCCCGAGGCCGAAAACGAATTAGTGGCCGGGTTCCACACCGAGTATTCCAGCATGAACTTCGCGTCGTTCTTCATGGCCGAGTACTGCAACATGGTGACGGTGACCTGCGTGTCCACGGTGCTCTTTCTCGGCGGATGGGAGCCGCTGTTTCCGGCGCCATGGTCGGATTATGCAGCACCCGCCATTTTCGGGCTGGCCGGTCTGGTTTCGTTGTGGGCCGGTTTGAATCCGGCGCGGCCGAAGGACCGTTTCACGTTCCCGGTGGTGGCGCTGGCGTCGTTCGGACTTGCCGCGTTGTTTCTGGCCGGCGAGTTCGTGTTTCCGGTGATCAACGTGATCGCCATGCCTTTGTTCTGGTTCTGCGGCAAGACGCTCGCCCTGCTTTTCGTGTGGATCTGGGTGCGCGGAACACTACCGCGCTTCCGCTATGACCAGCTCATGAAATTCGCGTGGACGTTTATGTTTCCGCTCGGCATGGTGGTGATGCTGGCCACCGCCGCTGTTGTGGCTGTGTTTCCGAGATAGCCATGGACATCGCCCTGTTCATTATCTTCGCCGTGATCGCCCTGTTGTGCGGGATCAATTTGGTGGTGCAGACGCATCCCATCTCCAGCGCGTTGTCGCTCATCGGCGTGATGGGTGCGCTCGCGGTTCTCTATCTCTTGCTGGGCGCTGAGTTCCTTGCCGCGGCGCAGATGATTGTCTACGCGGGCGCCATCATGGTGCTGTTTATCTTCGTCATCATGCTGCTGAACGCGGGCGCGGAGCGAGTAACCAAAACGCGCCAACTTGTGAAGATTGCGGGCGTGCCGCTGATCGCCGTTTTCCTGGGCATCGTGGCTTTCGTGATTCAGGCCCAACTGCCGCGAAGCCAGCTCGTCTGGTTCGGAGGTTTCTCCGGAGGCGGGCCGCGCGATATCGGCATCCCGCTGTTCACGCGCTATCTGTTGCCGTTTGAAGTGACCTCGGTGCTCATCCTGATCGCCATTATCGGCGCAATCGTTCTGGGGAAAAAGGAGATGGATTGATGGCTCCCTCGTACGCCGTCCCGCTCAACTGGTATCTCATCCTCAGCGCGATCTTGTTTTGCCTGGGCATCGCGGGATTTCTTTACCGGCGCAATATTATCACCGTCTTCATGTCCATCGAGCTGATGCTCAACGCGGTGAACCTGTCGTTCATCACTTTTTCCTACAAATGGCGAGCCGTGGATGGCAATATTTTCGCCTTTTTTGTGATGGTGGTGGCGGCGGCCGAAGCGGCGGTGGGCCTGGCCATCATTCTTACGGTTTTCAAGAACCGCAGAACCCTCGAAATCGACGAGATCAGCTCAATGAAGGATTGACCGGCGACAACCGATGAATCTCTGGCTCATACCCATATTTCCGCTCGCGGGCTTCCTGATTAACGGGCTCGCTGGCCGCCGCATTCCGAAGGCGCTTATCAACACCGTGGCCATCGGCTCGGTGCTGCTGTCGTTTCTGTGGGTGCTGAAGGTTTTGTTCAGCGCGGGTTCGCTCGATACGGCGATTGGCGAACACTATTTCACATGGATTCAAAGCGGCCCCATCCACATTGGCTGCGACTTCGCCGTTGATCGGCTCACGGCGGTGATGCTGCTTATCGTCACGGGCATCGGATCTCTCATTCATATCTATGCCATCGGCTACATGGACGGCGAAGGCGGCTACTACCGCTTCTTCTCCTACATGAACCTGTTCATGTTCTTCATGCTGACGTTGGTGCTGGCGTCGAATTACCTGCTGATGTTTGTGGGCTGGGAAGGCGTGGGGCTCTGTAGCTATCTGCTCATCGGATTTTATTTCACCGAGAACTTCGCCACCACTGCGGGGAATAAAGCATTCATCGTAAATCGAATCGGCGACTTTGGCTTTTCGCTGGCGATGTTCCTCATATTCCGGCAATTTGGATCGCTCGACTTCAGCCAGGTGTTTAACGGCGCTGCGGGCATGCCCAAAGAGGCGGGCTACGGCATTCTGACCACGATCTGCCTGCTGTTGCTCGTCGGCGCGTGCGGCAAGTCCGCGCAGCTTCCGCTGTATGTGTGGCTGCCGGATGCCATGGCCGGTCCCACGCCCGTGTCCGCACTCATTCACGCGGCCACCATGGTCACTGCCGGTGTCTACATGGTTGTCCGCTCACACGCACTTTTCCTGCACGCGCCAATCGCCATGGATTGGGTTGCGGGCATCGGCCTCGCCACAGCATTCTTTGCCGCAACCATCGGCCTCACCCAGTTCGACATTAAGAAGGTCTTCGCTTATTCGACGGTTTCGCAGCTCGGCTACATGTTCCTGGGCGCGGGCGTCGGCGCGTTTTCCGCAGGCATCTGGCACGTCATGACGCACGCCTTCTTCAAAGCTCTGCTCTTCCTCGGAGCGGGCGCGGTTATCCATGGCCTGCACGGCGAGCAGGATCTGCGCAAAATGGGCGGCCTGTACAAGCACATGAAGTTGACGGCGATCACGCTGCTCTGCGCGTCATTTGCCATTTCCGGCTTCCCCTTCACCTCCGGCTTCTTCAGCAAGGACGCCATCCTCTCTGCCGCCTATGGACGCGCGCCATGGATCTACTGGGTAGGTGTGTTCACCGCCGGGCTCACCGCATTCTATGTGTTCCGCGCCTGGTTCATGGCCTTCACCGGAGAGTACCGCGGCGATAAGCACCCACACGAATCGCCGCTCATCATGACCGGTCCGCTGATGGTGCTGGCCGCGCTCGCGCTCGGCGGCGGCTTCATCAACATACCGCGTTGGCTGGAGCCAATGTTTCCCGAAACCGGCGGCGAGAATCCCGTGCTGGTGTGGACGTCAGCCGGTGTGGGAATGGTGGGCATTCTGCTGGCCTGGGTCTTCTATGTGAAGGCGCCCGATCTCCCCGGCAAATTCGCTAACGCCCTCGGTGGCCTCTATCGGCTGGTGCTGAACAAGTACGAAGTTGACGAGGTGTACGACGCGCTCATCGTGCGGCCGCTGGTGGATGGTTCACGAACGGTGCTGTGGCGAGGCATGGACGCATCGGTGATCGACGGCGCGGTCAACGGCGTTGGCGCGCGCGCGAAAGGAATGGGCGCGGTGATGCGGCTCGCGCAATCCGGGTATATCAGAAGCTATGCCGCGTGGGTGGTGTTGGGGTCCGTGTTGCTCCTGCTGGCCGTGGGACTGGGAGGCGCGCGATGAACCTGCTCACCGTGGTGCTGGCGCTCCCGCTGTTGGCCTTCCTGGTGGCGATTCTGCTGCCGAAAGACATTCCCGGCCTGAGCCGCCTGTTCGCGCTGGGCACATCCCTCATCGTCTTCGCCGTCTCGCTCGGTCTGATCGCGCCATTCTGGTTCCACATGGCCATTGACGGCGTCAGCCTCTGGCTCATCCTTCTCACCACGCTGCTCACGCCCATCTGCGTGCTGCTGTCCTGGCGCTACATCGACAAGCACGTCAGGGAATTCTACGCCTTCCTGCTGTTGCTGGAGTTCGGCCTGATCGGCGTCTTCTGCTCACTCGACCTGTTCCTGTTCTACGTGTTCTGGGAAGTCGCGCTGGTCCCCATGTATTTTCTGATCGGCGTCTGGGGCTACGATCGTCGTATCTACGCCGCCGTGAAGTTCTTCCTGTACACGATGGCCGGCTCGGTGCTGATGCTGGGCGCGATCATCTATCTCTACAACCAGGCAGGCGGCACGTTCGATTACGTCGAGATTCTCCGCCAGTTCCAGGTTGGCCAGTTAGGGCTGAGTTCGCAGGCTGAGTTGCTGCTGTTCCTGGCGTTCTTCATCGCGTTTGCGATCAAGGTTCCCCTCTTCCCGCTGCATACGTGGCTGCCCGATGCTCACGTGGAAGCTCCCACAGCGGGCTCGGTAATGCTGGCCTCCGTAATGCTGAAGATGGGCACTTACGGACTGCTGCGCTTTTGCCTTCCGCTGTTCCCGGCCGCCGCGCACGAGTGCTCTTCGTGGATCGTGACGCTGGCCATTATCGGAATCATCTACGGCGCGCTCGTGGCCATGGTGCAGCCGAACATGAAGAAGCTGGTGGCGTACTCGTCGGTCAGCCATCTTGGCTTTGTCGTACTGGGCCTGTTCTCTTTCACACAGGCTGGCATGGACGGCGCGGTGTACCAGATGTTGAATCACGGCATTTCAACCGGTGCGCTGTTTCTTCTGGTCGGCTTTCTCAACGAACGCCGGCACTCGCTCGAAATATCGGCGTACGGCGGAGTGGCCGCGGTGGCCCCCGGTCTCGCGCGCGCGTTCATGATCACCATGCTGGCGAGCATCGGTCTGCCCATGCTGAACAATTTCGTCGGTGAGTTTCTGGTGCTGCAGGGCGCCGCGCTGGCGGATTTCAAGTGGGCGGTCTTCGCGGCCATCGGCGTGATTCTTTCCGCGTGCTACATGCTGTGGCTGTATCAGCGTGTGTTCTTCGGCCGCGCCTCGGCCGACCTCCAGCATCACATGTACGATCTGAATCTGCGCGAATGGGCCTGCATCGTTCCGCTCATCGTGATGATGGTCTGGATGGGCTGCTTCACGCAGAGTTTCATGCCGTCCATCACCACCTCCACCGCGGGGATTCTCGAAAAGACGCGAACGAATCTGGAGATTCACGTACGGCGAACGCCGCCGGCGCATGCGGTGCTGGAGGCTCGCGTTGCCCGTTAACTTCATGCCGTCCGGCGCCGATTATGTCCGCCTGCTGCCGGAGCTGATCCTTACCGTGGCCGGCGCGATCATCATGCTGCTCGAAGCGGCCATGGGGAACCGCAGGAGCCGCAACGGCCTGGGCTATTTCTCATTGATCGCGCTCGCGGCAGCGGCTGTCGGATCGGTGATCGCCTTCAAGAATGGTGGCCCGGCTTTTGGCGGCCTGGTTATCGTGGATGGCTACGCCACGTTCTTCCGGATTCTCGTCATTGGCGTCGGCTTCCTGTCTGTATTGCAATCTTTCCAGTATCTGCAGCGCGAGCGGGCCAACACAGGCGAATACTACGCGCTGATTCTGTTTTCGCTGGTGGGCCAGTGCGTCATGGTTTCGGCGAACGAGCTGATCATGGTTTTCATCGGCCTCGAAATCTCCTCGATCGCCACCTATGTTCTTGCCGATTTTCTGCGCGACGACAAGCGCAACAACGAATCGTCCATCAAGTATTTCCTGCTGGGCTCATTCGCCACGGCGTTTCTGCTTTACGGCATTGCGTGGATCTACGGCGCCACCGGCACCACCAGCCTGCCAGGCATCCGCGCGGCACTCGAAGCGGGACGGGGTATGAACCTCGCTGGTGTTGCCGCCGCTCTTATGTTTGTGGGCTTCGCTTTCAAGGTGTCGGCAGTGCCGTTCCAGATCTGGGCCCCCGACGTTTACCAGGGCGCGCCCGCTCCCGTGAGCGCGTTTATGTCCGCGGGACCGAAGGCTGCCGCGTTCGCGGTGCTGGTGCGCGTGTTTATCACGGCCTTCGATCCGATTGTGGCGAAGTGGGATCCTTTCGTCTGGAGTTGCGCGCTGCTCACCATGATCGTCGGCAATTTCGCCGCGCTTACCCAGCCGAATATCAAGCGCATGCTCGCCTACAGCTC